>NZ_CP122458.1:1868571-2180000 GCF_032598905.1 Streptomyces sp. 11x1 | reverse complement strand
GCCAACTCGTCTCTCAGCAGCTTCTCGTAGTCGGTGGCAACCGTGTCGTAGGACTCCCGGGTGGTGGTGTGGCGGTGTGTGCTCATGCTTCGGACATTAGACGGAAGGTCTGACAACGATGCCCAACGGCGGGCCACGAAGGGCTCGTCGGAACGAGTGGCTCAGTGCGGCCGTCGGCCGTCGTCCCCGAGCAGTCCGTCCATGGCGCGGCCGAACATTCGTCTCGCCGTCCACGCCAGCGGGCCGTCGAAGAGACCCGGCAGCCATCGCACCCGCAGGTCCTCGCGCCAGACCGTGCGGGAGGCGCCGTCACCGTACGGATGGACCTCGATCTCGGCCCAGCCGGTGACGAACGAACCACGCTTGACCAGACGGCACTTACCGGGAGCTCCGGCCTCCGGTGGCTGCCAGAGAGCGACCTCCATCGAGTCGTCGAAGGCGAGCGGCCCCACACCGCTGCGGGCCACGAAGACCGTGCCCTCTCCGGTCGGCGGAGGCGTGCGCACGGTGACGCGGGTCAGCGGTACGACGTCCGCGTGCCGGGGCCAGTCGGTCAGGAGCCGCCAGGCGCGGTCCACGGGAAGCGGAGTGAGGCGTTCCAGGAGGAAGAGAACCACGGGGCGAGCGTAAGCGAACAGCCGAGGCGGAGGCGGGTGCCGGGGCACGCGGAGGGTCGCGTCGCGCCCGGATGCCCCGACGCCCACCCGGTTCTCCCGGCGCCTTCGGCTTCGGCACCCACACCTGCGCCGGCTCGCCAGTCGCCCGCGAACAACTCCGCCTGACTTGGGAGGTGTTGACCAGCCGCCTGCCGGGCCTGCGCCTGGCGGACGGCCAACGGATCACCATGCGGCCGACCTTGATCCACCGCTCCCCGGAGCGCCTCCAACTCCTCTGGTGACCCGCTGCGCCTTCTGAACGGCTCGCCACGCCCGGCCGGTCGAGGGCGAGACACTCGTGCCGCCCCGCGCCGACCGCCCCGGCGCGGGCTCACACGTCCAGCAGATCCCGCGCCGTCACCGGCACCCCCGTCTCCAGCGACCGGTTCGCCGCCAGGCCCGTCACCAGGGACCGTGCCCCGTCCGCCGCGTCGGCCGCCCGCCCCAGTGCGTCCGGCACCCGCTCCCCGAACAGGTCGGCCAGCATGCGGACATCGCCACCGCCGTGCCCTCCCTCGGCCGTCTCGACCTTCACTTCACGAGGCGGCTCCCAGAACCGGCGTACGAGCAGCTGTGTCCTGCCCGGCTCCTCGCCCGCCTCGGCGCCGTGCAGCACCGGGCTCGCCCCGGTCACGGGGACGTGCGGCCGGGTCCACGTCGACTCCTCCACCAGCAGCTCCACGCGCCCCTCGCTGCCGTTGAAGGCGATGCGGTAGCCCTCCCAGGGGGAGTAGGCCGTCAGGTGGTAGGTCAGGGTGGCGCCGGACGCGTAGCGCACCAGGACGGCCATGTCGTCCTCGATGGTCACGCCGGGGCCGAAGACGTTCTGGTCGCGGTGATAGCCGTCCGCCTCCTCGGCGTCCAGGTAGAGCGCGCTGAGGACGGGGGAGTCCGCCAGACGCAACGCGAAGGGGTCGTCCTCGGCGGCGGGGGAGCCGTGGGCGCGGGCGTAGTCGCGGGCGAGGCCCCGGCGCCGGCCCGCCTCGTCGCCGTAGAAGAAGAGGCCGCCCTGGGCGAACACGCTCTCGGGGCGGGTGCCGAGCCACCAGTTGACCAGGTCGAAGTGGTGGCTCGACTTGTGGACCAGCAGCCCACCGGAGTTGGCCTTGGCGCGGTGCCAGCGGCGGAAGTAGTCCGCGCCGTGCCGTAGATCCAGCAGCCACTCGAAGTGCACCGAGCCGACCTCGCCGATCTCCCCACTCGCGAGCAGCTCCCGCACGGCGCAGTGGAGGGGGTTGTAGCGGTAGTTGAAGGCCACCCGCACCTCGCGGCCCGTCCGGCGACACGCGTCCAGGACGCGGCGGGCGCGCTCGGCGTCGGTCGTCATCGGCTTCTCCGTGACGACGTCGCAGCCTGCCTCCAGGGCCCGCACGATGTAGTGGTCGTGGGTCCGGTCCACCCCGCACACCACCACCAGGTCGACCCGCTCGCGCCGCAGCATCTCCTCGAACTCCCCGGCGGCGTAGGCGGGTACGGGTGCGCGGCCCGGGTGGTCGGCGGCGATCCAGGCGTTGTGGACGGCCATCCGGTGCGCGTTCGGGTCGCAGAGGCCGACCAGTTCGATCCGCTCCGCGAAGCGACCCGTCAGGGCCTCGGTGAACATCCGTGCCCGGGCACCGAGACCCACCACGGCCGCACGGCGGGGTTGTAGGGAGGTGGTGCAGGGGTCTTGTTGTGACATCCGGACCTTCCCTAGGGTCACTACGGGGGGTGGAAGCGCTTTCTAGTGAAAGAGGTGACCCACTCATGCCCCGAATCAGGACGAAGGAGTCCTGGAAACCCCGTGCGGCGGCCACCGTGCTGGCGCTCTGCGCGCTGCTCACCGGCTGCTCCGGACCGGACGGGTCGGGCGGTGCCGGCGGCGAGGTCGTCCTGCGCTACACCTGGTGGGGCAACCCCGACCGGGCCGCCAGAACCCAGGCGGCCGTCGAGCTCTTCGAGAAGAAGAACCCGGGGATCGACGTCCAGACCTCCTTCGCCGGCTACGAGGCGTACAAGCAGAAACTCGCCACCCAGGCGGCCGGCGGCGACGCCCCGGACGTGATGCAGCTCGACTACCGGATGATCGACCAGTACGCGTCCGGTGGCGTCCTCCTCGACCTCGCAGAACAGCGACGCGCCCTGGACACCGCCGAGTTCGAACCGGGACTGCTCGCCACCGGCAGGGTGAACGGCAGGCAGTACGCCGTACCGCAGGGCCGCGGCACCGAGACCATGGTCTACGACACCGAGAAATGGCGGGCGGCCGGACTCGCACCGCCCCGGGTCGGCTGGACCTGGAGCGAATGGGCCGACGCCATGCGGACGGTGGCCGAGAAGACGGGGGAGCCGGGCGGCACCGACCCTGGCCAGAGCGAGGACGCCTTCGAGATCTGGCTGCGCGGCCAGGGCAGGGCCCTGTACACCGAGGACCGCCGACTGGGTTTCGACGTCGATGACTTGACCCGCTGGTGGACCTTCACCGACCGGCTGCGCAGAGAGGGCGCCGTCTCGCCGGCCGAGCAGACGACCCAGCTCGACGGCTCGGTCGAGAACACCCCGCTCGGCCGGGGCAAGGCCGCCTCCGACGTCAACTGGGACGCCCCGGCCAGCGGATACCTGGCGCTCGTCCCCACCGGGATCTCCCTCGCCCCCATGCCGGCGGGCGAGGACGGCACTGCGGGCCAGTACTTCAAGCCCTCCATGTTCATGGGGGTCGCCGCCGACTCCGGCCACCCGGAGGAGTCCGCCCGGCTCGTCGACTTCCTCCTCAACGACGACGAGGCCGCGCAGATCCTCGGCGCCACCCGGGGCATCCCCGTCAACGAGTCGATCCGCGAGGACATCGCGGCCGACCTCAAGGACTTCGACAGGACCATCTACGAGTACCAGGCCACGGTCGAAGGAAGGCTCGCCCCGCCGCCCCAGGCGCCCCCGTCGGGCGACAGCGCCCTGCAGACCACGTTCCAGCGCGACTACGACCAGGTGTCCTACGAGCGGATGTCCCCCCGTGAGGCCGCCGAGAACTACCTCATCGAGGCGAAGGCGGAGCTGAGGTCATGACCACCACACAACTGCCGACGACCGTACGGAAGAAGGGAGTTCGCCCGCCGGACCGGCCCGGACGCCCCCGTCGGCGCGAGGGCGCGGCCTGGGTCTTCCTGTCCCCCTGGGTGCTCGGGGCCTGTGTCCTGACCCTGCTCCCGATGGCCGTCTCGCTCTACCTCTCCTTCACCGACTACGACCTCTTCAGCGCCCCGAACTGGGTGGGCCTGCGCAACTACACCCAGATGTTCACCGAGGACCCGCGTTATTGGCGCTCGGTGGCGACGACCCTGATGTACGTCGTCATCGCCGTCCCGCTCCAACTGGCCCTCGCCCTCCTGGTCGCCCTGGCCCTGAGGAACATGAAACGCGGGCGGGGCTTCTACCGCTCCGCCTTCTACGCCCCCTCCCTGCTCGGCGCCTCCATGTCCATCGCCCTGGTCTGGCGGGCGATCTTCAACGACGGCGGCACCGTCGACAACCTCCTCGGCACCGGCGGCTGGGTCAACCGGCCGGGCTGGGCGCTGTTCGCGGTGGCCCTGCTGACGGTGTGGCAGTTCGGCGCCCCCATGGTCATCTTCCTCGCCGGACTCCAGCAGATCCCGGGGGAGTTGTACGAGGCGGCCGAGGTGGACGGCGCGAGTGTCTGGCGCCGCTTCCTGTCGATCACGGTCCCGATGCTGTCGCCCGTGATCTTCTTCAACCTGGTCCTCCAGACCATCCAGGCCTTCCAGGTCTTCACGCCGGCCTTCGCGATCAGTGCGGGCAAGGGCGGCCCCGCCGACTCCACCCTCTTCTACACGCTCTACCTCTACGACCGAGGCTTCGTCGCCTCCCACATGGGCTACGCCTCCGCCATGGCCTGGGTGCTGCTGTTCGCCATCGGCGCGGTCACCGCGATCCTCTTCCGCACCTCCCGCTCCTGGGTCTTCTACGCCTCCGAGGGGGACCGATGACCAGCACCACATCCGCAACGCCCCTGCTGCGCAAGCCCGTTGCCTGGCGGCGGGTGGCGCTGCACGCCGGCTGTCTGGCCGCGCTCCTCGTCATGCTCTACCCGCTGGCCTGGCTGCTGGCGACCTCCGTGAAGCCCGCCGACGAGGTCATCGCCAGTCTCGACCTGCTCCCGAGCCGACTTCAGTGGTCCAACTACGAGACCGCGCTCGACGGCGTCAACGACGTGTCGGTGGGCCGACTGCTCGGCAACTCCCTGCTGATCGCCGGTGGCGCGGTCGTCGGGAACGTCCTGTCGTGCTCCCTGGCCGCGTACGCCTTCGCCCGGCTGCGCTTCCGCTTCCGGGGGCCGCTCTTCGCCTTCATGATCGCGACGATCATGCTGCCGCACCACGCCGTGCTGATCCCGCAGTACATCATCTTCAACCAGCTCGGCATGGTGAACACCTACTGGCCGCTGATCCTGCCGAAGTTCCTCGCCACGGAGGCCTTCTTCGTCTTCCTCATCGTGCAGTTCATGCGCGGACTGCCGAGGGAGCTGGAGGAGGCGGCCCGTATCGACGGATGCGGCCCGTTCCGGAGTTTCCTCTCGGTGATCCTGCCCCTCACCCGGCCCGCCCTGATCACCACCGCGATCTTCACCTTCATCTGGACCTGGAACGACTTCTTCACCCAGCTGATCTATCTCTTCTCGCCCGAGAAGTTCACCCTGACCCTGGCCCTGAGGTCCTTCGTGGACGCGTCCAGCACCTCCGCGTTCGGCCCGATGTTCGCCATGTCCGTCATCGCCCTCCTCCCGATCGTGCTGTTCTTCCTCGCCTTCCAGCGGTTCCTGGTGGAGGGCATGGCCAACTCCGGGATCAAGGGGTGACGAGGGTGCGCCCCGTGCGGACGAAGAGGGAGCCGGGCGAGATCTTCGGCCCCCGGATGACGCTGTTCGCGGACGTACTGAGCCTGGGCGTCGCGGTGGCGGTGGTGAGCCTCCCGCTGGTGACCCTGCCGGCCGCGCTCTCCACCGCCTGCGCGGTCCTGCGGGGCGTACGGGAGGACCGCCCGGTCACGGCCGCCCGGTTCCTCGGGGCGCTGTGCCGGCGGCTGCGGCCGGGCGACCTGGCCGCCGGGTTCCTCGCCCTCGCGGGCCTGGCCCTCGCCCTGGTCGACCTGGCCCTGGCCGGTGCCGGGCTCCCCGGTGGCCGGGCCTTCGCCCTCCTCGCCGCCGCGCTCGGCACCGGCGCCGCCGTGATCGGTCTGCGGGCCTGCGCCCGTTCCGAGTCGGTCGACGACTGGCCCGGGGCGGTACGGGGCGCGGCCCGCGACGCGGTGCGCGATCCGGGCGGCAGCGCCCTGGTCGTCCTCGCCGTGGCCACGGCGGTGGCGAGCGCCTGGATGCTGCTGCCGCTCGTGTTCCTCGTACCGGGACTGCTGGCGCTGGCGCTCACGGCCGTCGACGTACGAGGAGAGGTACGAGGAGAGGTGCACGGACCAGTCGACGTGTGCGAAAAATCGGTCGCCACACGGGAGGGCGTGTGATGGGCTGACCCCCTTGACGGGCCGACGCCGTGTGACGTGTCGACGCTCCGGGCGTATCGCGAAGGGACAGGGCGAGGGTGAACAGACGGCGGCGGAAGAAACTGTCGCACCGGCTGGTGGGGGCCGCATCGATCGGTGACACCGCCGGTGTCGCCGCGTTGCTGCGCGCCGGAGCCCCCGCCGAGACGACGGACGCCGAGGGGACGACGCCCCTGTACGCGGCCGCCGTCCACGGGGCCGCCGACACCGTGCGCCTGCTGCTCGCAGCCGGGGCCTCGCCCGACACCGAGAGCGGACACGGCGCGGAGGGCACCCCGCTGTGCGGCGCCGCGTGCTGGGGGCACATCGAGGCGGTGCGCGAACTCCTCGCCCACGGCGCCGATCCCGACCTCCGCGAGGACCACGGCACGGGCCGCTCCCCGCTCGACTGGGCGGCCGCCGGCTTCCACACCGAGACGGCGGCCGTGTTGCTCACGGCGGGGGCCGTTCCTGAGGCGGAGTAGGACTCAGAACGCGTACGGCCCGAACCGGCCCCAGGCCACCACGATCGCCAGGACCAGCAGCACCAGGCTCGGTGCCGTCTCCTTGGTCTCGCCCCGGCGGAGGTGGAAGACGACCGCGCCGAGCATCGTGACGGCGAGACCGGTCGCCGCGAGCGGGACGAACACCGTGGCCATGTCGAGGAGCGCCGGAAGGATCAGTCCGATGGCGCCCAGGGCCTCCAGCGCGCCGATGGTCTTCACCATGCCCGGGGAGAAGGAGTCGACCCACGTCATGCCGGAGGCCGACAGCTTCTCCTTGGACTGGGCGGTCTTCATCAGGCCGGCGGCGAGGAAGGCGGCCGCGAGCAGGCCCGCGATGATCCAGAGAGTGACGTTCATGGCAGGTTCTTCCTCAGGAGGGACGAGAACGGGTGGGTTGAATGTTCAAGAGAAGTGGAGGCTCAAAACGTAGGCTGATCGACTTGAAGCGTCAAGTCATTCGGCGGGCCGGAACGGGCCTGGTCGATGGTGGCCGCACGTAGAGTGGGCGCCATGGAGACACCGCAGCAGTCGCGTTGGCTGACCGACGAGGAGATGGAGACCTGGCACGCGCTGGCGGGCGTGATGGTCAGGCTGCCGAGCGCGCTGGACGCGGAGCTGCAGCGGGACGCGGGTGTCAGTCACGTCGAGTACGTGGTGATGGCGATGCTGTCCCAGACCGAGGGGCGCACGCTGCGGATGAGTGACCTGGCCGGGTACGTCGGTTCGTCGCTGTCCCGGCTCTCCCACCTCGTGAAGCGGCTGGAGAAGAGCGACTGGGTGCGCCGCGTTCCGGATCCCTCCGACGGGCGCTACACCCTGGCCGTCCTCACGGATGCCGGACACGCCAAGCTCGTCGCGAGCGCGCCGGGCCACGCCGCCGCCGTACGCCGCTATGTGTTCGACGCGCTCACCCGGGCCCAGCAGCGGCAGCTGAGGGACATCGGCCGGCGCATCTGGCAGACCGTCGCGCCCGACGACCACTGCCTGCCGCCACCCAGCTGACGGCTCGTCACCCTGCCCCGGGCGCGCGCTCGACACCGACGAGCCCGGACGGCCTTTCAGCGGCCGCCCGGCGGGCCCGTGGTCCCCCGGACCTCCAGCGTCGGCGTGGTGAGGACGACCTTGGCGGGGCGTGTCGGATCGGCGATGCGGTCCAGCAGGCACTGCGCGGCGGTGCGGCCCACGTCGTGGCTGGCGTTGTCCACGGTGGTGAGCCAGAGGTGGCGCAGCCGGGAGACGTACGTGTTGTCGTAGCCGACGAGGGAGAGGTCGCGCGGCACCCTCAGGCCCAGTTCCTCGGCGGCGGAGAGCGCGCCCACACAGGCCATGTCGTTGAACGCCACGACGGCGGTGGGGCGTTCGGGGCGGTTCAGCAGCCGGACCGTGGCGCGGTAGCCGCCCTCCTCGGTCAGGTCGCCCCGTTCGACGGCCGCCAGATCGCCCAGCCCGTGCTCGCGCATCACCGTCTCGAAACTGCGACGGCGCAGCGCCCCGACCACACCGTCCCCCGCGATGTGCGCGATGCGCCGGTGGCCGAGGCCGATGAGGTGCTCGGTGGCGAGACGGGCGCCTTGCTGGTCGTCGCCCGCGACGACATCCACCTGGGGGAGCGCCGGCTCGCGGGCACCCGCCACCACCGTCGGGACGAGCCCGGCCGCCGTGCGCAGCGCCTCGGAGGGCGGCAGGGTGCCGACCGCGATCAGCCCGTCGACCCGCAGCTCGGTGAAGGTGCGGGTGAGGTCCTCCCCGAGCCGCCGGTTGAGATGGCCGTCGGCCAGCAGCATGCGCAGACCGTTGTCGTGCAGCCGGGAGTTGAGGCCGTCGAGCAGCTCCACGAACCAGGGGTTGCGCATGTCGTTGAGGAGGACGCCGACCGTGCGGGTCCGGCGCTCGCTCAGGCTGCGCGCGGCGGCGTTCGGCCGGTACCCCAGCTCGTCCACGGCGGCCAGCACCGCCTGCCGCTTCTCCTCGCGCACCTGCTGCGAGCCGCGCAGCACCAGCGAGACCAGCGACTTGGACACGCCGGCCCGCTCGGCGACGTCGCGGATCGTCGGGCTCGCGGGTCCAGGTCTCATGGCCTGGACCGTTCCACAGCGGGGTGTCCGTGTCAAAGGGCTTGACAGTGCCCGAGCATGCCCGCAGTGTGAGCGGCGTACGCTTTTGGAACGGTCCAAAGAAGGGCAGTCATGGTGCGTGGGCTCGGTGTCGCCGTCGTGGGGTTCGGCTGGATGGGACGGGTGCACACCCAGGCCTACGCACGGGTGGCCCACCACTTCCCACAGCTGGACCTGCGGCCCGAGCTGGTCACCGTCGTCGAGGAGGTCCCCGGGCGCGCCGAGGAGGCGGCCCGGCAGTTCGGGTTCGCCGGCACTGCCCGGGACTGGCGGGAGGTGCTCGACGACCCGCGGATCCAGGCGGTCAGCATCACCGCGCCGAACTTCCTGCACCGCGAGATCGGCGTCGCCATGGCCGAGGCGGGCAAGCACATCTGGATCGAGAAGCCGGTCGGGCTCACCGCCGCCGACGCCCGCGCCGTCGCCGACGCGGTCGCGAAGGCCGGCGTCCAGGGCACCGTCGGCTTCAACTACCGCAACGCGCCCGCCGTGGAAGCCGCCCGCGAACTGATCGTCGCCGGGGAGATCGGCACCGTCACCCATGTCCGCGTCCGCCTCTTCAGCGACTACGCGGCCCACCCGGAGGGGGCCCTGACCTGGCGGTACGAGCGGCAGCGCGGGGGCAGCGGGGTCCTCGGCGACCTCGCCTCGCACGGGGTGGACCTGGCGCGCTTCCTGCTCGGCGACATCGCCTCGCTGACCGCCGACACGGCGATCTTCGTCCCCGAGCGGGCCCGGCCCGCCGGTGCCACCGCCGGCCACACCCGTGCCTCGGGCGGCGAACTCGGCCCCGTCGAGAACGAGGACTACGTCAACTGCCTGCTCCGTTTCACCTCCGGCGCCCGGGGGGTGCTGGAGGCCTGCCGGGTCTCCGTCGGCGAGCAGAACAACTACGGTTTCGAGATCCACGGCACCGAGGGCGCCCTCTTCTGGGACTTCCGCCGCATGGGCGAGCTGGGCGTCAGCAAGGGCGACGCCTACCAGGACCAGTCCGTCCACACCCTCTACGTCGGTCCCGGCCACGGCACGTACGCCGCGTTCCAGCCGGGCTCCGCCAACGCCATGGGCTACGACGACCTCAAGGTGATCGAGGCGTACAACTTCCTGAGCTCCATCGCCGACGGCACCCCGCACGGCACCACCCTCGCCGACGCCGTGCACAGCGCCACCGCGCTGGACGCGATGAGCCGCTCCGCCGAGTCGGGGGCCTGGGTGAACCTCTGAGAACGGTTGAACCGCCCCGGTCTCGACGTCAGTTGCGGACGAGCAGCTGGAAGTCGAAGGAGTAGCGGGAGGCCCGGTAGACATGGGCGCCGTACTCGACGGCGCGCCCGGTGTCGTCGTACGCCGTGCGCTGCATGGTCAGCAGTGCGGCGCCCTCCGGCTCGCCGAGGCGGTCGGCCTCCTCGGCCGTGGCGATACGGGCGCCGACGCTCTGGTGGGCGCTGTGCAGGGTGATACCGGCGTTGCGCATCATCCTGTACAGGCCCGTCGACTCCAGGCGTTCGGTGTCCAGCTCCAGCAGCCCGGCCGGGACGAAGTTGGAGAGGAACGCCACCGGCTGACCGTGGGTGAGGCGCAGCCGCTCGAAGAGGTGCACATCGGCGCCTTCGGCGATGCCCAGGGCGGCCGCGACCTCGGCGGAGGCCGGCCGGATCTCGCTCAGCGACACCTTGGTCGTGGGCTGCTGGCCGGCCGCCTCCAGGTCGTCGTACAGGCTGCTCAGTTCCAGCGGCCGTTTGACCTGGCTGTGCACCACCTGCGTGCCGACGCCCCGGCGGCGTACGAGCAGGCCCTTGTCGACGAGCGACTGGATGGCCTGCCGTACCGTCGGCCGGGACAGGCCGAGACGGCCGGCGAGCTCGATCTCGTTGCCCAGGAGGCTGCCCGGGCCGAGCGCACCGCGCTCGATCGCCGACTCCAGCTGGCGGGCCAGCTGGTAGTACAGCGGCACCGGGCTGCTCCGGTCGACGCTGAGGCCGAGACTCCCTGTACTCCCCGTAGTCGCGCTGGTCACGCCCATGAGGGTATCCGTCCGTCCGGATGACAGGAACCCCTGTCAACGCATTGTCCTTACATGACCCGCGGATGCGGCTGGGGAGAAGCCGCCCCGGAGGGCGGCGCTCCGTCAGAGGTGGCGGCGCCGCTGGGCCACCTCGCGGTCGTAGGTGGTGCGCGCCTCCACGGCCGCGGGCCGCGAGGCGGTCTCCGCGACCGGGACGTCCCACCAGGCCTCGGCCGGGGGAGCCGTGGGCGTCGGGTCGGTCTCGACGTACACACAGGTGGGCCGGTCCGAGGCGCGGGCCGCCGCCAGCGCGTCGCGCAGCTCCTTGACGGTCTTGGCGCGGATGACGTCCATGCCGAGGCTGGCCGCGTTGGCGGCGAGGTCCACCGGGAGCGGGGGGCCGGAGAATGTGCCGTCGGCGGCGCGGTAGCGGTAGGCGGTGCCGAAGCGCTCGCCGCCGACCGACTCGGAGAGGCCGCCGATGGAGGCGTAGCCGTGGTTCTGGACGAGGACCAGATTGACCGGCAGGCCCTCCTGGACGGCCGTGACGATCTCCGTGGGCATCATCAGATAGGTGCCGTCCCCGACCAGCGACCAGACGGCCGTGCCGGGTGCCGCCTGCTGGACGCCGATCCCGGCGGGGATCTCGTAGCCCATGCAGGAGTAGCCGTACTCCAGGTGGTACTGGCGGGGGCCCCGGGCCCGCCACAGCTTGTGCAGGTCGCCGGGGAGCGAGCCGGCCGCGTTGATGACCACGTCCTCGTCGCCGACGACCGAGTCCAGGGCGCCGAGCACCTGGGTCTGGGTGGGCACGGCGTGCTCGTCGGCGGCGGTGCAGGCGGCCTCGACGACCCGCTCCCAGTGCTCCTTGCCGGCCCGGTACTCGGCCTCGTACGCCTCGTCCACCCGGTGGCCGGCGAGCGCGTCCGTGAGCGCTGCGAGCCCCGCCCGCGCATCGCAGACCACCGTCCGGGCGGCCAGCTTGTGGGCGTCGAACGCGGCGATGTTGAGGTTGACGAAACGGACGTCCGGGTCCTGGAAGAGTGTGTGGGAGGCGGTGGTGAAGTCCGTGTACCGGGTGCCGACACCGACGATCAGGTCGGCCGTCCGGGCCAGGTCGTCGCAGACCGCCGTGCCGGTGTGGCCGATGCCGCCGAGATCGGCCGGGTGGTCGTGGCGCAGCGAGCCCTTGCCCGCCTGGGTGGAGGCGACCGGGATGCCCGTGGCGTCGACCAGTGCCTTCAACGCCTCCTCGGCCTCGCTGTGGTGGACGCCGCCGCCCGCGACGATCAGCGGCCGTCGCGCGGCACGGATCGCCCGCACCGCCTCCGCCAGCTCGACCGGGTCGGGCAGGGGACGGCGTACGTTCCACACGCGGTCGGCGAAGAACTCCTCCGGCCAGTCGTACGCCTCGGCCTGGACGTCCTGCGGCAGCGCGAGCGTGACGGCGCCGGTGTCGACGGGGTCGGCGAGCACCCGCATGGCGTTCAGGGCGGCCGGGATCAGCGCCTCGGGGCGGGTGATCCGGTCGAAGTACCGGGAGACCGGGCGCAGGGTGTCGTTGACCGAGACATCGGCCTCCGTGGGGTGCTCCAACTGCTGGAGCAGCGGGTCGGCGGTGCGGGTCGCGAAGTAGTCGCCGGGCAGCAGCAGTACGGGCAGCCGGTTGATGGTGGCGAGGGCGGCGCCGGTGACCAGGTTGGTGGCGCCGGGGCCGATGGAGGTGGTGACCGCCTGCGCGGAGAGCCGGTTCAGCTGGCGGGCGTACCCGACGGCGGCGTGCACCATGGACTGCTCGTTGCGGCCCTGGTGGAACGGCATCGTCTCCTCACCGGCCTCGAGCAGCGCCTGACCCAGGCCCGCGACGTTGCCGTGGCCGAAGATGCCCCAGGTTCCGGCGATCAGCCGGTGGCGCACACCGTCGCGCTCGGTGTACTGCGCGGACAGGAACCGCACCAGCGCCTGGGCGACGGTCAGCCGGCGGGTGGGGGACTGGGACATCGGGACCTCACGGGTTGGGGTGGTGGTGGGGGTTTCGTACGGGTGGGCTCAGCTCGACACGCGCGACGGGGACGCCGGTCTGCAACGGATGGAGATCGATTCCGATACGGCCGTCGTGATCGGATCGAGGGATTCGGCGGGCTCGGGCATGCGCGTCGCTCCTCAGGTGGGGGATGCGGGCCGGCGGAGACCCGCCGCGCGTGGGGGTGCGCACGCCCGGGTCCGGATGTATCCCAGGTTTAGGACCCGAACCGACCCCCTGTCAAGGCTTTGTACTGACATCCTGACCTGCTCGTGAAATGATGTCTTAACAAAGTCTTGACAGGGGGGTCCGGCAGGGGTTTGTATCCCGTCCCAACGAAACAGCGCAGTCGGCCTACCGGCACAATGATCCGGACTTCGAACGTCCGGGCCTGCGCGGGCATCCGCCCGACGCTGTCCCGTTCCCTTTCCCCCTGTCGCACAGTGAGGTGCAGGAAAGATGGACCGCACGTACTCCCGCTCGCGCAGAGTGGCCCCCTTCTTCGCCATGGCAGCGGCCTCCGCGCTGCTGATAGCCGGCTGCTCCAGCGACTCCGGCGGCAAGGAGGCCGAGGAGGGCGGGTCGAACGCCGCCGCGGGCAAGGCCGACACTCCGCAGATGACGGTCGCGATGGTGACCCACGCGGGTCAGGGCGACACCTTCTGGGACATCGTCCGCAAGGGTGCCCAGACGGCCGCCGACAAGGACAACGTCAAGCTCGTCTACTCGAACGACCCGAACGCGGCCAACCAAGCCAACCTCGTGCAGAACGCGATCGACCAGAAGGTCGACGGCATCGCCGTCACCCTCGCCAAGCCGGATGCGATGAAGGACGTCATCGCCAAGGCGGAGAAGGCCGGAATCCCCGTCGTGGGTCTCAACTCCGGTATGGAGGTGTGGCAGGAGCAGGGGCTGCTCTCCTTCTTCGGTCAGGACGAGCAGGTCTCGGGCGAGGCCTTCGGCAAGAAGCTCAACGAGACCGGCGCGAAGCACGCGGTCTGCGTCATCCACGAGCAGGGCAATGTCTCCCTGGAGGCGCGCTGCGCCGGCGTGAAGAAGACGTTCAAGGGCAAGACCGAGAACCTCTACGTCAACGGCACGGACATGCCGTCGGTGAAGTCGACCGTCACGGCGAAGCTCAAGCAGGACACCTCCATCGACGAGGTCGTCACGCTCGGCGCCCCGATCGCCCTGACCTCCGTGCAGTCCGTGGACGACGCGGGCAGCAAGGCAAAGGTGGCGACGTTCGACCTGAACAAGGAGCTGACGGACGCGATCAAGGCGGGTGACATCGAGTTCGCCGTGGACCAGCAGCCCTACCTCCAGGGCTACCTGGCCGTGGACTCGCTGTGGCTCTACAAGAACAACGGCAACTACAGCGGCGGTGGCGAGGCTCCCGTGCTGACCGGTCCGGCGTTCGTGGACAAGGACAACGTGGACCAGATCGCCAAGTTCGCCGCGAAGGGCACCCGGTGATCCGATCATGACCCAAGCAACGGCACCGGCGACGGGTTCCTCCTCGTCGCCGGCTCCGCCGGCCGCCCAGAAGGACGGCCGTACCGCACAGCGTTCCCTGGGCCGGCGTCTGCTGGCCCGCCCCGAGGTCGGCGCGCTGATCGCCGCGATCGGTGTCTACGTCTTCTTCTTCGCCGTCGCCCCCTCCTTCCGTGAGGCGAGCTCGCTGGCGACGGTGCTGTACCAGGCCTCGGTGATGGGCATCATGGCCCTGCCGGTGGCGCTGCTGATGATCGGCGGCGAGTTCGACCTGTCCGCCGGTGTCGCGGTGACGACCTCCGCGCTGACGGCGGCGATCCTGAGCTTCCAGCTGACGGTGAACGTGTGGACCGGCGTGCTCGTCGCCCTGGTCGTCTCCCTGGCAGTCGGCGCGTTCAACGGCTGGCTGCTGATCAGGACGGGCCTGCCGAGCTTCCTGGTCACCCTGGGCTCGTTCCTGATCCTCCAGGGCTCCAACCTCGCGGTGACGAAGATCTTCACCGGCAACGTGGCCTCCGACTCGATCGCCGACATGGACGGCTTCGACCAGGCCAAGAGCGTCTTCGCCTCCGAGATCTCCATCGGCGGCGTCGACTTCAAGATCACGATCTTCTACTGGCTGGTCTTCGCCGCGATCGCGACCTGGCTGCTGCTGCGCACCAAGTTCGGCAACTGGATCTTCGCCGTCGGCGGCAACAAGGACAGTGCGCGGGCCGTCGGCGTGCCCGTGAACTTCACCAAGGTCGCCCTGTTCATGGGCGTGGGCGCGGGCGCCTGGTTCGTCGGCATGCACCTGCTGTTCTCGTTCAACACGGTGCAGTCCAACGAGGGCGTGGGCAACGAGTTCCTCTACATCATCGCCGCGGTGATCGGCGGCTGCCTGCTGACCGGCGGCTACGGCTCCGCGATCGGCCCGGTCATCGGCGCCTTCATCTTCGGCATGGTCAACCAGGGCATCGTCTACGCCAACTGGAACCCCGACTGGTTCAAGGCCTTCCTCGGCGTGATGCTCCTGATCGCCGCCCTCGTCAACTTGTGGGTCCGCGCCCAGGCCACCCGGAGGTGAACCACCCCATGACCACCAGCAACACCACCAGCACCCCCGAAGCGGCGGCCGACGACCAGTCGCCCGTGGTCGAACTGCGCGACACCGGCAAGGCCTACGGCAACGTCCGCGCCCTGCACGGGGTGAACCTCGCCGTCCACCCCGGCCGCGTCACCTGCGTCCTGGGCGACAACGGTGCCGGCAAGTCCACCCTGATCAAGATCATCTCCGGTCTGCACCAGCACACCGAGGGCGAGGTCCTCGTCGACGGGAACCCGGTGCGGTTCACCACCCCGCGCGAGGCCCTGGACGCCGGCATCGCCACCGTCTACCAGGACCTGGCGACCGTGCCCCTGATGCCGGTCTGGCGCAACTTCTTCCTCGGCTCCGAGTTCACCAAGGGCCCCTGGCCGATCCGCCGCCTCGACATCGAGAAGATGAAGAAGACCGCGGACGAGGAACTGCGGAACATGGGCATAGTCCTGGACGACCTCGACCAGCCCATCGGCACCCTCTCCGGCGGTCAGCGCCAGTGCGTGGCCATCGCCCGCGCCGTCTACTTCGGTGCCCGCGTCCTCATCCTGGACGAGCCCACCGCCGCGCTCGGGGTCAAGCAGTCCGGTGTGGTGCTGAAGTACATCGCCGCCGCCCGCGACCGCGGCCTCGGCGTCATCTTCATCACCCACAACCCCCACCACGCCTACATGGTCGGCGACCACTTCAGCGTCCTGCGCCTGGGCACCCTCGAACTGAGCGCCCCCCGCGACCGGGTCAGCCTGGAGGAACTCACCAACCACATGGCGGGCGGCACCGAACTGGCCGCGCTCAAGCACGAGTTGGCCCAAGTCCGCGGCGTCGACGTCGAAGAGCTTCCCGAGGAGGACGATCTCACCGCACCCGCGGGCTCCTCGAAGGACGGGGCTGCCTGACCCCGGCCGCTCCTCGTGAGCGGCCACGCGGCCGACGACATGGCGAGGGCGCCTCTCATCACGAAGGCCCCCTCGCCGGTCGGCGAACGACTTCCCGCCGGTCAGCGGACTTGGCTTGCGATCGCCTTGCTGTTCGGTTACCGGGCCGTCACTATGAGGTGTGCCGCCCGGAGCCGTACGCCCGAGGAGACGACGCCTATGGACAGGTACGAGCAGCCCTTCGCCACGAGCGTGGTCAGGGACCTGCACGACACCTCACTGGACGAGGTGCCCGAGTCCGCGCAGGAGTCCGCCATGGCAAGGATGCTCGCAGGTGGCGGAGAGCCGGTGGCCGCCTTCCAGTCGTCGCTCTGACCGGCCTGGCCGGAACGACGAGGGATCGTACCGGTGACGGTGGCGGCGCGGCCCTTCCGCCAGTTTGTGATCAAGGTGCACAGCCGTTGCGATCTGGCCTGTGACCACTGCTACGTCTACCAGCACGCCGACCAGAGCTGGCGCGGGCGTCCGGTGACGATGTCCGACGAAACGTTCCGTCATGTGGCCGGGCGGATCGCCGAGCACGCGGCCGCGCACCGGCTCACCCGGGTGCACGTCGTCCTGCACGGCGGTGAGCCCCTGCTCGCCGGCCGGGAACGACTGCGCGGCTTCGCCCGCTCGCTCCGCTCGGCGCTGCACGGCGTGGCCGAACTCGACCTGCGCATGCAGACCAACGGCCTCCGCCTGGACGACGAGTTCTGCGCGATGCTCGTCGACGAGTCCATCGTCACCAGCATCTCGCTCGACGGCGACGAGGCGTCCAACGACCGCCACCGGATCAGACGGGACGGCTCCGGCTCCTACCGTGATGCGGTCCGCGCCGTACGTCTCCTCGGCACACCGCCCCACCGAGCAGCCTTCGGCGGACTGCTCTGCACCATCGACGTCGAGAACGACCCGGTGGAGGTGTACCGGGCGCTGGCCGAACTCCGCCCGCCGGCTGTGGACTTCCTGCTGCCGCACGCCACCTGGGAGTTCCCGCCACCCCGCCCCGGCGGCGAGACCGACTACGCGGACTGGCTGATCGCCGTGCACAAGCGGTGGATCGCCGACGGCATGCCGATGCGCATCCGCATGTTCGAGTCCATCGGCCGGCTGACCCGGGGCCGTGGCAGCCTCACCGAGGCACTGGGACTGGGCAGTTCGGACCTGCTCGTGATCGAGACCGACGGTGCCCTCGAACAGGCGGACTGGCTGAAGACGGCCTACCCGGGAGCCCCGGCGACCGGCATGCACCTCGCCACCCACCGCTTGGAGGAGGCCGCCGAGCACCGGGGCATCCAGGCCCGCCGCGCCGGGCTGGACGGACTGAGCGCACAGTGCCGCGCCTGCCCCGTCGTCTCGGTCTGCGGCGGCGGCCTCTACGGACACCGCCACCGCGCCTCCAACGGGTTCGACAACCCCTCCGTCTACTGCGCCGACCTGCTGAAGATCATCGAGTACGTCCAGGCCACGGAGCGCAACGACGCCGACGTCCGCCACGGCTGGCACGGCCTGTCCTGGACCCACTTCGACGAACTGGCCGCCGGATACGGCGGCGCGGCGGCCGTCCGCTCCCTGGCGGCGGCCCAGAACAGCCAGCGCAGGGCACTGCTGGCGGCGGCCCGCCGCGCGGACACCCAGGGTCCGGATCCGGGCCGGGCCATGGCTCCCGGCCGAGGGCCGGCCCCCGGCACCCGCTCCCGCCCGGGACTGACCGCCGGGCCGACTCCGGCGGATGCGGGCGTGGTTGCGGGTGTGGACGGGACCGCAGGCATGGCTGCGGGTGCGGGTGCGGGCCCGGGAATCGGCGATCCGGTCGACTCGGGACCCGGCTGGGAGGCGATCCTGGCCCTGCCCGCAGCCGCGCTGGACGTCCTGCTGGCCGACCCGTACCTGCGCGTGTGGGCCCTCGCGTGCGGGCAGCCGGTGCGTCGGCGGGCCGAGGGGCGGCCGGCGGAGGCCGCGCTGTCGGCCGTCGCGCGCGCCGGCGGTCGGCTGACCCTGTCCGTCCCGCTGCGGCACGAGCCCGAGGGGTCGGCGATCCATCTCCCGGGGCTGGGGCGGCTGTCGCTGGGTGCCGACAGTCGTCGTCGCCCCTCCGGAACGCTCACCGTGACGGCCGCCGACACCGCGCTCACCGTCGAAGGACGGACCCTGGGCCAGGAACTGCCCCCCGACGGGATGCGCTGGCAGCCCCTGCGCCATCTGTCCGCCGACGGACTGGAAGTGGCCCTCGACGACCTCGACCCCTCCCGTGACTGCTACGGCTACAAGCCCCTGCCCCGGCTGTCCGAGGCCGAATTCCGACGGTGGGAGACGATGTTCGGGGAGGCCTGGCAGTTGATCAGGACCGAGTACCCCGAGTACGCGCAGGGGATAGCCGCCGGGCTGACCACGGTGACCCCGCTCGTGCCGGCCGCGTCCGGTGACGACGTCAGCGCCACCTCCCGGCACGCCTTCGGGGCGGTCGGCATCGCGCTGCCCCGTTCGGCCGAGGATCTGGCCATGCTGATCGTCCACGAGTACCAGCACGTCAAACTGGGCGCGATGCTCGACATGTTCGACCTGCTCGACGGTCTCGACGACCGCCGCTACCGCGTGCTGTGGCGTCCCGACGCCCGGCCCCTCGACGCCATCGTGCAGGGCGCGTATGCCCACCTCGCGGTCGCCGACATCTGGCGGCTCAGGGTCCGCCGCGGTGTGGCCGGGGTCGGCCCGGCCCTGTACGAACGCTCCCGCGTCGAGGCGGACAAGTGGCGCACGGCGGTACTGGACGCCCTCGACACGGTGGCCGGAACCGGCTCCCTGACCGCCCTGGGACACCGGTTCGTGCGTGGGCTCCGGGGCGAGGCCGAGAGCTTGGGCGGAGTGGCCGAATCCGGCCCGATCGCCGTCTGACCTCCGGTCAACTCCCCTTTTCGGCACGGGTTTGGCACGGGTGTCCGGTACAACTTGCTCGGGCCGACCCCTGGCACCCACAGCGGGTTTCGCGTTCCAATGGATCCTGGAGGAGATTCAGCTGTGATGCTCGGGGCGGGGAGACCCGAGGTGGGCGACGGGGGAGGGGAAAGGCGAGTCCATGATTCATCCGGCTTCTCAGGTGACACCGGCGTCGGATTCCTCCGATCCGTACGTGTTCTTCATGAGTTACGCACGGTTGCCGATAACGGGCACGAGGGCGAAGAAAGACCCGTCGGACATGGCTCTGGAGCAGTTTCACGCCCACTTATGCAGCGACATCATGCAGCTGACGGATCACGATGGCGAGGAATCGCCGGGATTCCTCGACCAGAGCATCGATCTCGGCGAGGACTGGCAGAGCAGACTCAAACACGCCCTGGCCACCTGCCGGGTCTTCGTGCCCATCTACACCAGTCGGTACTTCAAGAGGGAATGGTGCGGAAAGGAATGGGACGCCTTCGCCCGGCGTCAGGAGGAACAGCTTCGGACCCGGCCGTACACGGGCAACGCGATCATTCCCGTCCTCTGGGTGGGACAGCAGCATCTGACACTGCCGCCGGTCGCGGCGAAGGTGCAGTACGCCCACCCCGTTCTGGGTAAGGACTACCTGCAGTCGGGCCTCTACGGACTGAAGCAGGCGGGCCGCCACGCCAAGTACCGCAGTTCTGTGTGGGCGCTCGCCCAGATGATCGTCAAGGTGGCCCAGCAGACCAGCCTGGAACCGTGCGACACGGAGCTGTTCAAAGACCTCCGGAACGTCTTCGAGGGGGAGTAGCAGGATGCCGATGTTCTTCATGAGCTATGCGCGGGTTCCTGTTCCCCGACACCGGGACGCCTCACAGGATCCGAATCGTCTGGTCTTCCAGTTCTTCGACGAACTGTGCGGCAAAGTGGCGCGGCGCGCGAGAGTGACGCGGGAGGAGGCCGGTTTCGTAGAACGGCCGGGGACGCCGGGGGAGAAGTCGGTCCAGGCGCTTCTCGACTGCCAGGTCTTCGTTCCGCTGTACTCCAAGAGGTACTTCAGCAATCCCCAGTGCGGCCGGCAGTGGACCGCCGTCACCCAGGGGGCCACCCCGGAGGGCCGGCCGAGCATCGTGCCGGTGCTGTGGACGCCGTACTCGCCCACGTCGCTGCCGAAGAAGGTCAAGGAGCAGTACCCGCAGGTGCCGGACGGCATCGGCGAGGCAGCCGAGAACTACGAGTCCATGGGGCTGCACCAGCTGCTCCACCAGGTGCTCGAGCTGTCCGAGCGGCCGGACCCGGAGGACGAGGGCGCGGCGGACCGGGTCTCCGCCCAGGTCGCCCAGGTGACCGACTGGCTGGCCCAGCGCATCGTCGACCTGGCGGCCACGGGGCCCACCCGGCCGCGGCCGGCGGGCGGCGCGGGGAGGGCGCCGCAGCCGGAGACGCTGGCGGGCCTGGACGACGCGTTCGCCGATCCGCCCTTCGCCTCTCCGCTGCACATCACCGTGCTCGCCCCGGCCGAGGAGGGACTACCGGTCGGCCGCGACAGCACGCGCTACGGTCCGCGGGTGGACGACTGGCGCCCCTACGGCCCGGCCGTGGGACCTCTGGTCGAACTGCTGGAGGCGCTGGCCCGCAACCTGGGCTTCGAGCCCACCGTGAAGCCCTTCGACAAGTTCCAGACGGAGCTTCAGGACACCGAACTCCCCACCGCCCCATGGATCCTGGTGGTGGACCCCTGGGCGTTGGAGAACTCCCAAATGGCTCGCGAGGCAAGGGAGTTCGACCGGGCCCGGCGTCCGTGGACAGCGGTGCTGAGTACTCTGGCGGGGGACGACCTCCAGACGAAGGAGCAGTCCGACCGGCTGCGTGGGCTGCTGGCGGCCAACT
This sequence comes from Streptomyces sp. 11x1, assembly GCF_032598905.1. Lineage (NCBI taxonomy): Bacteria > Bacillati > Actinomycetota > Actinomycetes > Kitasatosporales > Streptomycetaceae > Streptomyces > Streptomyces sp. 11x1. The sequence goes on along the minus strand of NZ_CP122458.1, from coordinate 2,158,869 downwards.
TCCCCCGGTTCATCAGCGAGGGCCGGGTGGGGGAGCAGGAAGCCGTACGGGGGCTGGCCGGGGCGGATGTCTTCACCCGGTGGTTCGGCGAACTGGCCGAGGCAACCAAGATCCGGTACTTGCGGTACATTCACTCACAATTACCCCGGGGTGACAGTCGCGTGGAGGGCAGGCCATGACCGGCGAGGACGCGCGCAGGATCATCACGTTCTACTCGTACAAGGGCGGTACGGGGCGGACGATGGCGCTCGCCAACACGGCCTGGATCCTCTCCTCGGCGGGCAATCGCGTCCTGGTGGTCGACTGGGACCTCGACGCCCCCGGTCTGGACCGTTTCCTGCACCCCTTCCTGAGCGACAGTCAGCTGCGGACCACGCCGGGTGTGCTCGAACTGGTCAGCAGATCCACCCAGTTCGCGCGCTCGATGCAGAGCAGGGGCGAGACCTTCCCGCAGTTCGAGCTGGGTTCCGACTACGCGAGCGCGTCCGACCTGGAGACGGCCGACGGGATCACCCTCAACAGCTGCCTCATCCAGGTCGACTGGAACTTCCCCTCGGGCGGTCAGCTCTACTACATGCCGGCGGGCACCAAGAACAAGGGCTATCTCTCGGCGTTCTCCCAGTTCGACTGGAAGGACTTCATGGACGGGCCCCTGGCCACCAGGTTCCTGGAGGGGCTCAAGCGCGAGTTCGTCGAGAACTTCGACTACGTCCTGATCGACAGCCGCACCGGACTCAACGACATCTCCGACATCTGCACGGTCAATCTGCCGCACACCGTGGTCACCTGCTTCACCCCGAGCAGCCAGAGCATCGAGGGCGCCGCCGGGGTCGCCGAGCGCATCGACGGAATGCTGTACGGCAACCGGGACATCCGCATCCTGCCCGTCCCCATGCGGGTGGAGAACGCCGAGGCCGACCGGCTCGACGCCGCCCGGGGACAGATCCAGTACCGCTTCGACCGCATCGTGCGCAAGCACATCCCCGACCGGGACCCGGAGAGCTACTGGGGGAGCGTGGAGATCCCCTACCGGCCCATCTACTCCTACGAGGAGACCCTCGCCCCGTTCAGGGAGAAGCCTGGGGACCCCAAGAGCCTGCTCGCGGCCTACGAGAGACTCACCGAGGTCATCACCGACGGCCAGGTCGAGTCGATGCCCCGCATCGACGAGTCGCTGCGCCACAAGACCCTCGACCGGTACACCCGCCACCGCCCGCCGCGGATCTCCGACGTGTACGTCAGCTTCGTCCCGCAGGACCGCAGTTGGGCCAACTGGGCGGGTGCCGTGCTGGAGCAGGCGGGCTTCAAGGTCCACCTGGCGCAGGAAGGCACCACGGAGAGCTCACAGGTGCGGGAGGAGATCGAACGGGGCGTCGAGTCGGCCTCGCACACCCTGGTCATCTTCTCCGAGGCCTATCTCAGGTCGTCCCGTTTCCGCACCACCTGGGAGGCGGTCTACGCGGAGAGCGACCGGCGGGCGCACCAGCTGGTCTCGATGCAGGTCGACGACCAGGTGTCCCTGGAGGCCCCCTTCACGGAGCAGCTCGCCGACATGACGGGCTGCGAGGACGGTGAGGAGGGTCGTGACGCTCTGCTGACCTGGTTCGGCCGGAGCGCCGATTCCCTGTCACGCAGCCACTTCACCGGCGACGAGCCGAAACTGCCCCGCTTCCCGAAGACCGAGCCCTCGGTCTTCGGCGTCCCGCTGCGCACGTCGTCCTTCACGGGTCGTACGGAAATCCTGGAGAGCATCCGGGAGAAGCTCTGGAAGGGCGACACCCGGGCGCTGGTGCTGAAGGGCATGGGCGGGGTGGGGAAGACCCTGCTGGCCGAGGAGTTCGCCAAGCGCTACAAGAGCGACTACGACGTGGTCTGGCACATCCAGGCCGAGCAGAAGATCCTGGCCGTCGAGCAGTACGCGGGCATGGCCGAGGCGCTGGGCCTGCCCGCGCGTACCAACCCCACCGACACGGCCAAGATGGTGTACGAGGCCCTCAACCACGGTGACCGGTACGACAGTTGGCTGCTGATCCTGGACAACGTCCCGGAGGCGGACCACCTGCCCGAGTACATGATGGACGGCCGCAGAGGCCACATCCTGGTCACCAGTCAGCGCGCCGAGGGCTGGGGACGGTTCGTGGAAACCGTGGACATCCCGGTGTTCGAGCGGAACGAGAGCATCGCCCACCTGCACAGCCGGCTGCCCGACTGCGGCTGGACGGAGGCCGACCAGATCGCGGAGGCCCTGGGCGACCTGCCGATCGCGATCGAACGGGCCGCGGCCTTCATCGAGCAGACCCGGGCCGACGTACGCGACTACATCAAGAAGCTCCAGCCGCAGGCCACCGGAGCCCCCGACGACAACTCGGTGGGCGCGGTCGTCAAGTCCGGTACCAACACCTGGGAGTTCGGCCTGAGGCAGCTGCGGGAGAGCTTCCCGCCGGCGGTGAAGCTGCTGCAGATCTGCTCGTACTACAGCCCCGAGGAGATCTCCATGGATCTCCTGGAGGGCTACGAGGTCTCCCGCGCCCTGGGCGGGGTGCGCACGGTCTCCCGCGCCTACAAGGAACTCAGCAAGTTCTCCCTGGTCACGCTGGACCGCAAGGCCCGGAGCGTGACGGTGCACCGGATGATGCAGAGCGCGATGCGGGAGGCGATGACCGCCGAGGAGCGCGACGCGGCACAGGAGGTCGTCTACCGCTCACTGATCGCCGCCCGGCCGAGCGGGGACGACCCGGAGAACCCCAACACCTGGGAGAAGTACCGCATCATCTGGCCCCACCTCGGCACCCCCTGGGCCGAGATGGCCCCCGACGAGGGCATCAAGGAACTCTATGTGGACCGGGTCCGTCAGCTGCGCCGCCGGGGCGAGCTGAGTCAGGCCATGGACTACAGCCTGCGGCGGGTGGCCGCCTGGTCGGCGGAGGAGTCGCCCGACGAACGCTGGACGCTGCACATGCGCTTCCAGGTCGCCAACATCCTGCGCGCCCAGGGCAAGTACGAGGAGTCCCTCGCCCTGGACCAGGAGGTGCTGGAGCGGCAGCTGGAGGTGCTGGACGACATCGACGACCAGCACATCCTGATGACCACCAGCAGCATCGCCGCCGACCTGCGCGGCCTGGGCCGCCTGACCGAGGCCCTGCAGTACGACGAGGAGACCTACCGCAGATACGACCAGAACTACGGCGAGGACAACGCGCGCACGCTCAGCGCGGCCAACAACCTCGCCGTCGCCCTGCGGCTCTCCGGCAACTACTACCGGGCCCGCGATCTCGACCGCAGAACACTGGAACTCCGCGAGGCGATCCAGCTCCACGACCACCCTCTGACCATCGAGTCGGCGGTGAACCTCGGCCGTGACCTGCGTGACTGCGGTGACTACGACGAGTCCGTCGCGCTGCTCAGGCGCGCCTACGAGCGCTGTCTGCGCAATCCCCGTCTCACCCAGGGCTCTCCGACCGTGCTGAACACGGCCAAGGGGCTGGCCGGTTCCCTGCGCAGGGCGGGCCGGGCGGCGGAGGCCGAGGAGCTCGTACGGCACGTGCTCAGAAGCACGCCGGACGGTGAGAAGTCGACCTCGGAGGAACTGCTGCTGGAGATGAGCCTGGCCGGTGACATGGCCGCCCAGGGCCGGGTCGACGAAGGACTCGACCTGATCCGCAGGGTCCAGGAGAACCTGAGGGACAAGCTGGGGGAAGGCCATTCCCACACGGTGGCCTGCTCGGTCAACCACGCGGTGCTGCTCCTCCACGACATCGGGTCCATCCACCCGGAAGCCGCCACCGAGGCACGGGAGTTGCTCCGCGCGGCCCAGTCCAGGTTCACCGAACTCAACGGCGCGGACCACCCGTTCGCGCTCATCTGCCACGCGAACCTGGCCGTCGCCGAGGCGGCGCTCGGCCGCTGGGACGAGGCCCGCGGGATCAGCGTCGCGTCGTTCGAGATGCTCAAGGAGGTTCTCGACCCGCTGCACCCGTCGACCTTGACCTGTGCCGGGAACCTCGCCGTCGTCCTCAGCCATCTGGGCCAGGCGGAGAAGGCCCGCACCACCCATCACGACGCGCTGGCCGCGCTCAGCAAGCGCATCGGCAGGGATCACCCCCGGGTGGTGGCCCTGAAGGACTGGAAACTCAGCTGTCTCGACCTGGAGCCGCACCCGATCTGACCCGCGGGGCGGGCGCGACAGGCCCTAGGAGGGCCCGGCCTCGTCCCGGGCCCAGGCCAGCACCTGGGGCAGGGCGGGCAGCGCCGCGAAGTGCGCCGCGGAGGGCTGCAACTTGGGCGTGGCCGAGGGGATCTTCTTGGCCAGCCAGTGGAAATGGGCGACGGGGGCGAAGACGTCGTGTTCGCCGTGCCACAGCATCACGGGCACGGAACGGTCGATGTCCTTGAGATCGAAGCCCCAGGGCCGCTGGAACGCGACCAGGTCGTCCACCCAGCCCATCGGCGCGCGGGGGTCGACAGCCTCCCCCTCGCCCACCGCCGACAGGTAGTTCCTGAGGAGGGCCTGGCGGATCCCGGCGTCCTCGACGATCACCCGGTCCACGCTCGGCATCTCGCCGCGGAGGGAGGCGAGGAACACGGTGGGGTCGCGCCGGATGGTCTCGGCGTTGCGGGCCAGCAGTGCACCCAGCTCGGTCACATCGGGTGCGTGGCGCCGCAGCAGCTCGTAGGTCGACACATTGGACTCGGACATGTCCCTGTGCCACTCGGGCCAGTCGAGTCCGTCGGTGGCAGCGTCACCCGGGCTGTCGTCCTCGTTGTCGGGCTTCGGCGGAGCGAGCGAGACCAACGCGGCGACACTCGCCACCTGGCTGCCGATGTTCCGGGCCGCGCAGGCCAGGGCGTGGGGAGCGCCGCCCGATCTACCCACCACCGAGTACTTCTTGAGATCCAGTTTCTCGGCGATCGCCGCGACGTCCTCGGCGGCGTGGACCACTCTGCGATGCTCATGACGGTCGGAACCGCCGTACCCCGGTCGGTCGTACGCGATGAGGCGCACCCCGAGCTTGTGCAGGTCGAAGGTGCGCAGTCGGGGCCCGAGTCGGCTTCCGGGAGTTCCGTGCAGCAGAAACACCGGGTGTGCGTCCGGATCGCCCCAGGTCTCGAAGGCGATCGTCCGTTCGCCGAACAGCGACTTCACTGTCTTGACCACCCGATGCCCTCCCGTGCCAGCGGCTGTGGAGTGAAGCGCGGGACCTCCCAGCATTACGCATGGGAAGCCCCGCTCCTAGTAGCTGCTCAGCCGTTCTGGCTTCATGTGGCAAGAATTGGGTAAACGTGGGCCGCTCGGCTGTTCACGGCCCAAGGTAGTGCACAGGAACACGGGTCGCCGGACGAGGGGGGAATTCGTGGTGACCGAGCGAGTCATGGGGTATGCCTCCTCACCGTGCTCCCGAGGTCCTTTCCGCCCCCGAGCGCTGCCCGCACCCGGGTGAAGGAGCGACCACCCGTAAGGAGCAGTACGGACGCTGACGTTCCGGGAAGTGGTGCGACTCACGCCCCGGCGGCCATCTCGGTCCCCTGCAGCTCTGGCTCCGGGCCCCGACCCCCGCCGTCACCACCGCCCCTGCCCCTCGACTGCCGTGCGCACGGCCACAAGGGATGGGCGACGTCCGCCGTTCCCGATATGGGCGAGTACCCCGAACGGTGTTAAGGAACCCCGGGTGAGCCGGTAGTAGCCGTTGCGAGTTGAATAGTCGTCATATCGCCTATTGCGTACACCGGTTGGGGGACCGGACCAGCGCTCGCGCTGCGGTGCCCCGGGGCGGGCCTGTTGCGCCGGGCGGGTGAGGGCGGGGCACGGGACGTCCGCCGGGGCGCCGCCCCGTGACGGGCGGCTCATCCGTTTATCCCTTTAAATGCATGTATCACGTTAGATGAATGTATTTGTCGGGTCAGGAATCTGTCGGTGTCGCCCCGGGATGGGTCCATGCGCATGAGTTCGAATGCCGCTCCGGTCGTCGCGCCCGTCGCCGTCCGGGCGGCCGCGCCGTCGAGGCCCGGCCCCGTCGCCGTGGTCGCCGGAGCCTTCACGCTGGCCCAACTCCTGCTCGTGCCACCGGGGATGGGGCTCGGGTGGGACGAGACGGTGTACGTCAGCCAGGTCAGCCCGCACGCGCCGGCGGCGTTCTTCAGCGCCCCGCGCACGCGGGGCGTGCCGTTGCTGGTGGCGCCGGTGGTCGTCTGGACGTCCTCCACCGTGGTGCTGAGGGTGTATCTGGCGGTGCTGTCGGGGGTGGGGCTCTACCTCGCCCTGCGCGCCTGGCGAGGACTCTTCCCGGCGCGTGCGCTGGCGCTCGCCGGGGCGCTGTTCGCCTCTCTGTGGGTGACCCTCTTCTACGGACCGCAGGCCATGCCCAACCACTGGGTCGCGCTCGGCGCGCTCGGCTGTGTGGGGTGCTTCCTGCGGGCGCGGAACGATCCGGAGGACCGGGCGGCGTTGTGGGGCGCGGGCGCGGCCACGGCCCTGATGGCGTGGATGCGGCCCACCGACACCGTATGGGTGACCCTCCCGCTGTTCACGCTGCTGGTCCTCGTACGGCGGTGGCGCCGGCCGCGGCTCCTGGGGGTGATGGCGGCCGGCCTCGCCACCGGCGCGCTCGCGTGGGTCGTGGAGGCGTACGCCCAGTTCGGCGGGCCCGCCCGGCGGCTGGCCGACGCGTCACGGATCCAGGGCGGGCTGGGCTGGAACATCGCGGTCGACGACCAGGTGCGCAGCCTGGTGGGCCGTACGCTGTGCCGGCCGTGCACCGGCGAGCTGCCGCACCCCGCGGTCATCGCCTGGTGGTTCGTCCTGCCGGTGCTGGCCGCTCTCGGCCTGGCCGTCGCGGTCCGGGCCGGACGGGCGACGCCCACGGTGATCCCGCTGGTCTGCGCCGCCACGGCCGCCGTTCCGTACCTGTTCCTGATCGGGTACGCCGCCCCCCGCTTCCTGCTGCCCGCGTACGCCCTGCTGGCGATCCCGGTCGCCGACGCGCTGTGGGACCTCGTCAGAGGGCCGGGCGGGGCCTGGCGGCCGGTTGTGGGGGCCGTGGTGGCGCTCGGGCTCGTCGGGCATCTGGCGGTGCAGTACGCGGTGCTGGAGCGCACGGTCACCCGCACCACGGCCTTCCACCGCGACTGGGACCGTGTCGCCGCCGAACTGCGGCGCCTCGGTGTACGGCCCCCTTGTCTGCTGACCGGCGACTACGCCATCCCCATCGCCTACTACGCGGGCTGCTCCTCAGGCCACACCAGCGGCAACAACGCCAACATCACCCGCGACGGCATCCTGCGCACCGCCGACCGTATGCCCGTGGCGGCGCTCGTCGCAGCGGGCGGCGGACCACCGGAGTACGCGCGGGGGTGGCCGGCGCGCGAGGTCGCGGGGTTCCGGCTGCATGTGGCGCCGCCGGGAGGCCGGGTGCTCACGGGGCCCTGACCGCGGCGCCCGTGACGAAGCCGCCCTTGGCCGTGTCGAAGACGGGGCGGTAGGTGTCCCAGTCCAGGGCCGGGGCCGAGAGGTAGATGTCGTACTCGCGTTCGCCCTCGCGGCCGTATCCGAGGTCGATGGCGCGGAAGGCTCGGGCCCGGCCCTGGAAGGTGAACTCCCAGATGGCCGCCGGCTCCCCGCGGAAGGAGGTCCGCTGCATCCGCAGCCGCCGGTACGAGCCCGGGTAGTTGACCTTGGTGTTGGCCTCGATGTCCTCGAAGTGGGCCATGGGGTGCGAGCCGGCGGGGTCCACGATGCCGACCGTGAGTTCGGCGAGTCCGGTCTCGTCGGTGTACGTGAGCGACTCGGACGTCCGCTTGCCGGCCTTCCAGCCGTCCGGGACGGGGAAGGAGATGCCGAGGGTCTCGTCCGTGACCAGGTGGAAGCCGTCGGGTACGGGCGAGGCGGAGGGGGAAGGGGTGGCGGAGTTGCGGCCGCTCGGGGGCGCGGACTGCCGGGCCGGGTCCCCGGTCACGTAGAGCGCGGGGCCGACGACCGTCGCGGCCACGGTCACCGCGACGGCGACCGTGACGAGCAGTCGGCGCTTCTTCCGACCCGCGCCGACGGGCCGCCCACCGTCCGCGGCGCTTCCGTCACCAGTGGCGAGGCTCCCTGGGCCGGTGTGCCGACCCCCGGCCCGGTCACCGCCGGTGTCGTGCACACGGGTCGCGCGGACCCCGGCCTCGGCAGCGCCGGTCCCGAACCCGTCGTGCCCGCCTCCGTCGTGCGCGAGCCCGTACGAGGGTCCGGTGGGCGAGCCGCCGGTGGACGTGCCTCCTCCGGCCAGGGCTCCGGCCCCCGGCGTCGGCAACGGCAGCGCGACGGTCGGCTGGCCGGAGACCACGGCGCGGAGGGCTCGTTCGGTCTGTTCGGTGGTGGGCCGGTCGGCGGGTTCCTTGGCCAGGAGTGCCTCGATGAGGGGACCCAGGGCGCCGCCCCGCTTCAGGGGCTCCAGGGGGTCCACGGCGATGGCGTACGCGGCCTCCATCGCGGTGAGGCGGCGGAACGGCGGCCGGCCCTCGACCGCCTGGTAGAGCGTGGCCCCGAGGGCCCACAGGTCCGAGGCCGGGCCGGGCTTCTGGCCGCGGATGCGCTCCGGGGCCATGTAGTGGATGGAGCCGACCATCTCGCCGGTCTTGGTGAGGGTCGAGGCGTCCGCCGTCATCGCGATGCCGAAGTCGGTGAGGACGACCCGGCCCTCGGCCCCGAGCAGGACGTTGCCGGGTTTGACGTCGCGGTGCAGCACACCCGCGGCGTGCGCGGCGCGCAGCGCGGCGACCATGCCCAGACCGATACGGGCCGCCTCCTCGGGCAGGAGGGTCCGGCCGTCGGCGAGGAGATCGGCGAGGGTGGGCGCCGGGACGTACTCCATGACGATGCAGGGCCGGCCGTCAGCGTTCATGTCCAGGTGGTCGTCCACCACGTCATGGACGACGATCACGTTCGGGTGCGCGATCCGGGCCGCGCTGCGGGCCTCGCGGCGCGTGCGCTCGTACAGGGTGAGGAGGTCGTCCGGCGACAGATGCGGCTGCACGTGCAGCCGCTTCAGCACGACCTGACGGTCGAGGACCTCGTCCCCGGCCCGCCACACCGTGCCCATGCCGCCACGGCCTATCTGCTCCGTGAGCCGGTAGCGCCCGGCGACGAGCCGCCCTACGTCCGACACCACGTGCCCTCCGCCAGCCCTGCGTACGTTCGATTCGCGACGTCACAATATCCGGACCCGGGTAAGGAGCAGGGAGGAGGACCGCTCCGGAGCGGCCGGGGCGCACGCGGGGTGGGAGGGCGCGCGGTGGGGCGTGAGCGGTTGTTCGGCGTACCGTCGTGACTGTGGACTCCACGGCTGACGGTCTCGTGGCCTGTGTCGCGCGTGAGCTCCTCCCCAGAGCGGAGGAGCTGACCGCCGAGGTGGAGCAGTGCCTGCGCCGCGAGATGCCCGAACTATGGGCGCACCCCGACGCCATGGCGTCGGACAATGTCGCCGACCACGTCGTCGCGGTGCTGTCCGCCCTGCAGTACGGCCTCGGCCCGGGCGGCATCGAGGTGTCGTCCGACGAACTGGAGCGCGTACGCCGTGTCGCCCGGCACGGTGTCCCCGTGAGCGCGGTCCTGCGGGCCTTCCGGCTCGGCGAGGGAATCATCCTCGACCACCTGCTGGCGGAGATGCCCCGGTGCACCGACGACGCGGCCCTGGTCAGCGAGGCCGCGCGCCGCCTGGTCGTGGCGGCGACCGGGTACGTGGACCGTACCTCCGAGCAGGGCGTCGTCGCCTACGAGCAGGAGCGGGACCGGCGGCTGCGCTGGCGGCTGTCCATGGTGAACGAGTCGAGCGTCCGCATCGGCACCACGCTGGACATCGCCCGCACCACGCAGGAGCTGGCGGACTTCGCCACCGAGCACTTCGCCGACCTCGCCACCGTCGACCTGCTCGACTCCGCTCTCGGTGCCCACGGCGCCTCGCCGGACGACCCGCCCGCGTCACCCGTGCTCCACCGGGTCGCCCAGCGGTCCGTGGCGCACCCCGGCCCGGCGCCCACGTCCGCTCCCGGACCGCCCCACACCTTCCCGCCCGGGTCCCCGCCGTCCCGCGCCCTGGCCACGGGCCAGCCGTCCAGGCACCGCCTCGACGGCGGCAACCGGGCGCCGTACGGGGCCGCCGGGTTCGCGGGCGAGGACGGCGCTGAGGGTGGCTGCGGGGCGGTGGACGGTGAGGGCGCGGTGGAGACCGACGGCGACGGGGGCGGCGACGGCGACGGCGGGGATGGCCGGCGTGGACGGGTCCACTCCACGCTGGTGGTGCCGTTGCGGGCGCGCGGTGTCACGCTCGGGGTCGCGCAGTTCTGCCGGGACCGCAACCGGGACGCCTTCGACGACGAGGACCTGCTCCTCGCGCAGGAGATCGCGGCGAGGGCGACGATCGCCGTCGACAACGCCCGCCGGTACACCCATGCCCGCGCCACCGCCCTCACCCTGCAACGCAGCCTGCTCCCGCGCCGCACGCCGAAGCAGTCCGCCGTCGATGTCGCCTTCCGCTACCTCCCCGCCGACGCGCAGGGCGGCGTGGGCGGGGACTGGTACGACGTCATCCCCCTCTCCGGGGCCAGGGTCGCGCTCGTCGTCGGCGACGTGGTGGGGCACGGCATCCACGCCGCCGCCACCATGGGGCGCCTCAGGACCGCCGTACGCACCCTGGCCGACATCGATCTGCCACCCGACGAACTCCTCACCCACCTGGACGACGTCGTGCTCCGCCTCGCCGCCGAGGTGGACGAGAACGACGAGAACGACGAGAACGACGAGAAGAGCGAGAAGAGCGAGAAGGACGAGAAGGGCGAGAAGGGCGAGAACAGCGCGGACGGCGAGGGCGGCGAGGGCGGGACTGTCCGGGGCACCTCCGCCGGGCCCATGTCCCCCGGTCGGACCGCGCCCGGTCGGACCGCGCCCGCAGCCCCCGCTGCGACGGGTGCCGTCGCGGGAGGCGGGGACATCGGGGCCACCTGCCTGTACGCCGTGTACGACCCCGTATCGCGCCGCTGCACCGCCGCTCGTGCGGGGCACGTGCTGCCCGCCGTGGTCGGCCGGGACGGCACCGTCGACATCCTGGAGCTGCCACCGGGCCCGCCGCTCGGTTTGGGCGGGCTGCCGTTCGAGGCGGCGGAGTTCGAGCTGCCGGAGGGCAGTCTGCTCGCGCTCTACACCGACGGTCTGATCGAGGCACGGGACCACGACATCGACGCGGGCCTCACCCGGCTCCGTGACGCCCTCGCCCGGCCGGCCCCCTCCCTGGAGGCCACCTGCGACGCCGTGCTCGAAGCGCTGCTCCCGGCCAGACCGCCCGACGACGTCGCCCTGCTCCTGGCCCGGACCCACGCCCTCGGCGCGGGCCAGGTCGCCACCTGGGACCTGGACGCCGAGCCCGCGGCCGTCGCCCGCGCCAGGGCGCACGTCACCCGGCAGCTGGGCGAGTGGGGCCTGGAGGAGCTGGAGTTCACCGCCGAGCTGGTGGTCAGCGAACTGGTCACCAATGCCATCCGCTACGGCCGGCCCCCCGTCCGGCTGCGGCTCATCCACGACCGCACCCTCATCTGCGAGGTCTCCGACTCCGGTGGTACCACCCCGCACCTGCGCCGCGCCCGGGTCTTCGACGAGGGCGGCCGGGGCCTCCTCCTGGTCGCCCAGCTGGCCGAGCACTGGGGCACCCGCCGCGCCCGCCGGGGCAAGACGGTCTGGGCCGAACTGAACGACTCCGCCGTCCTCGCCTTCCCGGAGCCGGCCGCCCTCCAGGACAGGGCCGACGGCCACCCCGCATGAAGCGGCCCGCCGGTCGTCCGGCGGGCCGCTTCGCGGAGGTCGGGGCGCGGGGGGAAGTCGCCCCGACCGGGCCCGCGGAGCCGTCGGCTCACATGTGCACCGCGGGGACGGCCTCGGGGTCGTGCACGGGGGCGCCGCGCCGGTAGAGCAGGAAGCTGACGGCGACACCGGCCACGAAGAAGACGGCGGACCACCAGCACGCGGTCGAGTAGGCCTCCAGACCGGCCTGGGCGGCGACGGCGGGGTCCTTCGGGTTCCGGCCGACCAGATAGTCCGCGGCGGCACTGGTGGAGAGCGTGTTGAGCAGGGCGCGGCCTTCGCGTCGTCCGGCGCCCGGGGTGTCACTCCGAGCGGGTCGGGAGGCGCAGCTCCACCTCGTGGCCGCCGTCGGCAGTCGGGCCCGACTCCAGGGTGCCGCCCCAAACGGGGTGGCGCGGTCGCACCGTGTCGAGCAGGTCGCCGGCCGCTCGCCGTGCCGGTGCCGCCGTCAGCTCGGCGAGGCGGCGGAAGGTCTCCTCGGCCGGGCGGGCGGGCCACTCGGGGGGCAGGTGCCGGGCGGGGAGCCGGGGGTCGGTGCGGATGGTCCACAGCCACTCGCTGACCAGCCGCAACCGGGTGCCGATGGGGTCGTCGCCCGAGCCGCCCCCCGAGCCCAGGAGGGCCGTCCAGCGTTTGTCGAAGGTGACGTAGCGGGCGGCGATGCGCTCCAGGTCCCAGGTGTCGCGGATCATCAGCTCGATGTCGGTGGCCACGTTGGCCTGTGCGTGGAAGATCTTGAGGTGCTCGGCGAGCCCGAGCTCGGTGACCTCCCCGGCGATGTCGACCTGCCCGGGGGCGATCCAGAGCCCGCTGTAGAGGGCGCCGAACCCGGACCAGGTCAGCCGGGAACGCAGGTCGTGCCGCTGGCGTTTCCACGAGTCGGGGAGGGAGAAGCCGAGGAGGGTCCAGGTGCCGTCCCAGTCGTCGTTGACCGCGCCCTGCTGCCAGATGCGGACGCGGCCGTCCCGCAGGACGCGCGTCGCCTGAGGGGTGAGGCCGAAGTACATCTTGCGGCCCTCGCGTTGGCGCCGCAGCAGTCCGCGGTTGACCATCCGGGTCAGGGTGGACCGTACGGCCTGTTCACCGACGCCGACCCGGCCGAGCACGTCGATGATGCTGCCCGAGTACACGCACAGATCGCCGTCGCCCTCCTCCAGCACGTGGTTGCCGAAGAAGGCGAGCATGAGCGACTGGGGGCGAGGCTGCGGACCGGCCGAGGTGGCGCTGTCCGGGCCGTCGCTGTCCGGGGTGTCCAGGATGTCGTAGTCCTCCACGGGGGCAAGCGTACGGCCGCCCGCCGGAGCTCCGGCGGGCGGCCGTACCAGGTCACGGGCGCCCCGTGAGGGATGCGGGAGCCGTGCGCGCGCTGGTCGGGCGCGGGCCTGTGGGGCTTCTCGCGCAGTTCCCCGGGCCCCTGACGGGGTGCGGTCCGCCCCGCCCGGTCCCTGGCCCCCGCCATGCGTCGTTCAGGAGGCCACCTCTTCCTTCGCGGCGCCCCTGGGCGCGGCCTCGGCCTCGCCCAGCGACTCCCGGTGCGTCTCGCGCACGAACCACACCGTCACCGCCGTGATCGCCGCGCCTCCGCAGATCAACAGCGACACCGGCGTGCTGGAACCCCCGTTCGCGGCCACCAGGCTCCCCGCGATCATCGGCGAGAACCCCGCCCCGATCAGCGTCGCGAGCTGATAGCCGAGCGACGCTCCCGTGTAGCGGACCCGCGTCCCGAACATCTCCGTCAGCAACGCCCCCAGCGGTCCGTACATCACCGACTGCGCGATGCCGTGCCCCAGCACCACCGCCATGATCAGCAGTCCGGGTGAGCGTGAGTCCACCAGCGCCAGCACCGGAAACGCCAGTGCCGCCGAGGCCAGCGCACCCGCCAGGACCACCGGGCGGCGCCCCACCCGGTCCGACAGCGCCGACGCGCACGGCAGCACCACCAGCGCCACCGCCGCCGACACCGTCAGCGCCCTGAGCACCTCCGGCCGCGGATATCCGATCCCCGTCGCGTACGCGATCAGATAGCTCGTGAGCAGCGACTGTGCCGTGAACGCGCCGATCCCCACGCACGCCGCCAGCACCAGCGCCCGCGGCCGGCGCATCACATCCAGCAACGGCAACCGCGCCCGGTCCTTCTTCACCTGGGTGAACAGCGGACTCTCCACGACCTTGAGCCGCACGAACAGCCCGACCCCCAGCAGCACCACACTCAGCAGGAACGGCACCCGCCACCCCCACGCCGCGAACTCGTCCCGCGGCATCGCCACCACCAGCGTGACCACCAGCGACGACAGCAGCGAACCCAGGGGCGCACCCATCTGGGTGAAGCTCGACCACAACCCGCGCCGCTTCTCCCCGGCGTGCTCGACGACCATCAGCGTCGCACCGCCCCACTCGCCGCCGATCGCGATGCCCTGCAGCACCCGCAGCGCGATCAGCAACACAGGCGCCCACACCCCGATGGTGTCGTAGGTGGGCAGCAGACCGATCAGGAAACTCGCACCGCCCATCAGCCCCATCGTCAGCAGCAGCATCGACTTGCGGCCCAGCCGGTCACCGAAGTGCCCGAACACGATCCCGCCCAGCGGCCGGGCCACGTACCCCGCCGCGAACGTGCCGAACGCGGCGATCGTGCCCACCGCCGGATCCGCGCCGGGAAAGAACAACTCGCCGAACACCAGCGCGGCGACCGTGCCGTAGACGAGGAAGTCGTAGAACTCCACAGCGGTACCCAGCAGCCCGGACAACGCCACACGGCGCAACTGCCGCGTGCGCTCCGCCTGTTCGGTCTGCTCGGGGTTCGGGGGCGGTGGAGCGACGGGGGACGAAGGCATCGCGGTCTCCCTAGAGCGGGGGGAAGGACACCGTGAACTTAGGTGCATGCCTGACTGTCGTCAATAAAGTGCACAACATTGAGCGGCGGGGGCGGCTCCGGGACAGTGGGGGCCGTCAGTCCGTCACGCCAGGGAGGCACACACGTCATGACCGTCATCGCCGTCATCGGAGCCGGGCCGGGTCTCGGCGCGGCCGTCGCCCGTCGCTTCGGCCGTGAGGGGTTCGCCGTGGCGCTCGTCGCCCGCGATCCGGAGCGCACGAAGGCGCTCGCCGCCGGCCTCGCCGACGAGGGTGTCACCGCGCAGGGGTTCGCCGCCGACGTGCGCGACCCGGAGGCCCTGACCGCCGCACTCGACGCGGCGCACTCGGCGCTGGGGCCGATCGAGGTCCTCCAGTACAGCCCCCTGCCGCACCCGGACTTCATGCTGCCGGTGCTGGAGACGAGCCACACCGACCTGGTCGGCCCGATCGAGTTCTCCGTCTACGGCGCGGTCGCCGCCGTACGGCAGGTGCTGCCCGGTATGCGCGCCCTCGGCCGGGGCACGATCCTGTTCGTCAACGGCGGTACGGCCGTGGTCCCGCACCCCGACCGGGCGGGGACGTCCGTCGCGTTCGCTGCCGAGAGCGCGTACGGCCACCTGCTGCACGACACCCTCGGGGCCGAGGGCATCCATGTCGCGCAGCTGGTGGTGCCCGGCGCGATCGTTCCCGGGCACCACCGCAAGGACCCGGCCGTCCTCGCCGACACCCTCTGGGGCATCCACCGCGACCGCCACGGCTTCCGGCACTTCGCCGACGACCTCGACGCCTGACGGTCGGCGCGCGGACGCCCGGGGGCGGTGTCAGGCTGAAGGCACAGCATCGAGAACGCGAAGGGGAATCTTGTGATCACCACTGACCTGACGCCCGGCTCCCCCTGCTGGCTGGACCTCGGCGTCCGCGACCTGCCGGCCGCGGCGGCCTTCTACCGGGCGGTGCTTGGCTGGGAGTACGAGCCCATGGGCGGGGGTGAGGGGGAGGAGACGGAGGGCGCGGGCGGAGTCTTCCGCAAGGACGGCAAGGTGGTCGGCGGGCTCGGTGAACTCACCGAGCAGGGCGCGCGTTCGGCCTGGATGATCTACTACACGGTCACCGACGCGGACGCCACGACGCGGGCCGTGGAGAGCGCCGGCGGCACGGTGCGGGTGCCGTCGAGGGACCTCGGCGACTGGGGGCGGATGGCCCAGTACAGCGACCCGCTCGGCGGCCAGTTCGCCGTCTGGCAGCCGGGCACGAACGCGGGCTTCGAACTCGCGGACGAGCCGGGCTCGCTGACCTGGACGGAGCTTTACACGACCGACGCCTCGGCGGCCAAGGAGTTCTACGGCGGTGTCCTCGGCTGGCAGTTCGGCGAGATGCCCATGCCGGGCGACGCGGGCGCGTACACGCTCATCACGCCCGCCGGGCTTCCCGAGGAGCGGATGCAGGGCGGCCTCATGCAGCTGCGGGCCGAGGACCTCGCCCTGAACGACGGACGGCCGTACTGGCACCCCGTCTTCGCCGTCGCCGACTGCGACACGGCCGTGGCGGCGGTCACCGGGCACGGCGGCAGCGTGCAGATGGGCCCCGAGGACATGCCGGGCGTCGGCCGGCTCGCCGTCTGCCTCGACCCGTCGAACGCGGACTTCGTCCTCCTCGCCGCCGAGAGCTGACTCCTCGCGGCCCTTCTGCGCCTCCCGCGCCACCGTCCTCAAGGCGGTGGCGTGCTCACCGTTGCGGAAATCGCGATCGGCATCCATCATCCCATCAACAGGAATCCTGTTGATTCAATGTTGGAGCGATGGGTGGGTGCGATCATGTCGTTCGGTGCCAGAATCCAGGCCAGAGGGGTGCAGCTGCTGCTCAGTGGCGTCATGACCCGTGTCCACCAGGACCTGCGCTTCACCGACGTCCCGAAGCGGACGGAAGCCCTCCGGGTGGAGACAGGCGCCGGGCCGGTCGACTGCACCGTCTACCGCCCGCCGACGACCGCCCCCGCGCCCGCTCCCGTGTACGTCAACTTCCACGGCGGCGGCTTCATCGTGGCCCGCCCCGAACAGGACGACCACATCTGCCGTTACATCGCCGCCACGGCCGGCTGTGTCGTCGTCAACGTGGACTACGCCGTCGCCCCGCAGCGCGTCTTCCCCACCGCCGTCACCCAGGCCTACGACGTCGTCGAGTGGATCGCGGAGAACGGCGAGGCTCATGACTGGGACGGCTCGCGGATCGCCGTCGGCGGACACAGCGCGGGGGCCAACCTGACCGCCGGGGTCTGCCGGACGGCCCGCGCCCGGGGCACCTTCACACCCCGCCTCCAGATCATCGACTCCGCGCCGCTCGACATGGTCGCCGACCCGGCCACCAAGCGGTCCCGCATCGCCAAACCGCTGCTCAGCCCGCAGCTGATGCGGATCTTCACCGCCGCCTACGTCCCGGATCCGGCGGATCTCGCCGACCCGCTGGCCTCGCCCGGACTCGCCGACGACCTCGCCGGACTGCCGCCCGCCCTGGTCATCACCGCCGAGAACGACCGCCTGCGCGACGAGGGCGACGCCTACGCCGAGGCCCTGACAGCCGCCGGGGTCCCGGTCACCCACCGTGTCTTCGAGGGCGTCGACCACTACTTCACCCACACCGGCCCGGTGCCGGCGGGCAAGGCAGCGATCGACCTGATGGCCACGACCCTGCGCACTGCCCTCGACGCGACGGTCCCCGACGCGGCCTGACGACGGTTCGCATGCGGCGACGGCTCGCGCCGGACGGCGGCCGCTTCCGAGGGCCGCGCGTCCTCGGGAGCGAATACGCTCGACTGCGCGCCCCATGGGCGGGGAAGCGATCACCACGCGGAACCGGGCCCGTCGGCGACCCGGCCCGAACGACGGCGTCCATCTGGGACCGGCCGAACCGACGCCGAATCGACGAAAGGCATGATGTGCGGCTGCACACCCGGGAATGGGGCGCCGGTGAGCGGATCGCCCTGCTTGTTCACGGCATCATGTCCGACTCCCGCACCTGGCGCCGGGTCGCCCCGGCGCTCGCGGACCTCGGCTACCGGGTGATCGCCGTGGACCTGCGCGGCCACGGGCTGTCAGCGCGCGGCGAGTACAGTCCGCGGCTCTTCGCCGACGACCTCGTCGACACCCTGCCCCGACAGGCCGACCTGGCCCTCGGGCACTCCCTGGGCGGGCTCGCCCTCTCCCTCGCCGTCGAACGGCTGCGGCCCCGGCGGGCGGTCTACTCGGACCCCGCCTGGTCGTCCGCCGACCCCGACCGCCGCGTCGGCCCCGAGGTGTTCGCCTCCTTCAAACGAGCCACCCGCGCACAGACGGCCGCGCTCAACCCGCGCTGGGACCCCGAGGACGTCGACATCGAGATGGCCACCCTGGCCGCCTGGGACGCCGGCTCCGCCCACTTCCTCGGCGGCCGCCCGCTCAGCGGCTTCGTACCCGACCGCCTCGTCGTCCCCTCCCTCCTCCAACTCGCCGACCCCAGCTACCTGGTCGGCCCCGAGGACGCCGAGCGGCTCAGGTCCGACGGCTTCGCGGTCCGGACGGTCCCCGGAGCGGGCCACACCATCCACCGGGACGACTTCGACGGCTTCATGACGTCCCTCGACGGCTGGATCTGACGGTCGCGCGCCCTCTCCACTGCGGCCACCGGGGCGGCCTCTGCAGTGCCGTGGCCAGGCCCTGTCGTCACATTCCCGCCTGCCCCGCGACGCCATGCACGCGCTCTCGACGCACCGGGCACTGACCCGAGTACGTCCGGTACGCCGGTCAGTGCCCGGCACGCCGAGAGCACGCTCCCCCGGTCTCGGCTGCGCTCGACCGGGAGGTACCCCCACGACGCCGCCAGGCCGCCCTCCGGGCGACGACGGGAATGTGACGACAGGGCCCAGAAGCGTCCTGAAGATCTTGAAAATGCGCCCGGCTTGCCCTACTTGATGGCGATTGGCATTTACCGGAAATCCAGGGTGAGTCGGGCGGCCAGAGCAAGATCTTCAGCGGTCTCCTAGGGAGCGGTGCGGGCGCGCTCGTACAGGACGGGGTCGTGCGCGTTGACGACGGTCAGATCGGCGTCACGGCGGCGGTGCAGTTCGACGAGGCGGGCGTGGTTGGCGCGCACCTGCTTCAGGTCATGCGCCAGCAGGTTCTCCACGGCGCGCAGGGCACGGGGGACGGGGGCGCGTCCGTCGATCGTCCCCCGGTGGAAGAACGCGTCGCCGGCGTGCAGGATCCAGCGGCTTCCGGTGTCGACCGCGACGCAGGCGTGGCCGCGGGTGTGCCCCGGAAGGGACACCAGGACGACGCCCGGGGCGACGGCGTCGAGCTCCTTGGCGGCGGCGAAGCCGCGCCACGCCTCGCCGTCCGGCGTGTGCTCGACGATCTTCGGCCCGTGGGCCCACTGCGCCGACCGGTACCGGGACCGCTCCCGCCGGGACGGGGAGACCATCGCCCCCAGGGCCTCGGCCGCGGTCGTGTGGACCTGGGCACCGGGGAAGTCGGAGATGCCGCCGATGTGGTCGTGGTCGAAGTGGGTGACCACGATGTGCCGTACGTCCTCCCGCCGGAACCCGAGGGCCTCGACCTGACGCGCCGCCGTCTCCTCGGCCCTGAGTACGGGCCTGATCAGACGCCGGGAGGGCCCCAGCCGACGGCCGGGCTCGGCGATGTCGCTCAGCCCGAACCCGGAGTCCACCAGCACCAGTCCGCCCGGTGCCTCGACCAGCAGGACGTGGCACACCAGCGCGCCGGTGAGCGGGAGCATCGTCCCGCAGTTGAGGTGGTGCACCTTCACGGCCGTACCGCCTTCGGGGTGTCGGGGAGAGGCGAGCATGCGCGCGGGGCGCGGCTCGCTCCACGGCCTCCGGGGGAGGCCCGGCGACAGCGTACGGGCCGCGTCCGGGCCTGCGTACGGCGAGTCCCCTGGCCGTTGACGGCCCGGCAGACGACATCGCTGCCCTGCCGGTAGGGGACCCGCAGCGCGGCGGAGCGCGGCATCGCCGGGTCCAGCCGACCCGGGCCGGCAGCGGCCGCGGGTCCACGCCGTACGCGTCGACGACCAGGACGAGGTGGCGCAGGACGTTCGGCGCGACCGGCGCCCCCGCCCGTCGCGGCAGCGGCCGCGACGGCCTCCCCGGCCCTCACCAGCCCCCGGCCTCATCCCTCGTCGGCGGGCGGCGGGCCCCAGGCCGCCCCGGTGCGCAGGCGGTACGCGGCCACGGCGGACTCCACGGTGGGGTAGAAGTGCCGGGGGTCGATGGTGCGGGTCAGGCCGTAGCGTTCGATCTTGCGGCGTACGGGGTCCTTGAGCTCGGCGAACACCAGGTGCACATGCCGGGCGTTGAGCTCCTCGTCGAGTTCCTCCAGCACGTCGGCGGCGGTGGTGTCCACGTCGGTCATGGGCTCCGCCGCGATCACGATCCAGCTCGGCCGCGGCTCGGCGGCGGCCAGGCGTCTGACCTCGTCGCGGAAGGCCTTGGCGTTGGCGAAGAAGAGCGGCGCGTCGAACCGGTAGATCACCAGCCCCGGCAGCTGCCGGGCCCGCGGGTAGGAGCGGACGTCGTGGTAGCCCTCCAGGTCGGGCACCCGCCCCAGTACGGTGTTGTACGGCCACCAGGCGCGGCGGAAGACGTTGAGGACGGACAGCGCCACGGCGACGGCGATCCCGGGCAGTACACCCAGCAGCGCCACGCCCACGAAGGCCGCGAGGCAGAGCAGGAACTCCGCCGGGCGCTGGCGCCACAGCCGTACCGCCCCCGGCAGGTCGGCCAGGGAGAGCGACGCGGTGATGACCACGGCCGCCAGCGCCGGCTGCGGCAGATCGCGGAACAGCCCCGGGACCAGCACCAGCATGAGGACGATCAGCGCCGCGCCGACGACCCCGGTGAGCTGGCTCCTGGCCCCCGCGCGCTCCGCCACGGCCGTCCGGGACCCGCTCGTGCTGACCGGGAAGCCCTGGAAGAGGCCGGCCGCCAGATTCGCGACCCCGACCCCGGTCATCTCCAGGTTGCCGCGGACCTCCTGCCCCGTGCGGGCCGCGAAGGCCGACGCGTTGGAGATCGTGTCGGCCAGGGACACCAGGGCGATGCCCAGTGCTCCGCCGAGGAGCGGTACGAGGTCGGAGAGCCGGATCTCGGGGATCGTGAACGGCGGGAAACCCTCGGGCAGTTCGCCGACCAGGCTGACGTCGCGGGCGCCGAGGTCGAAGGCCGTGGCCGCGGCGATCGCCAGGACCACCATCACGAGCACCGCGGGGACCTTCGGCAGGAAGCGCTGGAGCACCAGGATGACGGCGATCCCGCCGCAGCCGACCGCGGCGGCGGCCGGCACCACCGCCCCGTCGGCGAGTTCCCGGACGAAGCCGGCGCCCTCGCCGATCAGACCGTCCGCCTCCACCTTGAAGCCGAGCAGCTTGGGCAGCTGACCGATCAGGATGGTCAGCGCCAGGCCGTTCATATAGCCGATCATCGTCGGCTTGGAGATCAGGTCGGCGATGAAACCGAGCTTCGCCACCGACGCCAGGATCATGACGGCCGCCACCATGAGCGCGAGCATCGACGCCAGCGCGACGGCTCGGTCCGGATCCCCGTCCGCCGCCACCAGGGGCAGCACGGTGGCGGCGATCATCGGCCCGAGTGAGGAGTCCGGGCCCAGCACCAGGATCCGGGACGGCCCGCACACCGCGTACCCGAGCAGGCAGAGCACCGTCGTGTAGAGGCCGGTGATCGGCGGCAGGCCCGCCAGCTCGGCGTACGCCATCCCCTGGGGGACCAGCAGTGTGGTCAGGACGACCCCCGCGACCAGGTCCTTGACCAGCCACTCGCGCCGGTAGGACGCCACCGCTTCGACCCCGGGGACCGCCCGTACCCGGGCGAGCAGCCCTCGACTCTCGCGCTGCGTTGTCACAGACCGCCCCGTCCTTCCGTCCCGGCACCGCGCACAGCGTGGCACGCGAACGGCCGGGACCCCGGCGCGGACGGTGAGGTGTCGGCCTGCCGGACGGCGACGTCAGCCGAGGTCGAAGAGGTTCGGCAGCCGCAGGAGGTACCGGGTCCGGTCGTGGCGCTTGAGCGCCTCGAACTCGGGTGCCCGGTACAGCGGGGTGACGGTGCACCGCTCGGCGGACGAACCGATCCGGTCCAGCAGGGCGTTGACGGCCTGCCGGGCGGAGGTGTTGGCGCCCTCCATGGTCGCCAGGTCGATGGGTACGGCCACGTAGTCGCCGGACAGGAAGAGGTTGGGGATCCTCGTGGCCGAGCGCGGGCGGTGGTGGAAGGTCCCCGTCGGATGGATCAGCAACTGCTCCTCGTTGACCGGGTTCGGGGTGCCGAGTCCGTCCACGGCCGGGTCGAGGAACCAGGAGTGGAGCACGGAGTCCTTCAGGACCGTACGGCCGGTGTCGTTGAGCGCGGCCTTCAGCTGCGCCCACACCTCGCGGGCGACCTCGGCGCGGGTGCACTGCTTGGCCGTCTTCCCGTACAGGATGCCGGGCCGGTCCCACTCGGAGACGTCCACGGAGAGGCAGTCCGCGACCGTGCCGTCCCCGAAGTCGGCGGGGAAGTCGTGGCCCGGCCAGTGCTGCGCCTGCGCGATCGCCGTCAGCGACCAGGGGGAGTCGATGAGGTCGAGATGGCCGTGCAGGATCGGCGTGCGTTCGGTCAGATAGAACTGGATGCCGGTCATCCAGTCGGTCTGCAGCCGGTCGCACGCGGCGAGTTGGGGGTCGGCGGCGCGCACGGCCGGGTTCCAGGTGCGCCGGGCGTGCTCGACCGGCATGGCCGAGATGTAGTGGTCGGCGGTGATGGTCCGCCGGGTGCCCGTCGGATCCTCGATGACGGCCGAGCCGATCCGGCCACCGTCCGGGGTCAGGTCACGTACGGTCCAGCCGATCCGGAACTCGACCCCGAGGGACCGCAGATGGGTCACCCACGGGTCGATCCAGGCCTCGTTGGTGGGCGCGTCGAGGATCCGGTCCAGCGGGCCGTCCGCGCCCCGCCCCAGCAGGTTGAAGGCGAAGGCCTCCAGCAGGGTGGCGACGGTACGGGTGCTGGCCTCCTCCGCCTTGGTGGCCACGATGTTGCGGGTGATGCCGACCGCGAGGATCCGCTGGTAGTCGTACGACATCTGCCCGGCGCGGACGAACTCCCACCACGGTGTCCGCTCCCAGGTCTCGTCGCGGCGTTCGTCGCAGCTGGTGAGGAAGACCAGGAAGCGGTTGGCGAAGTAGAGGGCCTCGTGCAGGGGAAGTTTGAAGGCGGTGTCCAGCAACGCGGTGACGGCTCGGCGGATCTCGTCGGGGGTGAGGTCGGCGGGGCTGTTGTCCGGCCAGGGGAGCGGGATCCTGATGTCCTCGCGGCCGCTGGACCGGGCGAACAGCATCTCCTTGGGGGCGACGAGGTTGTCGTGCACGCCATGGGCGTTGCCCGGGAAGGGGATGCGGCGCATGGTGTCGGGCAGGTTGTGATAGATCCCCGGGATGAAGCGGAAGCCGTGCTCCCCGGGCAACGGGGCACGGCCGCCCGTACCGCTGCCCGGTACGTCCATGCTGCGGGCCTTGCCGCCGAGCGCCTTGCGTTCGTACACCGTCACCCGGAAGCCGCGCTCGGCGAGTTCGTGCGCCGCCGTGAGACCGGCGACGCCCCCGCCCAGGACCGCCACGGTGTGTGGAGCGGCCTCTTGCCGCGCCTCATCCCGTGCCTCCGCCCGCGGCGCGGTGCCGAGGGCGACGGCACCACCGGCGGCCGTCGCCGTACCCAGGAAACCTCTGCGTGTGGTGCCGCCCAGCGTGTCCATCGCCCACCCCTTACCGTCGGTAACCATTGGCGTACGAAGATAGGAGCGCCACAGCGATCCCGAAAGACGACCGACACCGCCGGCGTCACTTTGGCTTGATGCCGCGTCAGGCCACCGCAGCCGTCCCTCGCCGGCCCCTGCCCCGCCACCCCCTACGCGGCCGGTGTGGTGTGCGTCACCGCGGCCGGATTGAGTGGCAGGCCAGGGGCGTGCACGTACCCTCCCGTGACGCGTGGGACCAGGACTGCGAGGATGGGGCGCGATGACCGCTGGGGGGTGTTCCCGCATGCTCAGGGCCGCCGTGTTCGCGGCCGTCTGCGTGTTGCTCACCTCCCTCGGGCACGTCCTGATGTCGGGGGCCGCGGTGCCCTGGTGGGCCATGGTCGCGGGGACGGCGGTGACCGGCGGCGCGGCCTGGTGGTCGGGCGCCCGGGAGCGCGGCCCGCTCCTGGTCGGCTCCGCCACGGTCGCCGCGCAGGCGTTCCTCCACGCGATGTTCTCGCTCGCCCACACGGTGGTGCGGTATCCCCGGGGCGCCACGGGCCCGGCCACGGACGCGTTCGGCCACGCGACGGGTGCCCCGCCCGTCCGGTCCGCCATGGCGACGATGGACCACACGACGGGAACCCCGCCCGTCTCACCTTCGACGGAGCACCTGGTCGCGGCGGTCACGCACGGGCTGGAGCACATCATGGGCGGCCTGCCCTCGACGGGCATGCTCGCCGCCCATCTGCTGGCCGCGCTGCTGTGTGGCCTCTGGCTCGCCCACGGTGAGCGTGCCGCCTTCCGTATCCTGCGGGCGCTCGCCGGATGGCTGACCGCGCCCCTCCGCCCGCTCCTCGGACCGTCCGCGCCGGCGTACCGTCCGCCGACCCGCGCCCGCCGCGCCCGTACGGACGGTGCGCCGCGCCGCCATCTCCTCATCCACGCGATCACCTCCCGGGGGCCACCGGCCGGGGCCGCTGTCGCCGTCTGACGACAGCCGGTTTCCCGGGGCGTCCGCGAGCACGACGCGCTGTCGGCTCCACGCCCCGGACACAGGCCGCACCCCCGAGCGCGCCGATCGGCACCGGCCGATCCGCGCGCGCCGGGGCTGCCCCGTGTCCCACCACGCCAACAGCTCACCCATTCAAGGGAGTTCCCCGTGCACCGCTCCACCCTGCTGCGTACCCTGCGTCGATCCGGCGCGCTCACCGCGGTCGCCCTCGCGGCCGTCGTCGCCGTCGCGGGGCCCGCCGCGGCCCATGCGGACGTCGAGGCGAAGGGTGCCCGCGCCCTCGACCAGAACGTCGAACTGACCTTCTCCGCCGCGTCGGAGTCCACCACGGCCGGCATCACCAAGCTGGAGGTGATCCTGCCCGAGGGCATCGCCCCCGCCGGCATCACCTACGAGAAGGGCCCCGACGGCTGGAAGCTCAGCCCCACCAGCCGGGGCTACACCGTCTCGGGCGAGAAGCAGGCGGTGGGGGAGGACGTCGAATACGTCGTCACCGTACGGCAGTTGCCCGACGCGAAGTCACTGGTCTTCAAGACCCTGCAGTCCTACAGCGACGGCAAGGTGGACCGCTGGATCGAACTGGAGGAGGAGTCCGGAGACGGCCACCACGGCCACCCGGCACCCCGGCTGGACCTGAAGGCCGCCGCGCCCGGCGCGAAGCCCGTCAGCCCCACGCCCACCCCCTCCGAGGAGCCCACGACGGCGGCCCCCACGAAGGAGGCCACGAAGGAGCCGGACGCCGAGAAGCCGTCGGCGGAGCCCGCGGCGGCCGGCACGGACGGCGACGACGGTCTCTCCCCGGCCGTGCCGCTGGGCATCGGCGCGGCCGTCCTCGTCGCGGTCGGCGGCGGAGTGTGGTGGCTGCGCGGCCGCCGCGGCGGAACCGCCTGATCGCGGACCCACGCGAGCCTGGCTCCGGGACGAGCCCGGCCTCGGGGGATCCCCGTCCGCGGGCGAGCCCCTTCCCGGAGCGGGCCGTGGCCGCGACCGGCCGCGGACGCCCGCGGCGCCGGACGGTGAATCGGCCGGGAGGGGGTATGCGGATGTCGGTCAACAGCCGTGGGGAAAGGATCGAGGATGACCGACGACGCCTATCTGTTCCTGCTCGACGACGAGTCCGTACCGCTCGGCGTGGCCCCCGCCGCCGTCCAGGACCTCGCGTGCATGGAGACGCCCGCGGTCCGCGCGTGGCTGGACGCCCACGGGACCACGCCGACCTCCGCGCGCCTGCGCCTGCTGCCGCCGGAGGAGACGGCCGCCATCCCCGAGGGGGCGGAGCGGGTGCCCGTCCCGCTGAGCGACGAGGAACTGAGCCGGGTCCGCCACCGGTTGGCGCCGGAGCCGCTGGCCCGGATCGAGGAGGAACTGCTCGCCTACCGCGACTGCGCGGACGGCCGGGACGGCCTGATCGGCCGCGCCCTGGCCGCGGGAGTGCCGCCGCACCGCATCGCCGAGCTGACGGGGATGGACCCCGCCACGGTGACGGCCGCGGCGAACGGCTGAGCTGCCGCGATGGGAACCGTGGTCCATGTCCCGCAGACGCGGGACATGATCGGGGAGGAGCTCTCCGGCGACGAGGCGCTGACCGCGCTCAGGCGCTACGGGGGCCGCCGGCTGCTCCTCGACGCATTCGCCCGGTTCCGCTACGCGGACGGTTTCAGCCACTCCCGTTCGCTCGCGTTCCAGGTGGTGCTGGGCCTGGTGCCGTTCACCATCGCGCTGGTCGGTGTGGCCACCACCGTGCACACGGAGAGCGTGGGGCGGATCATCGAACTCACCGTGGGCCGGATCGTGCCGGGCGCCAGCGCGAGCCTGGTCGAGGACGCGCTGGACACCACCGCCCGCAGCGCCGGTTCGGGTGTCTGGAACGCCGTCGCCATGTGGCTGGGGCTCGCCTTCGCCCTGCTCAACCTCGCCTCGGCGATGGGGCAGGTGGAGCGGGGCGCCAACCGCATCTACGGCATCGAACGCGACCGGCCCTTCCTCGCCAAGTACGGGCGGGCCCTGCTCCTCGCGCTCGCCGCGGGCATGCCGATGATCCTGGGCTTCCTCGTGCTCGTGGCCGGGGACGCCGTGGGGAACGCGGTGGTGGAGGCCCTCGGCTGGTCGCGGGCGTGGCTCGGCCGGTGGGGCCCGCTCGAAGTGCCGCTGGGCGTCCTGCTCGCCTGGGCCGCGTCGGCGGTGATCTTCCGCTGGGCCCCGCGCAGGGACCAGCCGGGCTACACCTGGCTCGCGTTCGGCTCGGCGGTCCACCTGGTCCTGTGGGTCACGGCCACCTGGCTGCTGGCGCTCTACGTCGCGAAGAGCGGGTCCTTCGGCGCCGTGTACGGGCCGCTGACGGCGTTCGTCGCCCTGTTGCTGTGGGCCAACCTGACGGGCGTGGCGCTCTTCCTGGGCATCGCGTTCGCCGCCCAGCTCGAAGCGGCCCGCGCCGGCATCACCGAAGCCGTACGACCGGATCCCGGGCCGGGGCTGTGATGCCCGGCTCGGGACCCGGCAGGCCCTCCGGCGGCCGACTCGGGAGGCATGCATGGGACCATCGCGGGTACGGGCGCGTATGTGAGGGGGGAATGAGGGCGGGACACGTGGGATCGAATGCCGACGGCGACGGCTGTAGCGGGCCGGACACCTATCTGATGCGCGCCGGATACGCCTTGGGCGGCGAGGACGGCTGCATCGCCGATGCCCGCCACCACGCCCTCGCCTTCCTCGACCGTGCCCACGCCCAACACCACCTGCCCGTCTCAGCACGGGTACGGGACCTCACGCAGCTGGTGGTCAGCGAACTGGTCACCAACGCCCGCAAGTACGCCCCCGGGCCGGTGCTCCTGGAGCTGCGGGTCACCGCCGACAGCGTGGACATCGTCGTGTGGGACAGCGATCCCACGGTGCCCGCCGCGCAGGCCGCCGACCCCGACCGGATCGGACAGCACGGGCTGGAGATCGTCAAGGCCGTCACCGAGGACCTCTTCGTCGAGCGGGAGCCGGTCGGCAAGCGCATCACGGCACGTATAGCCCTGGCCGATCCGTCCGGTGGCGGCCGGTAGCGCACGGGCCGCGGTGGTTCGCGGGGCGGACGCCGGAGGGGCTCGGCGGACGTCAGAGGACCACGGCCATACCGACGAGTCCGATCACCATCAGCGCTGCCAGCACCAGGATCAGGACGAGGGACATCGAACCCCACCCCCTGCGCGGTTCGGGCGGCTCCGGGTGGGAGATGCCGTAGGTCCCCCCTTCGCCCGGCGGAGTCTCACCGGGCGGCACACCACGGGGGGCGTCGGCTCCCGGCATCCGTCGGGGGCACCGGGATCAGGGGTCGTCATGGCACACGCTCCTTCGGTGGCACTACTTGTTGGGCTTCGTGGAGCTGATGTCGCCGAGGGCCGACTCGGGGTCGCGCTCGATGGCCAGGTCCCCGAGGGAGACGATGCCCACCGCGTGCTGCTCCTCGTCGACGACCGGCATCCGGCGGACCGAGTGCTCACGCATCAGTTCCACCGCGCGGCGCACGTCGTCGTCCGGGCCGACCGTGACGAGGTCGTCGCTGCACGCGTCCGCCACGGTCGTCCGGTTCGGGTCGCCGCCCTCGGCCACCGTGCGGACCACCAGGTCGCGGTCGCTGACCAGCCCTCGCAGCCGATCGCCCTCGGTGACCAGGACGGCGCCGATGTCCTCGTCCCGCATCATCCGGGCCACGGTCGCCACCGGCGTCCGCGGCTCGACGGTCACCGGGGCGCTTGTCATCAGGTCGCTGACATGCGGAGTCATGGGAACCCATCCCACCGTGGAGTGGGACGGCACCTTTACCGCCGCTCGGTCTCGCGAGTACCCGTAACCGACAAAACCCCACGCGGTTGCTTCGGATGCCTCCCCATGGGCACCCATCCGTCTCGAACACCCCTGAAGTGAGCTCGACCACCCGGAAGTGAGCGAGGTGTCAGAGATGTCCAATCCGCAGCAGCCGGAACAGCGGCGCAGTGACAAGGGCGGTGCCACACCGCAGGACAGCGCCGAGCTGAAGGCGCGGCAGTCGGACGCGAAGCGCGGCGGCCATGCCCACGGCACGGACAAGGGCGACAAGGGCGGAGGCAAGGGAGGGGGAGTGCCGCCGGGTCAGCAGCCCGATCACCCGTAGTCGCTGTGTGCTCCTCGGATCCCTGGGCACTCGGGTGAGGCCCGTGTACGGGTGATGCGGGTGGTGCAGGTGATACCCGAGATGCGAGCGAGACGGAGGTGACCGATGGCGGCGCTCACGCTGGTGTCGACGTCGACGCTGTTCCTCACCCCGCCGGGTGTGTACGCACCGCAGTGGGACACGGAGTTGCTCACACGCGCCCTGTGCCGAGAGAGTGTCGACTCGTCCACCGACGTGCTCGACCTGGGGACCGGCAGTGGCGCCGTCGCCGTACAGGCCGCGCGTCTGGGTGCCCGGGTGACCGCCGTCGACATCTCCTGGCTCTCCGTGTTCACGGCACGCGTCAACGCGCTGCTCGCCCGGCGGCGCGTGCGCGTCCGGCACGGTGACCTCACCACGGCGGCCACGGGGCGCACGTACGACCTGGTGATCAGCAATCCGCCCTATGTGCCCTCGCCCGCCGACCGGATACCGCGCGGAGGCCGGGCCCGGGCATGGGAGGCCGGCCGGGACGGCCGTGTCTTCGTCGACCGCCTCTGCGCGGCGGCACCCGGGATGCTCCGCCCGGGTGGGGCTCTGCTGGTCGTCCACTCAGGCCTGTGCGGCAGCGACGCCACGCTGCGAAGCCTGGAGGGCGGCGGGCTGCGTGCCTCGGTCGTCGACCGCGCCGAGGTGCCCTACGGCCCGGTACTGCGTTCCCGCCGCCCCTGGCTCGTCCGCCAGGGTCTGATCGGCGAGGGCGACGACCAGGAGGAACTGGTGGTCATCCGTGCGGAACGCCCCTGACCGAGCAGTACGCCCCTGACCGAGCAGTACGCCCCTGGCCGTGCGGTACGCCCCTGGCGGCCTGTACGCGCCTTCGGCGCCCATCGGCATCCCCTCGGCCCTTGACCTCTTCTTCGCTCCCCGGCTCCCGTCGCGTACGACGGGAGCCGGTCACGTCCTGTTCTGGCGCTGGTCGCTGCTGGCGCGGCGGAGCCGGTCGGTGTGGCGGGTGACGTCGTCGACGCGGGCTGCGATGTCGGGGTGGCCCGGCGTCAGATAGGTGTGCGTGTCAGCCAGGGGGGCGATGAGGGCGGCGGCGTCGTCGGCGGCGAGGGCGGCGGTGAGTTCGACGAGGGGGGTGCGGGCGGCGGCGGGGAGGTCGGTCAGCGCGGTGATCCGCCCAGCGAGCCCGCGCAGGTCCGCGGCGTTGGCGCGGGCCCAGGTGGTGACGGTGCGGTCGGCGGCGCGGCGGTCGCGGGTGGCCTGTACGCGCTGTTCCCCGGTGGAACCGGGACGTCCGGGCCGTACCCGAAGGTAGCGGCGCTCGGCCGCCTGACGGCTGGAGACGCCGAGGGGGTGGGCGAGGTCGGCCCAGCTGGCGCCCGCCTCCCGGGCCGCCTCGATCAGACCCGCTTCCCACTCGGCGAGTTGATCCCGGGCCTCGCGGAGCATCAGAAGCGCCGCGAGGGCCTGCTGCGAGCTGGCCGGGTCGGGTTCGGGCCGGTCCCCGTCCTGGGGTGTCCGGGCCGAGTGCAGGGCCTCGTGGATCGTGTCCAGGGCCGCGGCGGCCGCGAGGAAGGACGTGGGTGTGAGACCGCCGGGGCTGCCGTGGTCGGAGGCGGGCTGATCGGCGCTGTTCATGGGCCCTCCGGTGCGGTGTCTTCCGAGGTGTCGGCTGAGGTGATGGTGGGTTATGTCGTCGCCTCGACGACTTTCTACTTGTCATCACTTGGATGACATGTTACAACGAAGGCAGGTGAAACGCATTGGCAGGAACGTGCCTGACCCGAACACTGGAGGTGTTTGCGATGTTGATGCGCACCGATCCGTTCCGTGAGCTGGACCGCCTCACCCAGCAGCTCCTGAACACGACCGGCACCTGGTCACGCCCGTCGGCGATGCCGATGGACGCCTACCGCGAGGGCGAGGAGTATGTGATCGCCCTCGATCTGCCCGGTGTCTCCCCGGACGCGATCGATGTCGACGTCGAGCGGAACATGCTGACCGTCAAGGCCGAGCGGCGCCCCGTCACCAAGGCGGACGACGTGCAGATGGAGCTCTCCGAGCGACCCCTGGGTGTCTTCTCCCGCCAGGTCGTGCTGGCCGACACCCTGGACACCGAGCACATCAAGGCGGACTACGACGCGGGTGTGCTGACCCTGCGGATCCCGATCGCCGAGCGCGCCAAGCCCCGCAAGGTTGCCATCGGCGGCGGCACCACGCACCGGGAGATCAGCGGCTGAGTCCCCTGTCGGCGGCCCGGACGAGCGCCCCGGGCCGCCGCGCCTCGCCCGCGACCCCCACCACGCTCACCCTCCTGCGACCCCCCCCTCGACCCTCCCGGACGAGAAAGGCGACCGCTTCACGATGTTCACCCTGCAAGAGCCGTGCCGGCACACCGTGGGCATGACGTTCGAGCAGATGCTGGAAAGAGTGCGCTACGAAGGCGCCTACCCCACCCGCGCCCGGGCCGAGGAGGCC
Organism: Streptomyces sp. 11x1; assembly: GCF_032598905.1. NCBI lineage: Bacteria > Bacillati > Actinomycetota > Actinomycetes > Kitasatosporales > Streptomycetaceae > Streptomyces > Streptomyces sp. 11x1. The sequence goes on along the minus strand of NZ_CP122458.1, from coordinate 2,127,796 downwards.
GTGCGCACCGTCCTGGCCGCCTTCGGCCGACGGCTCACCGGCGACGAGCGCGTGGAACTCGCGGCCAGGCTGCCGCACGAGGCCGCTCGCTGCTTCACGGCGGAGATCCCCGACACCGAACCCGTCACCGGCTGGGGCTTCGTCAAGGACCTGGCGACCCGCACGGGTGGTACGCCGGCCACGACCCGCTGGGACACCGGCACCGTCCTGCGGATCGTCGCCCAGCTCGCGGGCGACGACCTCCTCGACCGCATCCTCGCCCAACTCCCACCCGGCTACGCCCTGCTCTTCGGCCGGGCCGAACTGCCCCCGGCACCCACGCCCTCCCTGGCCTCCGCAGGAGCCCCGACCGGCACGACGACCCTCTGAAGCCCGACGACCCTCCGAACAGCGGCGGGCCGGCCCCTCGTGGACGTGTGCAGGCCCCGCCGCTCTGGGAGGCTGAGGGGCATGACGGCGCAGAGCGTCGGGCACGTGCCGGTCTCGGTGGCCGAACTCGACGTGGACTTCGTGGTCTTCTCCGGCCACAAGACGATGGCCCTGCCCGGTTCCGGCGCGGTCTGGGCGCGCGGCCGGCACGGACCGCCGTTGCGGCCCGGCGGCTGGAACGGCATCCCCAACACGGTCGGAGTGGCGGGACTCGCGGCCGCGCTCGACTGGCTGACCGCCGCCGACCCGGCCCGCATCGAACGCTGGACCGTGGCGCTGACCACGCTGCTGACCGACCGCCTGGCCCGGATGGACGCCTACGAGGTGCTCGGCTGCCGGACGAGCCTCAGGGCCGACAGCGAGGTGCAGCGGCGCCGCAGCCTCGTCACCTTCCGGCATCGCGGGATCGGCTCGCAGGACCTCGGCTTCATCCTCTCCAGCCGAGGGTTCATGGTGCGCTCCGACGGCCACTGGCAGGCGGGCCGCGACCCGGAGGACGGTTCGGTACGGGTGAGCCTGCATGTGCACAACACCCCTGAAGAGATGGAAGAACTGCTCACCACCCTCGCCAGTCTGCAATGATTTCCATTAACAGGAACGGTTTCCGGAGACGGGGGCAGTGCGACAGGTATGGGTCTGAGTACGACGACGGCGGCGCGCTGGGTGGAGCGCTGGGAACGCCAGCAGCAGTTGTACGCGGTCGACCGTGAGGAACGGTTCGAGGTCATCGCGGATCTGGTCGAGCATGTGACCCGCGACCGGGCCGTGCCGCTCGTCCTCGATCTGGGCAGCGGCCCGGGGTGTCTGGCGGCGCGGCTCGCCGCCCGACTGCCGACCGCCGACGTGCTCGCCGTCGACGCGGACCCGCTCCTCCTGGAACTGGGCAGCGCCCACTACGGGCCCACTCTGCGCTACGTCAGAGCCGTGATCGGTGAACCCGGCTGGCTCGACGCGCTCGCCCTGGAGCGCCCGGTGGACGCGGTGGTGTCGACCACCGCCCTGCACTACCTCGGCACGGGGACCCTGCGGGGCGTCTACCGGGAACTCGCCGGGCTGCTGCGGCCCGGCGGCATCCTCATCAACGGCGACCACATCAGCCCCGACTCCACGAAGGTCTCCGAGCTCGCCCTCGACATCGGCCGCCGCCGGAGCGAACGCTCCGCCCTGCCCCTCGTCGAGGACTGGGACTCCTGGTGGGCCGGCGCCGCCGCCGACCCCGAACTCGCCCGGCTCCTCTCACACCGCGCGGACGCCGGACGCCCCCACTGCGAGGGCAACGACCTGACCCTCTCCGGTCACGTCGCCCTCCTGCGCGACGCGGGCTTCGAACACGTCGGGCCCGTCTGGCAGGTGGGCCCCAGCCACGTCCTGGCGGCCCTGCGGTGACGGCCGCCTAGACGGTCGCGAGGGAGACCTCCGTCGACTTGAACAGCGCGGTGACGGCGGAGCCCGCCGCCAGACCGAGTTCGGTGACCGCGTCCTTCGTGATCGCGGCGGTCAGTTCGCCGCCCTCGACCGCGACCCTCACCGCCGCCATGGCGGAGCCCGCGGTCACCTCGCGCACGGTGCCGGGGAGCCGGTTGCGGATGGACAGCCCGTCCACGGGGCCGGTGGCCAGCGACACCTCCGTGGCCTTGACCAGGGTGCGCACGGCCGTGCCCGCGGTCAGGCCGAGGGCTTCCACGGCGTCGAGGGTGATCGCGGCGGTGACCTCCTGTCCGCCGTCGAGGCGGACCCTGACGGTCGCCATGGCCTCCCCCGGGGTGACGGTGGTGATGGTGCCGTGCAGTTGATTGCGGATGCTCAGGCTCATGAGGGAACGCCTCGCAGCGGGTGACGGATCCGACCGGTGCGGACGGCCGGCCTCTGGACGGCCGTGCGGCCCACCGTAGCCCCGGGAGGCGCCTCGCGCCCGCGAGGCGACACCCGCGCCGTCCCTCGTCAGGCGGGGTAGGCGTGCGTCTGGCTCGCCTTGACCGTCGCCCAGATCTCCGTGCCCGGGTGGATGCCGAGCTCCGCCGCCGCGACGGTCGTCAGATCGACGGCCAGGGCGAGTTCACCGGCGAGGGAGGCCCGGATCTGGTCGCCGTGGGCGTCCATGCCGGTGACCTCGCAGTGCCAGAGGTTGCGGGCGCTGGAGCCGGTGGGCCGGTCCCGGTGGAGGGTGACGGCGCTGGGCGGAAAGGCGACGAAGACCGGGCCGGTCAGGTCCTCCGTCGTAGTGATCGCCGGTCCGTCGGGGAGGTGGACGGTGTGGCCGCGCGCCTCACCCCGGTAGAGGTTGAGGCCGACGAGGTGGGCGATGTAGTCCGTACGGGGATGGCGGGCGATGTGGGAGGGGGTGCCCTCCTGGACGACGTGGCCGTCCTCGATGACGACGAGACGGTCCGCCAGGACCATGGCGTCCAGCGGGTCGTGGGTGACGAGCACGGCGACGGCCTCGAAGTCGGCCAGGTGGCGCCGGAGTTGGGCGCGGACGTCGAGGCGGGTGCGGGCGTCGAGGGCGGCGAGGGGCTCGTCGAGGAGGAGCAGCCGGGGGTGGGTGGCCAGGGCGCGGGCGAGGGCCACGCGCTGCGCCTGGCCGCCGGAGAGCCGCCGGGGCTTGTTTCCGGCCTGGGCGGCGAGGCCCATCCGCTCCAGCCACTTCGCTGCCCGCGCCCGCGCCTCCGCCTTGCTCGCGCCGTGGCAGCGGGGGCCGAAGGCCACGTTGTCGAGGGCGGTGAGGTGCGGGAAGAGGAGATAGTCCTGGAAGACCACGCCGACCGGGCGCGACTCCGGTGGTCGGCCGTCCAGCTCGGCGCCGTCCAGTCGCAGCCGGCCACCGTCCGACAGCGGCACGAGCCCGGCGAGGGCCCGTAGCGCCGTCGTCTTGCCGGCGCCGTTGGGGCCGAGCAGCGCCACCACGTCACCGGGCGCGGCGGTCAGTGTCACATCGAGACGGAACGACGCGCCGCGTACGACCACCAGCCGGGCGTCGAGACCCTCGCCGGGTTTCCCGTCGTCGGTCATGAGGCGGTCATCCATCGGTCACGCAGCCCCCCGAGCACCGCGATCGACACGGCCAGCAGGACCAGGCTGAGGGCGATCGCCGCCTCCGGATCGTTCTGGAGGGCGAGGTAGACGGCGAGGGGCATGGTCTGGGTACGGCCGGGGAAGTTGCCGGCGAAGGTGATGGTCGCTCCGAACTCGCCCAGCGCGCGGGCCCACGCCAGTACGGCGCCCGCCGCGACCCCGGGCGCGATCAGCGGCAGCGTGACCCGGCGGAACGCCGTGAACCGGGAGGCCCCCAGCGTGGCCGCGGCCTCCTCGTACCGGGGGTCGGCGGCCCGTAGCGTGCCCTCCACGCTGATGACCAGGAACGGCATCGCCACGAACGCCTCGGCCACCACGACCCCGGCCGTGGTGAACGGCAGGGTGATCCCGAGCCAGTCGTCCAGCCACTGCCCGACGACCCCGTTGCGGCCGAGCGCCATCAGCAGTGCCACACCGCCGACCACCGGCGGCAGGACGAGGGGGAGGGTGACGAGGGCCCGTACGAGACCGCGTCCGGGGAAGTCCACCCGGGCCAGCAGCCAGGCCAGCGGCACCCCGAGGACCAGACTCACGGCCGTGGCCGCCGTGGCGCACACGAGCGACAGCCGCAGCGCCTGCCACACCTCGGGGCTGGTGAGCAGGTCGGGCATGCTGCGCCAGGGCGCCCGGATCAGGAGGGCGACGAGCGGGAGGACGAGGAGGACGAGGCCGATCAGCGCGGGCAGGAGCAGGGGGAGCGGGACACCCCCGTGGCGCCCGGGGAACCCTCCGCGTCCGGGAAGCCACCCGCGTCCGGGGACACGCCGGCGCCGCGGACCCCCGCCCAGGGTGTCCGCGGTGCCGGCCCCCTCCGGAGAGGAAGAGGCGGAAGGAGAAGGGGACGTCACGGCTCCAGGAACCCGGCCTCGGTCAGGACCTTCTGGCCCTCGGTGGACCGCACGAGCGCGATGAACGCCTTGGCGGCGTCGGTGTTCTCCGACTCCTTGAGCAGGGTGATGGGGTAGTCGTTGATGGCGTCGGCGGACTCGGGGAACTCCACGCCCCGCACCTTCTCACCGGCCGCCCGCACATCGGTCTTGTAGACGACCGCCGCGTCGGCCTCCTTCAGCACCACCTTGTTGAGCGCGGACCTCACGTCCTCCTCGTACGACACCGGCGTGAGCTTCAGCTTGCTCGCGTCGAGGGCCTTCCGCGCCGCGGCGCCGCAGGGCACGGCCTCGTCGCAGAGCACGACCTTCAGATCGGAGCCGGTCAGATCCTCGAGGGAGGAGATCCTGTCGGGGTTGCCGGGGAGGGTGGCGATCTCCAGCTGGTTGCGGGCGAAGGTCTCGGGGGTGCCGGAGGCGTCACCGGCATCGGTCACGACGGCCATCGTCCTGGGGCTGGCGGAGGCGAACACGTCCGCCGGGGCGCCGCCGGTGATGCCGGCGGCGAGCGCGTCGCTGCCGCCGAAGTTGAACGTCACCTTCGTCCCGGGGTGCTCCTTCTCGAACTGCTCGCCCAGCGTCGTGAAGCTCTCCTTGAGCGAGGCGGCGGCGAAGACGGTCACCTCCCCGGACAGCTCGTCCGAGCCGGAGGAGTCCGGCTTCGCGGAGGAGTCGGAGTCGGAGGAACCACAGGCGCTCAGGGCCAGCAGGGCGGCGCCACCGACCCCGACTGCCCGCAGGGTCAGCCTGGTCGTACGGGTCCGGCGTACGGCACGGGTCGTCACGGGTCCACTCCCTCTGGTCCTGCACGGACTGAACGGACTCGGCGACGGTCAACGCCCCTGATCAACTGGTCGACGCTCGCCGTCCCCGATTCCGTAGCCAGGTCTGCGCAGATGATAATGCCGCAAGTGCCAGGTGTAAGCCATCAGTGTCATCGCATGAGCCGGGCTTTCTGATGCTAGGCATGGCATGTGCGTTCGCACGAGAGGGCTGGGCGGCCGACGGGGTCAGCGGCGGGACATGTAGAGGTCGAAGGCCTTGTGCAGGACCTTGTTGAGCGGGAAGTCCCACTCGCCGAGGTACTCGACGGCCTCGCCGCCGCTGCCGGACTTGAACCGCAGGAGTCCCAGCAGGTGGTTGCTCTCCTCCAGCGTGTCGGTGATGCCGCGGAAGTCGTAGACGCCGGCGCCGAGCGCGTGGGCGTCGGTCATCATCCGCCACTGGACGGCGTTGTTGGGCTGCACCTCGCGCTTGCGGCTGGTGGAGGCGCCGTAGGAGTACCAGGTGTGTGTGCCGACGGTCAGCATCGTGGCCGCCGCGAGTACCTCGCCCTCGTGATGGGCGAGGTACAGGCGCATACGGTCGGTGTCCTCCGAGGTCAACGCGGTCCACATGCGCTGGAAGTACGCCAGGGGACGGGGAATGAACCGGTCCCGCCCGGCGGTCTCCACGTAGATCTCGTGGAAGGCGGGCAGATCCTCGTACGTGCCCCGCACGACCGTGACGCCTGCCTTCTCCGCCTTCTTGATGTTGCGGCGCCACTGCTGGTTGAGACCCTGCTGGATCTCCGCCAACGACCGCCCCGCGAACGGGACTTGGAAGACGTAGCGCGGCTGGCCGGCGGCGAAGCCGTCCTCGCCTCCGGGCTCGGCCGTCCGCCAGCCCATGCGGCGCAACCGGTCGGCGATGCCGGCGGCCCCCGGCTCGTGCACGGTGGCCTCCACGTCCCCCAGCCGCCTCGCCCCCGGGTCGGCGATCGCCGCCTTGACCGCCTCGGCACTCCAGCGACGGGTCACCACCGGCGGCCCCATCTTCACCGAGAACGCGCCCTGCTCCTTCAGATACCCGAGCATCGGCTCCAGCCAGCGCTGAAGATCCGGCGCGGTCCAGTCGATGACCGGCCCCTCGGGCAGGTAGGCGAGGTACCGTCGCAACTTCGGCAAGGGCCGCAGCAGCACCAGGCCCACGCCGACCAGCCGGTCGCTCTCGTCGAACCAGCCGAGGCTCCGCGCCCGCCAGTCCGGCTTCACATCGCCCCACGAGGGCACCTGCATGTGGCTGACCGAGGGCCGGGCCCGGACGAAGTCCAGATGATCCTCACGGGTGATCGCCTTCAGGCGCAGGCTCATACGCGGCGCTCCTTCGCTCGGCGCACCAGCCTACTGAAGGCGCGGGGCTCGTCCGGGTCTGCGCACGTACGCGAGTCGCCGTCACGCCCGGAGCAGGCATGGGCCGCCCCCGCGCGGTCACCGCCGTGCCCTCGTTGTCCACCGTGGGCATGGGCCAGGGCCCTCCGGTGCGAAGGGCCCTCAAGGCGGTGCCGGCGTCAGTTCTGGCAACCGCATCCCGAGGTGGTCTTGGCCTCGATCACGGTGAGGCCGGGGTCGACGGCGGTCTCGGCCGGCGTGCAGCAGGCCTCGACGCCGCAGCACGCGGCACTCGACTCGGCGGCCGGACGGCCGCTTTCGGCGGTCACCGGCTTCGTGGCGCGGACGATCGCGGAGTGCATGCCGTCGGCGACCGGGTGGGTCGGGGTGATCTCGACGTCGGTGAACCCGGCGGCTTCGAGTCCGGCGCGGTATTCGGCGAACGAGAGGGCGCCGGCGATGCAGCCGACGTGGTCGCCGCGCTCGGCCCGCTGGTCGGGCGTGAGGGTGTCGTCGGCGACGACGTCGGAGACGCCGATCCGGCCGCCGGGCCTGAGGATGCGGAAGGTCTCGGCGAAGACGGCGGGCTTGTCGGTGGACAGGTTGATCACGCAGTTGGAGATGACGACGTCGATCGTGTGCGCGGGCAGCGGGATCGCCTCGATGGTGCCCTTGAGGAACTCGACGTTCGTCGCGCCGGCCTTCGCCGCGTTGGCGAGAGCCAGGGCGAGCATCTCCTCGGTCATGTCCAGCCCGTACGCCTTGCCGGTGGGGCCGACGCGGCGGGCGGAGAGCAGGACGTCGATGCCACCGCCGGAACCGAGGTCCAGGACGCGTTCGCCTTCGCGGAGTTCGGCGACGGCGGTGGGGTTGCCGCAGCCGAGGGAGGCGGCCACGGCCTCGGCGGGCAGGGCGTCGCGCTCGTCGGCGGCGTAGAGGGTGGAGCCGAAGTTCTCGTCGACCTCGACGGGCTCGGGTCCGCAGCAGGCGGTGCCGCCTTCGGTGACCTGCACGGCTGCGGCGGCGTACCGCCGGCGGACGGCTTCGCGCAGGTCGGTGGTGGTCTGCTCGCTCATGACTTCACTCCTGGATGACGGGCATGGCGGTGCACGGAACGGCTTGAACGGCTTGTATTGACGTTCATTGATACAACCGTGCGCCTTGAATCGAAAAACGTCAACATAGAGGCATGTCGAAACAAGGGATTGCGGTGATCGGCCAGGACGCCGCCTGCTGCCCAGGGCTGTCCGCCGCGCCGCTGGACGAGGACCAGGCGGCCGACCTCGCGAAGATCTTCAAGGCGCTGGGCGACCCGGTGCGGCCGCGGCTGATGTCGATGATCGCCTCGCGCGGTGAGGGCGGGGAGGTCTGCGTGTGCGAGCTGACCCCGGCCTTCGACCTGTCCCAGCCGACGATCTCCCACCACCTCAAGCTCCTGCGCCAGGCGGGTCTGATCGACTGCGAGCGCCGCGGGACCTGGGTGTATTACTGGGTGCTGCCCAACGTCCTGGACCGGCTCGCCGCGTTCCTGACCACCACGCGGCCCGCCGGGGCCGCCGCGTGAGCGCGCCGCTCGGCCGCCGGGTTGCCGCCGAGGCGATCGGGACCGGGCTTCTGGTGGTGGCGGTGGTGGTCGGCTCCGCCATCCAGGCCACCGAGCTGTCCCGCGACGTCGGCGTGCAGCTGCTCGCCAACTCCCTGGCCACCGTCTTCGGTCTGGGCGTGCTCATCCTGCTGCTGGGGCCGGTCTCCGGCGCGCACTTCAACCCCGCTGTGACCCTGGCCGCCTGGTTCACCGGTCGTCGCACCCCCGGCGGTCTCGCTCTGCGGGACGTCGCGGCGTACGTGGCCGCCCAGATCACGGGAGCGGTCGGCGGGGCGGTCCTGGCCGACGCGATGTTCGCCGAGCCGCTGGTGAGGTTCTCCACCCACGACCGGTCCGCCGGTCACCTTCTCTGTGCTCGATGCCGGGGCGGCCTCAGGGGAGAAGGGCACGGGACACGTCCGGGCCACCGACGAAACGCACTGATCAGGCCCCACGAGACCGACGCACGCGCCAGACGTCCGTCACCGGTGACCGCAGAGCGCCTGTCGATCCGGCAGCGCGCCGCCGGTGGTGTCGCGCCGCCGGTGGTGTCGCCGGCGTGGGCGGCCACGGGTCCGGTTACGGCTGGTCGCGTGGTTCGCCGCGCCCCTGACTCGGCGTTGTTCCCGCCGTCTGCGAAGAGAGGCCCGCGCGCAGCTGCAACGGTGCCATGCCGTGCCAGCGGCGGACGGCCCGGCGCAGGGCGCGTTCGTCGGAGAAGCCCGCCTGGCGGGCCACCTCGCGGAGGGTGAGGTGAGGGCGGTGCAGGAGCAGTTCGACGCGCTCCCGGCGGACGCCCTCGACGATCGCCTCGTAGGAGGTGCCGCAGTCGGCCAGGCGGCGGCGCAGCGTCCGCTCGCTCGACGCGTGTCGGCGGGCCTGCTCGGAGAAGGAGGGGACGAACGGGAGGCTCTGCGCGACGGAGATCTCCAGGATCTCCAGCAGGTCCTGCTGACGACGGCGGGAGGCCATCTGCCCTTCGAGGAGTTCGAGGGTCGCGGCGTAGGTGACCGGATCGCGGCCCGGCATCGGCCGGTTGATCCATGCCTGCGGTACCACCAGCCGGTTGTGGGAGGCGCCGAAGTGCAGGGGGCAGCGGAAGAGGTCGCGGAAGGGCTGGACGTCGCGCGGGGCGGCGAAGGCGAAGTGGACCTCCTGGGGTGCGAGGTCGGCGTCGGCGGCGAGGCGGCCGAGGGTGACGACGCTCGAAAACGCCTCCTCGACGAGGAAGACGGCGACGTTCGGGTCGATCATCGGGTCCGGGAGGTCGGCCCGGATCACGTAGTCGGAGCCCTCCCGGCCCGCCGACCAGACCGTCATCGCCCCGGACACGTTCTGGAAGCGGACCCCCGCCTCGATCGCGACCTGGAGGGTGTCGCTGGCGAGCATGGCGAAGCCCACCAGACCCCAGGCGGTGAGGTGCTGCGCGGCTCCGACCCGCAGGCCCAGGTTCTCGTCCCCGGTGAGTTCGACAGCGCGCCGGATGACGGCACTGCCCTGGCGGTAGGAGACGCGCAGGGCCGCCGAGCGCATCAGGGTCTCGGTGAGACCGACCTGGGACAGTTCCGGCTGTAGGTCGACTCCGTACTCCTCGGTGATCTGGTCCAGATAGCGCAGAATGTTCGGGGAGATCGTCGCCGACGTGCTACGGGTGGTGCCGTTCTCCGGACGGGTTGCCTCGGTCATGGCTTCTCTCCAGGGCCGTACTCGCGACCACCTTAGGCATCTGCGTCCGGTTTCGGCCGCGCTAGCGGGTACGGATCCAGACGGTCTTCTCCCTTGTCCACTGCGCGAAGGCGTCGGTGGACCGCTCCGCCCCGCCGAATCCGGACTGTTTCCAGCCACCGAAGGGGGCGGTGATGTCGCCCTCGCTGTAGGAGTTGACGGAGACCACTCCGGCCTGGATGCCGCGGGCGAGGCGGAAGGCGGTGTCGAGGTCGTGGGTCCACAGTGAGGCGGCAAGGCCGTAGGGGGTGGCGTTCGCCGTCCGGATCGCCTCCCGCTCGGAGGCGAAGGTCTGGACGGTGACCACGGGGCCGAACAGTTCCTCGGTGAGGACCCCGCTGCCGTCGGGGGCGCCGACGACGACGGTGGGTGGGTAGTACGCCCCGTGCGGGTGCAGGCCCGCCGGCAACCCGGCGGTGTGGGCCACGGCTCCGGCGGCGACCGCCTCGTCCACGGCGCGGGCGACCCGGTCTCGCGCCGCAGTGCTGATCAGCGGACCCGTGCGGGTGTCCGGCTTGGCCGGGTCGCCGATGACCAGGGCCCCGGCGGCGGCCGTGAACCGTGCGACGACCTCGGAGGCGATGTCCTCGTGGACCAGGATCCGGGAGCCGGCCGTGCAGTTCTGTCCCATCGTCAGGAACGCGGCTTCGATCATGTCGTCGATGAGGTCGACGCCGAAATCGAGCGCGTCCGGCATCAGCACCTGGGGGCTCTTGCCGCCCATCTCCAGGGAGACCCGCTTGAAGTTGGTCTCCGCGGCGTCGGCCAGGATCCGCCGTCCGGTCGCCGTCGAGCCGGTGAACGAGAGCGTGCCGATCCCGGGGTGGCGGGCGAGCGCCCGGCCGGCTTCCGCGCCGTAGCCGGGCAGCACGGCGAGGGTGCCGTCCGGCAGCCCCGCCTCCGTCGCCAGCCGGGCCACGTGGAGGGCCGAACGCGGGGTCGCCTCGGCAGGCTTGAGCAGCAGGCTGTTGCCCGCGGCGAGCGCGGGCCCGATCTTCCAGGCGGCCATGGCGAGCGGGTAGTTCCAGGGGAGGACGGCGGCGACCGCTCCGACGGGTTCCCGGCTCATCAGACCCAGGTGGTCGTGGCTGGTGGGGGCGGTGCGGCCGAAGACCTTGTCGGCCGCCTCCGCGAACCAGCGGATCGACTCGATCGCGCCCGGCACATCGCCGGTACGGCACTCCGTGATGGGTTTGCCCGCGTCCTCGCAGTCCAGGCGGGCCAGGATCTCGGCATCGCGTTCCATCAGCTCGGCGAGGCGCAGCAGGACCGCGGCCCGCTCCCGGGGCGGCCGAGCCGCCCACACCCCGCTGTCGAAGACGCGGTGCGCCTGGTCCACGGCCGTGTCCACCTCGCCCGCGGTGGCGGCGGGCAGGGTGTCGAGGATCTCCCCGGTGGCCGGGTTGATGACGGTGAGCAGGCGGTCGTCCGGGCGGGTGTTCGTGTCGGTGTTCATGTCGGCGTTCGTGTCGGTGTTCATGGTCATGCCTCCTGCACCAGTTCCCAGCGGCCGTCGACCTGCCGGGCCAGTCCTCTGCGCCGCAGGTCCTCCAGGTACCGGGCAAGGCCGCGTTCGCCGCGCTTGCGGAAGAGCGGGAGAAGGCTGGGGAGAAGGTTCGGCACCAGCATGGAGAAGCGGACCAGGAGCGCCTCGCCGACGCGTGGATACGCCTCGAGCCGCGGCCGGTCGAGCAGGCTCACCACCGCGGCGACGACGTCGGACGGCTGCTGCGGCGGGTCCTGGAACTGCAGGGAGTTGCCGCCGTCGACGGCCTCCCGGCGCAGCATCGGGGTGTCGGTGGCCGACGGCAGCACCGAGCCGACGCGAATGCCCTTGGCGCCCAGGTCGAGGGCGATGGACAGCATCGCGCCGCGCAGCCCGAACTTCGACGCCGCGTAGATCGGAGTCTCCCCCTGGGGGAAGATGCCGGCGAGGGACACCGTGGTGACGACGCGGGGATCGGCGGAGGCCTTCAGCAGGGGAATGGCCAGCCGGGTGGCCACCAGCGGGGAGATCATGTTGAGGTCGATCTCCCGCTCGATGGTCTCCACCGGGCGCACGTCGAACCGCTCGGTGCTGGTCATGCCGACGTTGTTGACCAGCACATCGAGGCGGCCGAAGGCGGCGGCGACCTGTTCGAAGAGGTCCGCGACCCCGGCCCGGTCCAGCAGGTCGCAGCCGAGGCCCAGGTGACCGGCGCCGGGCAGGGTGTCCGCGACCCGCCGCGCGCGCTCACCGTCGATGTCGACGACGACGCACACCGCGCCGCCGATCGCGAACCGCCGGCACAGCGCGCTGCCGATGCCACCCGCGCCGCCGGTCACCAGCATCACCTTGCCGGCGTAGTCGTAGCCGCTCATGCCACCGTCTCCTTGCTGCGGACCACCGGCACCGCCGGAGCGCGTCCCTCGGTGGGCCAGCCCATGGCGGCGGCGACCTTGGTCAGGTACTTGGCGTACGCGGCGCTGTCGACGTAGCCGGTGTGGCGCGGGGAGTCCACGAACCGCAGACCGCCGGTCAGGTCCGGACGGTCGCTGCGAATCATGCGGGCGAACCGGGTGGCGTTCGGCAGGCCCTGGCGGGTGTCCTGGACGAAGCCGGCGATCAGCTGCGCCTGGGCGTCGAAGAGCTGGTAGGCGCCGGAGTTGGTCTCGATGAAGCCGACGCCGAACAGCCCCTCGTGCTCGCGGGAGAACGACGACAGGTACAGGTCGGGGTGCTGCTCGTCGCCGAAGTAGGCCTGCGCGACGGGCACCTTGTGCACATAGCCGGTCGCCAGCAGGATCAGGTCGAAGTCGTTGCTGCTGCCGTCGGTGAAGTGGACGGTGCGGCCCTCGGCGCGGAGGACGCCCGGCCGCGCGGTGATGTCGCCGTGCTGCAGGTGGTGCAGGAGCATCGAGTTGACCGTGGGGTGGGTCTCGAAGAGCTTGTGGTCCGGCTTCTGCAGACCGAGGCGGGTCGGGTCGCCGTTGACGATCCGCAGGAGCGCGCCGAACAGCCTCTGCTCCAGCCACTTCGGCATCCGGGGACCGACGCCTTCGAGCGTGTCCACGGGCCTGCCGAACAGGTGCTTGGGGATGAACCAGTAACCGCGGCGCATGCTGATCTCCGCATGGTCGGCGGCACGGGCCGCGTCGCAGGCGATGTCGCAGCCGGAGTTGCCCCCGCCGACCACCAGGACCCGCTTGCCGCGCAGTTCGTCGCTGCTGCGGTAACCGACCGAGTGCCGGATCTCGCCGCTGAAGTCACCCGGGATCTCGGGAATGTTGGGGTGCCACTGCGAGCCGGTGCAGACCACCACCTGCGCGTGTCGGCTGGGGCGCCCGTCGGCACGGGTGACCGTCCAGGTGCCGTCCGCGTTCTTCGCCACGTCGCGCACCGCGGTGCCGAACTCGATGCGTTCCGACAGCCCGTACGCGTCGGCGAACGACGTCAGATACGACAGGATCTGCCGCTGCGGCGGGTAGTCGGCGAAGTGGTCGGGCATCGGCCAGCCGCCGAAGCCCGAGAGCGTCTTGCTGGAGATGAAATGGGCCGACTCGTACATCGGGCTGCCCGGGTTGTCGATGTCCCACAGGCCACCCGGACCGGTGTGCCGCTCGATGTGCGTGTAGGGAAGCCGTCGCTCACCGAGCGCCCGTGCCACTGCCAGCCCAGCGGGACCGGCACCGATGACACACGTGTCGAATTCGGACTCCTTCACGAGTCCACCTCCTCTCGTCGCCACTGTCGGCGTGGGAGGAACTTAGGCAGCACGCAAGCACCGGCGGACTGGCCCGTGCGGCCACAAAGGGGGCCGCAGCGGCCAGCCCACTGACCGCCCCGGCGCGCCACAGACCGATGCCCCTGCCGCCCAGCCGACGGCGAACCCGCCCCGTGGGACACTCCCAGCCCGTCCGCTTCATGACCGCCGGGCTGTCGGGCTGTCGGGCTGTCGGCTCCCGGCCCCCAGCCCCCGGCCGTTCGTTTCCGGTCGCGCGCCCTCGGTCCCTGACCCTGGGCCTTTCGCTCTTGGCCATGGGGCTGTTGGCTCCTGGTTGCCCGGGGCCGTCGGTTCCTCTGCACGGGCCCTTCGCTCCTGGCTCCTGGGCTGTCGACTTCCGGCCACCCGAGCCATCGGCTCCCGGCCGCCCGAACCGTCGGCTCCTCGGCACCAGCCGCCGTGGGCTCTTGCCTCCGAAGTCATCGGCTACCGGCCCCGGGCCGTCCGCTGCTGGCCGCCAGGGCCCCCCATGTGGCCGCCGGTGTCCTCCGGCGGGGCGGCCCGGATTTCTACGGTTGCTCCCATTCGCGCACGCCGACCCATCCACGGTCGTGACAGGAAGAGGGTCCCCCGTGAACGCATCCGTCGGAGCGACGGCTCCGCCCCGGTCCGCGAGCGGCGGCTCGCTCGCGGGGGCCCGTCGGGTCACGACCACCGTGTTCGCCGCCCAGGGCGTGGCAGTGGCCGCCGTGTCCACCACCGTGCCCGCCGTGGCGAGCCGTCTGGGGCTGTCGTCCCTGGCGATGACCGCCCTCACGATCGCCCTGACCCTGGCTGCGGGCGCCGGCAGCTTCGCGGGTCTGGCCGCCGTACGTCGCTCGGGTCCCGTCGCCGTCATGCGCGCGGCGGTGCTGACCGCGGTCGCGGCCCTGCTGTCCGTGGCGTGGGCACCCGGCCCGGCCGCCGCCTCGGCGGCCTACGTCCTCTTCGGGCTGGCGCTGGGCGCCATCGACGTGTCCGTCAACACCCGCGCGGCCACCGTCGAACGCCACTACGGGCGCAGCATCCTCTCCTCCTTCTACGCCGCATGGAGCGCCGCGGGCGTGGCTGCCGCGCTGCTGACGGCGGGCGCCTCCCGGCTGGGCTGGCCTGTCCAGTACGTCCTGACCGCGCACGCCGTACTCGTGGCACTCCTGGCGCTGACCGTCCGGCCCCACGCCCTCGCGCCCGTGCCCTCCTCGTCCAGCGACCGACCGGCGCCGGACGAGGAGGGCACGGGGCGGCGGGTGTGGGCGCGGCTCGTCCCGTTCGGTGTCGTTCTGCTCGTCGCCTACGTCGTCGACTCCGCGGTCTCGGCCTGGTCGACGGCCTACCTTCACCAGACGCTCGCCGCGTCCCTGGCCACCGCGCCGCTCGCGTACGCGGCCTACCAGGCGGGCACGGTGACCGGTCGGGCGGGCGCCGACCTCATGGTGCGCCGGGTCGGGCCGGTGGCGGTGGTCCGCGCCGCGGCCCTGCTCACGGCCGTCGCCCTGGCCGGTCTGGCGGTGGCCCCGAGCTGGCCGTACGCGGTCGTCGCGGCATGCTGTGCGGGCCTCGGAGTCGCCGCCCTGATCCCGTTGTGCGTCGCCGCGGCCGGCCGGCTGCGCCCCGGTGGCCCCGAGACGGTGCTGGCCCGGCTCAACGTCTTCAACTACGTCGGCGTGCTCGTCGGAGCCGGCGCGAGCGGGGCGCTGGGGGCTACGGGCCACTTCCGCATCGCCTACGCGATACCCGCTGCCCTCGCCGTGGCGCTGGTGGCCACGGCGCGCTTCTTCCGTCCGACGGCACCCGAGCCGGCTGCATGCTGGACAACCCGTCGCCCGGGCACGGCCCACGTCCTTCCCGTGGCCGTGGACAGAGGTCGTAGGCCCTGACCGCGGTTTCCCGCCCGACTTGCCGTTCAACTGCCCCTCGGGGGTGGCCTGCGGGGGGACTGGCACGAGCCTGCGTCCGCCCGGTGTCCGATGTCCGGCGTCACGCGGTGCGCGGTGGCCGACGGGGGTCGGAACCGGCGCAGCGGACGCATGTGGTCGACGCCGGGCGGATCTCCAGGCGCTCGGGCGGGATCGTCGTCCCGCAGTTCTCGCACTGCCCGTACTCGCCGCGTTCGAGGCGTTCCAGAGCCCGGTCCAGCTCCGCCAGGTGCTCGCGGGCCTGCGCCATCAGGGAGGCTACGTGGGCCCGCTCGAATGCGGTGGTGCCTCCCTCGGGGTCGTGCTCGTCGTCCACCGCGATCAGGGCGTTCGCCGCGACGATCCCGTCGAAGTCGCGGCTCAGCGCTGCCGCGCGGGCGAGGGTCTCGGCGTGGGCGGCCGCGAGGCGTGCGCGGGCGGCCGAGAAGGTGGACGGGCCGGGGTCGTCAGGACGGTGGTGGGATGCGTCGCCCATGCTGCGAGAACGTCGATACGCGGTGCACGATTCCCAGGCGACGGGCGACAGGCGACAGGCGACAGGCGACAGGCGACAGGCGACTGAATCGCACCGGCTTGACTGGAGACTCCATTCGGACCGGTGCTGTTCAGTCTGGCGGGCAGGAGCCTTTCCAGTAGGTCCTCTCGGAGGTCCTGGCCGAGCTCGCCGTCGCACGGGCGGACGAGACGGACGCCGACACCGTCAACCGGGAGCGGCTGGTGGCAGCGTCCTTACCAGGATCTCTGCTTCTGCGCTGCGGCGAATTGTCGTTGAGCTCGGCCTGGAACTCCGACAGGCCCCGGAGGAACTTGAACAGTCCGAGACCGTCACCCGTCTACCCGCCTCAAGCCGATGGATGCACCCGTTCGAATCCATGGTGCGCGGGTCGGCGGGGCCATCGGGCGGGACGATCACCGACGAGGGGCGACTTGTTGGGATCGCACCTTGCAGGGGCCTTCGGTCACTGTCGGGGCGAGGGTGCGCACTGTCCCGTTGTTCAGGCCGTCTTCTGCTTGTCCGTGGGTTCGCGGTCGTCCCGGTCCACGACGCCGGATTCCATGATGGCGGTGCTGCTGTAGAGGGTGGAGGGCTTGGTCCCGGCTGTGTGCGTGAGGTAGGAGCGCGAGCCGAGAAGTGTGAAACTGTTTCGGTCGAAGATCCACTCGTCTCGAGTTGCGGTGCCGGTCTCCTCGCGGGTGATTCCGATCCCGTGGCGCCCGGCAGCGTCGGTGGCGTCGGGAGTCACGCTCACGCCTGGGATCGTAGCGACGGTCTTGTACAGGGCCGCTGCATTGGCCGGCGGCATGACTGTTTCGTTCAGGAGATCGCCGATCTTCCTGAAGACGGCCTGGTCCTTCGATTCGTTTTCGAGGGGTCGAGTCTGGGCGTAGAGCAGTTTGCGCAGAGCGTCGGTGTCAGTGGGCAGCTTGGCCAGCCACTGGTAGGTGGGCCGGTCGATTCCGGCTGGGAATCCCTGCTCGGCACTGCCGTCAGGGGCGGCCATCTCGATGGGAATCCGCTGCCCAGACATAGGAACACCCTTTCCGGACTCACGGATCACCCCGGTGCGAGTGATCGGTGCGGAGTCCTGCGACACCCAGATTTCGCGGCGGTGTGGAGCGCCGAGCTTCACTGGGCCGTCGAAGGTGCCTTCGTTGCTGCGGACCAGGCTTCGGACGTAGACGAATTGGTCGTCGCGGACCGGTTTGACGTCGACTTCCATGGACGCGGCGGCGATGCGGTCGAGCGTGAGCACTACGCCGTTCGCTGCGGCGTGCTTCGCGTCGGTCGCCTCTGCCTTGACGCCAGGTTCCTGCTCCGTGCCGGGAAGCGTGAGGATCAGAGCGCCGGCGAGGACCATGGCAGTGGCGGGCAGCAGGAAGACCGGACGCAGCCACCGCCGCTGAAGCGCAGGCGTCGCCGGGGTGGGGGCGGCCATCTGCTCCCGGTCGATCTCGCGCAGCAGCACGTTCCGGTGGTGGAGGTGGCGGGTGGGCGTGAGGTCCCATTCGGGTGCGTCCGGCAACAGCCCGCGCAGATGTGCGGCGTCGTCGCCGGAACCGGCATGGCGGTTTGAGGCAGTCATCGGTATTCCTCCTGTGAGCGCGCGGCCGCGAATGCGGCCTGCTTCTTGACCTCTCCGCGGGGGCCGTGCAGTTCCATGTTCTGTACGCTGAGCCGATCGAGCCGGCGGCGGGCGCGCGCGAGCCGGGAGCGCACGGTGCCCAGGGGAATATCCAGTGCCTCGGCGCATTCCTGGTAGGTGAGGCCGGACCACACGCACAGGACGAGAACTTCACGGTCCTGGCTGCGCAGTCCGCTCAGGGCACTGCGGACCGCGGCCAGCCTGCGAGCGTCGTCGATCCGGCCCGCGCTCTCCTCGGCGAAGTCCGTCACCGCAGGTGGAGCCGGTTGGCGTGAGAGGAACAGGCGCTGTCGGCGCAGGCGGCGTGTGGCATTGTGCGTCTTATGAGTGGCGATCCCCAGGAGCCACGGTCTGAGCGACCCGCCCTCGAGGTTCAGGGAAGCTCGGGTCCGCCACGCGGCGAGGAACGTCTCGGACATGATGTCCTCCGCCAGCGACCAGTCCCCGGTCAGCCGCAGCCCATGGTTGTACACCGCACGCGCGTGTGCGTCGTACAGGGTGCCGAACGCATCGCGGTCCCCGGCTCTTATGCGCGCACGTAGCTCATCATCTCGATCTGTGTCTCTCACACCATGTACTCTCCGCAGCCCGGCCGGGGTTTCCATGGCCTGCGTCACACCCCTTCCGAGCCAACCGTTCCCGAACGATGTCATCGCTATCCCGGGCGGCTGAGAGTTCCGGACCGTGTGGTACTCGCCGGCGTCCTGTACGTGCTGCGGACCGGTGTCGCCTGGCGCGACGTTCCCGCGGAGATCGTGGGGTGCTCCGGGGTGACGGCCTGGCGTCGGCTGCGGGACTGGACCGAGGCCGGGGTCTGGCCGCGCCTGCACGCGACCCTGCTGACCGAGCTGCGCCGCGCGGGCTCGTTGGACCTGGACGACTGCGCCGCGGACGGGTCGCACGTCCGGGCCCTCAAAGGGGGGATCACGTCGGCCCCTCGCCCGTGCCCGTCCCAGCTCCAGGCACCACCTGATCGTCGACCGCCACGGAACCCCGCTCGCCGTCACCCTCACCGGCGGCAACCGGCACGACGTCACCCGACTCCTGCCGCTGCGCAACGCCATCCCGCCGATCCGGGGAGCTCGGGGACACCCCCGCTGCAAGCCCCGGCGCCTGGAATCCGCCGTACGCCGACCGGGGCTACGACTTCGACAGGTACCACCGCCTGCTGTGGAAGCGGGGCATCAAACCCATGATCGCCCGACGCGGGGTCGCCCACGGTTCCGGACTGGGCAAGGTGCGCTGAAACGATCAGTAAGTCGGCCGATCAGCCCGCAAGTCGGTCGGCAGGCCGGCCGCCACGTCGGTTGGCCATGCGGCCACTCCACCCCGTCCGAACCCTCCCGTCCCTCCCATCCCTCCTGTCCCTCCTGTCCCTCCTGTCCCTCCTGTCCCTCCCTTCCCTCCCAATCGATCACGGTCGTCGGTGGCACCCTCTAGGATCCGGAGCATGGCGCTGACGACGCACGACGTGGATCGGTTCGAGGCGACGAGGCCCCGTCTGGAGGCGATTGCCTACCGCCTCCTCGGCTCGGCGGGCGAGGCGGAGGACGCCGTGCAGGAGACGTTCCTGCGCTGGCAGGCGGCCGACGTCGACCGGGTCGAGGTGCCCGAGGCCTGGCTGACGAAGGTGCTCACCAACCTGTGCCTCAACCAGCTCACCTCGGCCCGCGCACGCCGGGAGACCTACGTGGGCCAGTGGCTGCCCGAGCCGCTGCTCGCCGGCGACCCGATGCTCGGTCCCGCCGACACCGTCGAGCAGCGCGAGTCCGTCTCGTACGCAGTCCTGACCCTGCTGGAGCGCCTCACCCCCAACGAGCGGGCGGTGTACGTGCTGAAGGAGGCCTTCGACTACCCGCACCGGGAGATCGCCGAGATCCTCGACGTCAGCGAGGCGGCCAGCCAGCAGATCTTCCACCGCGCGAAGAAGCACGTGGCGGCGGGCAAGACCCGTACGGAGATCGACGAGGCGGCGGCCAGGCGGATCGTCGAGGAGTTCCTCGCGGCGGCCACCAGCGGGAAGACCGAACCGCTGGTGGCGCTGCTGACCTCGGACGCCATCGCGGTCGGCGACGGCGGCGGAAAGGTCCCGGCCCGCGCCAGGGCGTTCGAGGGCGCCCTCGCGGTCGCGAAGTTCATGCGGGGCCTGTTCAAGCCGGCCCCGCAGAAGCGGTCCCTGGTCGGCGGCTCGCCCGAGATCCACATCTCGACGGCCAACGGCGGTCCCGCGGTCCTCGCGGTCGTCGAGGGCCGCGTCGTCGGGGTCATCTGTCTGGAGATCGGTACGGACGGCATCGTCGCGTTCCGCAGTCAGGTCAACCCCGACAAGCTGGAGCGCGCGACCGAGGTGTGGGCGGCCACCGACCACGGAGAGCCGCTGTTCCACGCGTTCTGAGCCTCTGCGCGCCTGCCCGCCCGCGTCGTCCTGAGCCCTCACAGCGGGATATGACCTGCTTCACATTCTCTTTCTGTCAGGAAAACGCGGGCTGCCCGGTTCAAGGGGCGAGACCGAGCAACGGCAAGCCTCTGACCCGCGCAGACAGGAGCAAGAAATGCAGCAGCACCGCATCATCGTCCTCGGAGCCGGCTACACCGGAGCCTCCGCCGCCGGTCGCCTCGCCAAGCGGCTGCACCGCGCGGACGTCGCGATCACCCTCGTCAACGCCGAGCCCGACTTCGTCGAGCGCGTCCGGATGCACCAGCTCGCAGTCGGCCAGGAGCTCAAGCCCCGCCCCTTCGACGAGCTGTTCGAGGGCACAGGCGTCGAGGTGAAGCTCGCCGAGGTCGCCGGTGTCGACGCCGACCGCAGGACCGTCACCGTGGTCGACGCGCAGGGCGCCGCGCGGCAGGAACTGGAGTACGACACCCTCGTCTACGCCCTCGGCAGCGGCTGGAACCCCCAGGGCGTCCCCGGCACCGCCGAGCACGCCCACGAGATCTCCAGCCGGCCCGGCGCGCTCCGGCTGCGCGAGCGGCTGGCCCGGCTGGACGCGGGACAGCCCGTGGTGATCGTCGGCGGCGGGCTCACCGGCGTGGAGGCCGCCACCGAGATCGCCGAGGCCCGCCCCGACCTGGATGTCGCCCTCGTGGCCCGCGGCGGCTTCGGCGACTGGCTCTCCGACAAGGGGCGAGGGCATCTGCGGAAGGTCTTCGCCGGGCTCGGCATCACCGTGCACGAGCACACCGCCGTCACCGCCGTCGAAGCCGACCGCGTCCTGACCGATGGGACGACCGTCCCGGCCGCGGTCACCGTCTGGGCCACCGGCTTCGCCGTCCACCCGATCGCCGAGGCCAGCACCCTGGAGGTCTCCGGCACGGGCCGGATCGTGGTCGACGGGACCATGCGTTCGGTCTCGCACCCCGAGGTGTACGCCATCGGTGACGCGGCCCTGGTGATGGGCCCCGGCGACAAGCCGCTGCGGATGTCGTGCGCCTCCGGCGTTCCCACCTCGTGGCAGGCCGCCGACACCATCGCGGCCCGCCTGACCGGCGGAAAGCTCCCGAAGATCGGGATCCGCTACTACCAGCAGTGTGTCTCGCTCGGCCGCAAGGAGGGCCTGATCCAGTTCGTCACCGCGGACGACCGGGCCGTCCCGAAGGCCCTCACCGGCCGCCTCGCCGCCGTCTACAAGGAGCTCATCTGCAAGGGCGCGGCCTGGAGCGTCGCCAACCCGACGGTGGGCATGCCGGTCCGCCGCCGCCGCACGGTACAGCCGACCGGCAGGGTGGACCAGGCGGCCCGGGCGGGCCGCACGGACGCGGGGGGCCCGGCAGGGCAGGGGGACTCGACGGAGAAGGTCGCGGCCTGAGCCGGACGGCCCGGCCCACCCGGCCGCACGACGGAACGGGGCCCTCGACCAGAGGGCCCCGTTCCGTCGTGCGGCCGGGTAGCTCGTCAGCCGGCATGTACGCGCGGTCGGCGTGCGCGGTCGCGTTCCGCCTCGCGCAGGACCTCCCGGGTGACGGGGGCGACCTCGCCCTGGCCGAAGAGGAAGAACCGGAGAAAGTGGCGAAGGTGCTCGGCGGTCAGCGCGGTCGACCAGTCGGTGACGACCTGGCCCTGGTGACGACGTGCCACAGGCCGGCGAGCCCAGGAGGGTGAGGACGAAGAGCTTGCCCTTCCAGAACGTCAGCAGGCGTTCCAGCATCGCGATGGAGCCCTCGCCCCGGGGACTCTCCTCCGCCACCCGCCGGTACACGGGAGGGCTCCCGCGAGGGTGACGACGACCAGCACGATGGTCGCGATGGGGGAGAGCAGACCGGCCGCCGGCGCGGCGATGCCGGGCTGGTAACCGGGAGTGGAGAAATAGTCGACGCCCCTCAGGCACATCACCCACCACCAGGACTGCCCCCCGGCGCGCGGGCTCAGGCCGGGCGTGCGGTCCGGCGTGGCCGCCGCCCTTGCCCATGTCGGACAGACCCTCCAGCATCCAGGTGTGCAGGAGCCGTTGAGAGCGATCGGTGGCGGCCATCGGCGTGCTCCCGGTGCATGGCTCCGTACGGGAAAAGCCATCAATCGGACGGCACCCCCAGCGTACGCAGAGAGTGACGTCCGGGCCCGTGGGAAGCGTGCTCCGAAGGCGTCAAACGTCCGTCAAGACCTTCGCGCCTTCGCGCCTTCGCGCCTTCGCGCCTCCGTGTCTCCGTGTCTCCGTGTCTCCGCGCTTTCGTGCCGCCGTCAGCCGGTGCTGCTCAGAGGCTGCGGGCGGTGATGTCGCCCTGCATCGTGGTGGCGCGGATGTCGAGCTCGGCGGTGCCGTCGTTGCGGAGGGCGTTGCTGACGCGGCCGTACTCGGTGCCGGCGTCCAGAGCGGCCGACACGTCGGAGGCGGCGCCGACCGTGATGTCCCCGGACTGGGTGAGGAGCACGACCTCGCCGCGCACGGCCTCGGCGATCCGGATGGAGCCCCGCTGCGTGCTGATGTCCGCGGGGCCGCCCAGCCGGCCGACCTCGACGTCGCCGTCGATCGCGGTGAGGCGGAGGCTCGCGACCTCGTCGACCTTGATCCGGCGGTAAGCGCCCGCGAACGCGACGTCGCCGAGGCGTCCGTCGGTCCGCAGCTCGGCGCTCTCGGACCTGGCCTCGACGTGCGAGCCGACGGGCAGGTGGACGGTGACCTCCAGGGACCCGGAGAAGCCGACCAGCTTGCTGTCGGGGGCAGCGGTGGTGATGTGCAGGACACCGTCGGCGTACGAGACGGTGGTGCGCGCGGCGGTCTTGACGTCGCGCCCCTTGGACGGGTCGGCGGGCAGGACCTCGACGGTGGTGCCGGCTCCATCGGTGGCGACGAACCGCACGCGCCCGGCAGGGATGTCCAGGACGGCGGAGACGGGGGCGGGGGTCTCGAACTTCTGCATCATGCTCTCCTGTGAACCAAAGTTTCCGATGAAGGAAAAGCTACGTTGCGTTCGTGGACCGAGCAACATAGTTGTTGCGGGATATCGCTGTCATTGCAGGTGAGATTGGTGATTTCGTTGCAGTGGGCTTCTCGCTAAATGCAATGACAGTCGGAGATTCGTTGCAATGAAATGCATGTGAACGCTGCACTCGCTCTCGACGCGCGAGAGCGCCGAACAGATCTGGCGCGGACCGGGCCGTATGGGTTCCGTCAAAGTCGGCGGCCTGCCCGTAAGGGACCCGTCAACGGGCGGACTGTGCGGCCGAAGAGGGGCTTTCCTCTAGTCGTCCGATCCTGTTCCGACCCTCTCCTAGGAGTTCGCGATGGCCGATGTGGCCTTCGTCGTCGTCACGGTCGCGGTGTTCGCGCTGGTGGCTCTGGTGGCCAAGGGGGTGACCCGGCTGTGAGCGTCGAGCATGTCGTCGGCCTGATCGCGGCCGTCTCCCTGCTGGGCTATCTCGTCCTCGCCCTGATCTTCCCGGAGAGGTTCTGACAGTGACATCAGCTGCTGCCGCAGCGGGGGGCATGGGGCCTGTGCTCGCGGGCGTCCTCCAGTTGCTCGCCCTGATCGGCGCGCTGGCTCTCGCCCACATCCCCCTCGGCACCTACATGGCCAGGGTCTACTCCTCCGACCGGCACTGGCCCGTCGAGAAGTGGATCTACCGGTGCATCGGTGCCGACCCCGACACCGAGATGCGCCGGCCCGCGTATCTGCGCGGCGTCCTGGCCTTCTCCGTGGTCGGTGTGCTCTTCCTCTATCTGCTGCAGCGGATCCAGGGCATCCTGCCCGGCTCGCTCGGCTTCGCCTCGGTCGACCCGGCGCAGTCGTTCAACACGGCCGTTTCGTTCGTGACCAACACCAACTGGCAGTCGTACTACGGCGAACAGACCATGGGACATGTGGTCCAGGTCGCCGGGCTGGCGGTGCAGAACTTCGTCTCCGCGGCCGTCGGCATCGCCGTCGCGGTGGCCCTCGTACGGGGCTTCGCACGCTCGCAGGGTGGTGAACTCGGCAACTTCTGGGCCGATCTGGTGCGCGGCACCCTGCGCATCCTGGTGCCGCTGTCCGTGGTCGCCGCGCTCGTGCTGGTGGCCTGCGGCGCGATCCAGAACTTCTCCGGCATCCACGAGGTCGGCCAGTTCTTCAATGGGCACAGCATGGGCGGCTCCCAGCAGTGGAACGGCGGCGCGGTCGCCTCGACGGAGGCCATCAAGGAGATCGGCACGAACGGCGGCGGCATCTTCAACGCCAACTCCGCCCACCCGTTCGAGAATCCGACGCCGTTCACCAACCTCTTCGAGATCTTCCTGCTGCTCGTCATCCCGTTCTCCCTGACCCGCACCTTCGGTGTGATGGTCGGCAGCGTGCGGCAGGGGTACGCGATCCTCGCCACCATGGCCACCATCTGGGTCGGTTTCGTCGCGCTGATGATGTGGACCGAGTTCGCCCACCACGGCCCGGCGTTGCAGATCGCGGGCGGCGCGATGGAGGGCAAGGAGCAGCGCTTCGGGGTCGGCGCCTCGTCGATCTTCGCCGTGTCGACGACGCTGACCTCGACCGGCGCGGTGGACTCCTTCCACTCCTCCTTCACCGGCCTCGGCGGCGGCATCACCCTGCTCGGCATGCAGCTCGGCGAGATCGCGCCCGGCGGCACCGGCTCCGGCCTCTACGGCATGCTGATCATGGCGGTCATCGCGGTGTTCATCGCCGGGCTGATGGTCGGCCGTACCCCCGAGTACCTGGGCAAGAAGATCGGCACCCGCGAGATCAAGCTCGCCGCCTGCTACATCCTCATCACACCGGCCCTGGTGCTGGTCCTCACCGCCGTCTCCATGGCCCTGCCGACCCCGCCGAACTCCATGCTGAACCCCGGAGCGCACGGCTTCTCCGAGGTGCTGTACGCCTTCACGTCCGCCGCCAACAACAACGGCTCGGCCTTCGCCGGGCTGAACGCCAACACCGACTGGTACAACACCATGACCGGACTCGCGATGCTGCTCGGCCGTTTCCTGCCGATGGTGTTCGTGCTCGCGCTGGCCGGTTCCCTCGGCGAGCAGCGGCCGGTCCCGGCCACGGCGGGCACGCTGCGCACCGAGAAGCCGCTGTTCACCGGTCTGTTGGTGGGCGCGATCCTGATCATCACCGGTCTGACCTACTTCCCGGCCCTCGCGCTCGGGCCGCTGGCCGAGGGGCTGGCGTCATGACCACCCGCACAGAGAAGTACGAGGACTCGATGTCCACAGCCCCCCCGACCCGGGCGCCGCACCATGATGTGCCGACCGGTCACAAGGACGAAGGACGGGTCGGCGCGGGCCTGTTCGACCCGAAGCAGTTGCTCGGGTCGCTGCCGGACGCCTTCCGCAAGCTCGACCCCCGGGTGATGGTCAAGTCGCCCGTGATGTTCGTGGTCTGGATCGGCTCCGTGCTGACCACGGTCTTCTCCTTCAAGGATCCGGGCGACTGGTTCGGCTGGACCATCAGCGCATGGCTGTGGCTGACCGTCGTCTTCGCCAACCTCGCCGAGGCCGTCGCCGAGGGCAGGGGCAAGGCGCAGGCCGACACCCTCCGCAAGGCCAAGACCGACACCGTGGCCCGGAGGCTCACCGAGGGCGGTGCCGACGGTGCCGAAGAGCTGCTTCCCGGAACCGAGTTGAGGATCGGCGACCTGGTCGTGTGCGAGGCCGGCGACATCATCCCCGGCGACGGTGACGTCGTCGAGGGTGTCGCCTCGGTGGACGAATCGGCGATCACCGGCGAGTCCGCGCCCGTCATCCGGGAGTCCGGCGGCGACCGGTGCGCCGTCACCGGCGGCACCAAGGTCCTCTCCGACCGGATCGTCGTCAGGATCACCACCGAGCCGGGCGAGACCTTCATCGACCGGATGATCGCCCTGGTCGAGGGCGCGGCCCGGAAGAAGACCCCCAACGAGATCGCGCTCAACATCCTGCTGGCCTCGCTGACGATCGTGTTCCTGCTGGCGGTGGCGACCCTGCCGCCGTTCGCGGTCCACGCGGGCACCCACCTCACGATGGTCGTGCTGGTCGCCCTGCTGGTGTGCCTCATCCCGACCACCATCGGCGCGCTCCTGTCCGCCATCGGTATCGCGGGCATGGACCGGCTCGTGCAGCGCAACGTCCTGGCGATGTCCGGCCGGGCGGTCGAGGCCGCCGGTGACGTCTCCACCCTGCTGCTCGACAAGACCGGCACCATCACCCTCGGCAACCGGCAGGCGGCGGAGTTCGTGCCCGTCCCCGGCACCACCGAGACCGACCTCGCCGACGCGGCCCAGCTCTCCTCACTTGCCGACGAGACCCCGGAGGGCCGCTCCGTCGTCGTCCTGGCGAAGACCGAGTACGGGCTGCGCGAGCGGAGTCGGGGCGAGCTGGCCGGTGCCGAGTGGATCACCTTCACCGCCCAGACCCGGATGTCGGGCGTGGACGTCGACGGGCGCAAGGTCCGCAAGGGCGCCGCCGGATCGGTCATCGCCTGGGTGCGCGAGCAGGGCGGCACGGTCTCGGAGGACGCCGGCACGCTGGCCGACCGGATCTCCGAGGCCGGCGGCACGCCGCTGCTGGTGGCCGTCGAGGACAGCGACGGGGCACGGGTGCTGGGCGTCATCCACCTCAAGGACGTGGTCAAGGAGGGCATGCGCGAACGCTTCGAGGAGCTGCGGCGCATGGGCATCAAGACGGTCATGATCACGGGCGACAACCCGCTGACCGCTCGTGCGATCGCCGAGGAGGCGGGCGTCGACGACTTCCTCGCCGAGGCCACCCCCGAGGACAAGATGGCTCTCATCAAGCGCGAGCAGGCCGGCGGCAAGCTCGTCGCGATGACCGGCGACGGCACCAACGACGCCCCGGCCCTCGCCCAGGCGGACGTCGGCGTGGCCATGAACACCGGGACCTCCGCCGCCAAGGAAGCCGGGAACATGGTGGACCTCGACTCCAACCCGACCAAGCTCATCGAGATCGTCGAGATCGGCAAGCAACTGCTCATCACCCGGGGTGCGTTGACGACCTTCTCCATCGCCAACGACGTGGCGAAGTACTTCGCGATCATCCCGGCGCTGTTCGCGGCCGTCTACCCGGGCCTGGACAAGCTCAACATCATGGGCCTGTCCTCGCCGGACTCCGCGATCCTCTCGGCGGTCGTCTTCAACGCGCTGATCATCATCGCGCTGGTCCCGCTGTCCCTGAAGGGCGTGCGGTACCGGCCGGTCAGCGCGGACAGACTGCTCCGCCGCAACCTGACCGTCTACGGCCTCGGCGGGCTCGTCGCGCCGTTCATCGGCATCAAGCTCATCGACCTGCTCATCTCTCTGATCCCCGGGATCGGGTGAAGGACATGAACAACTCCTTTGCGAACACTGCCCGGTTGCTGAGCGCGGGCCTGCGGGCTCTGCTCGTGCTGACCGTGCTCACCGGCATCGTCTATCCGCTGGCCGTCACTGGTGTGGCGCAGGCGCTCTTCCCCACCAAGGCGAACGGCTCCGAGGTGACGTACGACGGCAACGTCGTCGGGTCCTCGCTGATAGGCCAACAGGGCTACAGCCTGGACTACTTCCAGCCCCGCCCGGCGAACGGACTGGGTGAGAACTCGCTCAACACCCGCTACAAACTGATCCTGTCCGGCGCCACCAACCTGTCCGCGGACAACAAGGACCTCATCAAGCAGGTCGAGGACGCCAAGGCGAAGGTCGTCAAGGACAACTCGGTGCCCGGCTACACCGTCAGGCCGTCCGAGGTTCCCGCCGACGCGGTCACCTCCTCCGGCTCCGGTCTCGACCCGGACATCTCCCCGGCCTACGCCGATCTCCAGGTCCACCGCGTCGCCGAGCGGAACAGCCTGACCGTCGCCCAGGTGCGGAGGCTGGTCGACGAGCACACCCAGGGCCGCACCCTCGGCTTCATCGGCGAGCCCCGGGTCAACGTCCTCGAACTCAACATCGCGCTCAAACACCTCGCGGCGAACAAGTGATCGCCCCGACGCGACGCAGGTGGGTCGGCGGCCATGCGCCTCACCCTCACATCCAGCCCGAACCAGACAGCGCCCGGGGAGGAGAGATCTCCATCCCGGGCGCTGCCCCGGCTTCCGTCTCGGCTCAGGCCGAAGCCGCCCCGTCAGGGGTGACGGCGTCGCCGCGGACGTCGAGGTGAACCTGGTGGACCTGGTCGACCTGGTGGACCTTCTGCATGCACTCGATCAGGACCCCGCCCGAGATCCAGGCGGCCTGCGCCTCACGACATCACCACGTGAGACATCCTCACAACTCCCTGCACCCAGAAGTCGATCTGCAGTACCGGAAGTTGATGGTGTGTCAGGCGGGAAGGGGGTAACCGCGAAACGGAATCGCTTCCAGTTCGGTTCCATTAGATCACCCGCTTCAAAAGGACGACGCATGCGCAGATCACGCAGAGTGCTGATCCGGCTGGCCACGGGCTTGATGGCCCTCGCGGTGCTGGGCGGTGTGGCGACGCCGGCTTCCGCGGACGGGCCGGCCTCGTCGCAGACGGGAACGCGGCAGTACAGCGCGGACGACGACTACTTCGCCGTCTGGTCCCGCGCGGACGCATTGAAGCTCCGGCAGGACAAGACCAACACTGCCCCCGCGTGTCGCCGGACTTCCCGGTGATGACCGACAAGGTGTGGGTGTGGGACACCTGGCCGCTCACCAAGCTCAACACCCGGACCGCCACCTATAGGGGCTGGCACGTCATCTTCTCGCTGACGGCTCCGCGCTCGGTGCCGTTCGGCGACCGGCACTGGCACGCGAAGATCGGCTACTTCTACTCGCGTGACGCCAAGAGCTGGAAGTACGGCGGTGATCTGTTCCAGCCCGGCACATCGTTCGGCTCACGTGAGTGGGCCGGCTCGACGGCGCTCGTCGGCGACAAGGTGTACTCCTTCTACACCGCTTCCGGGCGCGACAACGGCGGCGTCGACCCCAACGACGCACTGCAGCGTCTGGCGCAGACGACCGGCAAGATCCACGCGGACAGGAAGCGCGTGTGGTTAAGCGGCTTCCAGGACCACCGCATCATCGCCGAGGCCGACGGCGAGCTGTACCAGACCTTGCAACAGTCCCAGGCGGGCCCGATCATCTACGCCTTCCGTGACCCGTTCGTCTTCCGGGACCCCCGGGACCGCAAGATCCACCTCCTGTTCGAGGGCAACACCGCCGGTGTCGCCGGCACGTACCGGTGCACCAAGCGCGACATAGGTGACGTCCCGGCCGGTCACGAGGTGCCGGAGGACGCGAAGTACTACACGGGCAACATCGGTCTGGCCACTGCTGACAGCGGCAGCATGGACAACTGGCGGCTGCAACCCCCGCTGCTCTCGGCCAACTGCGTGAACCAGCAGACCGAACGGCCCCACCTCGTCATCCGCAACGGCAAGTACTATCTGTTCACCATCAGCCACACGTTCACGTTCGCGCCGGGGCTGAGCGGCTGGGACGGCCTCTACGGCTTCGTCGGATCGTCCCTGCGCAGCGACTACAGGCCGCTCAACGGCAGCGCGCTGGTCCTGGGCAACCCGGAGGACGCCCCGACGCAGCAGTACTCGCACTACGTGATGCCCAACGGGCCGGTGGAGAGCTTCATCGACACGGTTCCGACCGCCGACGGCGGGACCCGCTTCGGCGGCACCCTGGCCCGCACCCTCCTGGTGTCTTTGAAGGGCGACAAGACCAAGCTCATCGGGCAGTTGGACTACGGCTTCATCCCGTGAGCAACCCATAGTCGGGCAACCCGCCGTGGTCGGCCACGCCACACATGGCCCCACGGCGGGTGTGTCAATGCGACGGGTCCGGCGGTAGTCGGTGGTGACGCCGAGGAGCCGGCTCGCACCCGACAGGCGGCGGTGCCGTGTCCGGTGTGCGGGACGCCGACGGTGAAGGTGCACGGTCATCACCGCCGGGCGGTGACGGACGTACCGGTCGTCGGCCGTCAGGTCGTGGTCCCCTGGATGTACGGCGGCTGGTCTGTCCTGTCCTGGCCTGTGGATGGCAGACCTTCCGCGAGCAGATTCCCGGACTGCTGGAGCGTCATCTTCGCCCAGAAACCAAGGCGGCGGCCATGCGTTTCTCCCCGTATCCTCCCCAGGGCCGATTCCGCCACGATCCGTGACCGGTGCGAGAGCAAGGACCGCACAAGAGCTGAGCTCGGCAAGGGGGGGAATCAGAGCCAGTCCCGCCGCTTGAAAAGCACGTACAAACTGGCACACACGACCCCCATGAGGCCGATCGCGAAGGGGTAGCCGAAGCTCCAGCCCAACTCGGGCATGCTTTCGAAGTTCATGCCGTAGATAGTTCCGACCAGTGTGGGAGCAAACAGGATCGCCGCCCACGACGAGATCTTCTTGATCTCCTCGTTCTGTTCGAAGCCCGCCTCCGCCAGGGCCCGCATCTCCGCGTTCTGCTGCTGCGTGACGAGGGTCGCGTTGACCGTGAGGATCTCCGTGAGGGCCTGGCGGAAGCCGTCCACGCGCTCGCTGGTGTGGGTGACGTGGTCGGCGACGTCACGGAGGTAGCGCTGGAGCTCCTCGTCCGTCTCGTACTTGGTGAAGCCGGCCATGAGGCCGTGGAGCATGCCGACCAGGGGGCGCGTGGCGCGCTGGAACTCGACCATCTCGCGCGAGAGTTCGTAGATGCGGCGGGAGACCTCCGGGTCGCCGCGGAAGACCTCCGTCTCGATCTCGTCGATGTCGTTCTGCACCCCCGCGACGACGGGCGCGTACCCGTCGACCACCGCGTCGAGGATGGCGTAGAGGACCGCCTCGGGGCCCAGCTTCAGCAGTTCCGGGTCCTCCTCCATCCGGCGGCGCACGGCCGACAGGTCCGGTGCCGCCCCGTGCCGGACCGTGATGACGAAGTCCGGCCCCACGAAGACGTGCAGCTCGCCGAAGTCCACCTCCTCCGGCGCGTCGAGGTAGCGCGCGGCGCGCAGGACGACGAAGAGGGTGTCGCCGTAGCGCTCCAGCTTCGGGCGTTGATGCGCCTCCATCGCGTCCTCGACCGCCAACGGGTGCAGGTCGAACTCGGCGGCCAGGGAGAGGAGTTCGGCCTCGGTCGGACGCGCGAGGCCGATCCACGCCATGCCCGCCGGGGCCCGGCGGAGTTCGCGGAAGGTGTCCGCGAGGGTCGCCGGGGAGGAGACACGTACTCCGTCCTGGTACAAGGCCGCCTCCACCACACTGGCCGCCCGCTCGGCCTCGGGCGGCGGCGCCGGGTCCGGGCTCGGTGTCGTCGGCCCGCCGGGCGGTGTCGGCGGAGAGGGCAGCGCACGGCGCCAGACGGACTTCCGGCCGCTCTTGGAAGTGGGGCCGGTACTCTTCGGCGCCGGGCGGGCGCGTCGATCGGCCATCGCGGATGCCTCCCGAGGTGCGCGGACTCGTAGGACTGTGTGATCACCGATCAGGATACGGACAGGACGCGAACAGGGTACGGGGAGGGTTAGGGATGGTTCCGGATGATGCGGCCGGGTTCTGCGGTCGCGCCCTGTTCGGGCGGCACTCGGGCGGCACTCGGGCGGCTCTCGGGCGGAGCGCGGGCGGAGCGCGGGGCGGGCCGGGCGTACGCGACACCGTCGCGCCCGTTGGTACCGGTGGCCGTGCCGGCGGCGGTGAAAACCGTGCGCCCTCGCCATCGAGGACAGAAGTTGTCCGCAATGCCCGCTAGCGTGCACAGCATGACGAACAAGGCGCCCCAGACCGCCGCTCCCCGGCTCGGTACCCTCGCTCTCAATCGCGCGACCCTGGCCCGTCAACTCCTCCTGGGCCGGGTGGAGATGTCCGCCCACGACGCCGTCGAGCACCTCCTCGGCCTCCAGGCGCAGAACGTCCAGCCGCCCTACTACGCGCTCGCGGCCCGCCTGGACGGCTTCGCGCCGGAGCAGTTGTCGGGGCTGATGGCTGATCGGGAGGTCGTCCGTATCGTCAGCATGCGGTCCACGATCCACACGCACACGGCCGAGGACTGCCTCACCCTGCAGCCGTTGGTGCAGCCGGCCCGGGAGCGGGAGCTGAACCTGTTCCGCAAGGGTCTGGTCGGCGTCGACCTCGACCGGCTGGAGGCCATCGCCCGTGAACTCGTGGAGGACGAGCCGCGCACGCTGAAGCAGTTGCGTGAGGCCCTGGTCATGGAGTGGCCCGACGCCGACCCGTTCGCCCTCGGTCTCGCCGCGCGCTGCCGGCTGCCGCTCGTCCAGGTCACCCCGCGCGGTCTGTGGCGCAGGAGCGGACAGGTCGCCCTGACCACCGCCGAACACTGGCTCGGCAGGCCCGCCCAGGAGGCCCCGGCACCGGAGGCCGTGGTCCGGCGCTATCTCGCCGCCTTCGGGCCCGCCTCCGCGAAGGACATGCAGACCTGGGCGGGACTGACCCGGCTGCGCGAGGCGTTCGAACGGCTGCGCCCGGAGCTGGTCACCTTCCGGGACGAGCGCGGCACCGAGCTCTTCGACCTCCCGGACGCGCCCCGCCCGGACCCGGAGACTCCGGCGCCGCCCCGGCTGCTCCCCGAGTTCGACAATCTGCTTCTCTCGCACGCCGACCGTTCCCGGGTCGTGCCACCCGACCTCAAGGGTCGTTCCTGGCAGGGGAACCAGGCCCACCGCACCTTCCTCGTCGACGGTTTCCTGGCCGGCATCTGGAGGCTCGACGGCGACGACGCCCACGTCGTCACCCTCGAACCGTTCGGACGCCTCACCGGCCGGCAGCGGACGGAGCTGGTGGAGGAGGCCGCCCGCCTGCTCGAGACGCTGCACGGCACCGGCTCGTACGACATCCGCTTCGGCACGGTGGCAGCCACCGACCGGTGACCCGCCGCCCTCGTCGCACAAGTGGAGAGGGGGCGCCCCGAACCGCTCGTGGCAGGTTCGAGGCGCCCCCTGATATCACCTGAGGACGTGCCTCAGGAGTCCGTGGGCCGACTTCTTCCCGTCAGGAGTTGACCTGCGCGGCCACCGTGTTGGAGAAGGTCGTCAGCCGGGTGTAGATACCGGGGTACTGCGCGTCGGCGCAGCCGTAACCCCAGGAAACTATGCCTGCCAGGACGCCCCCGATCATCAGGGGACCGCCGCTGTCGCCCTGGCAGGTGTCAACGCCACCGGAGGAGTAGCCGGCGCAGACCATGGAGCTCGCGATGAACTCGGAGCCGTAGGACCTGGAGCTGCCGCAGACCGAGTCGGCCACGACCGGCACGGTCGCCGTGCGCAGCTGGTTGGAGGAGGAACCGCCCGAGGAGGTGGTGCCCCAGCCGACGATGCGGGCGGTGGTGCCGGCCGCGTAGACGCCCGTCTGGGAGGCGCTGACGTAGGGCACCGTGGTGTACGGCTGCGCGACGGCGAGCGTCAGCACCGCCACGTCGCTGGTCATGTTGGAGCTGTTGTAGCTCGGGTGGATCCAGATCTTGCTGAGCGTGCTGACGGTGCCGTTCGTGCCGTTCCGGTAGGTGCGGCCACCGACGACACGGGTGTTGGAGGTCGTTCTGCCGACCATGCAGTGAGCGGCGGTGATCACCTTGGTGGGCGAGACGAGGGTGCCGCCACAGAACTGGCTCTGCGAGGCGTTCGTGATCTGCATGACGTACGGGTACGCGCTCGCGGTGGTGGTGGTGCCACCCACGATGGGCTGGGGAGCGGCGACGGCGCCGGGCGCGGTCAGAAGTGCCGCAGCGGCGGCGGCGGCGGCGGTCGCAGCGGCGGCGACCATCGACTTCTTGGCGCGGTTGAACCCGAACATGGTTCTCCTCATGGGGGGTTGCCGGTGGGGGACGCGCGGGTGGGGGGAGTGCACAGAGCCTGCGGTGCCGCCCCCGCTCGGGGGAGCCGAGCGGGGGCGGCGGGCCGGTCTGTGTGCCCTGGCGTGCGGCACGTCACAGAAACTAAGAGCCGGAGCGAGCCCCTCCCAAGGGGGGATCCCCCTAAGGGAGTTGAGGAGGGAAAACCCTCGATGACCCGGGCCGGGGTTTGAGCCTAGGCTGGAGCCGCAAGGTCGCCGCCCCGCACGGATGCCTCCACAGTCCGCCCGCACGGATGTCTCCCCGGCGCGGCAGACGGCACGCAGACGGGAAGACGACGCGACAGGGCCCAGGTCCCGGGAGGGGCTCGTCAGCCGGTCCCGGGGAGGTCAGTTCGTACGGTGTCCCGCCGCCAGACGCACGATGTCCACACGCGACCGGATACCCAGCTTCCGGTAGACGCGTGTGAGGGTCGCCTCGACCGTCTTCACGCTGATGTACAGCCGGCCGGCGATCTCCCGGTTGGTCGCGCCCTCCATGACCAGCTCCGCGACCTGGCGTTCCGTCGCCGCGAGCACAGCGAGGGCGTCCAGCGCGGACGGGGCGATCACGGGCTGCGGCGGCGCCGGGGTGACCGAGGCCTCCTCCACCTGGCGCAGCCACGGCAGGGCGCGGCACCGGCGGAACAGCCGGGACGCCTCGTCGTACGCGCCCGGCGCGGGCGTCCCCCCTGGCCGCGCGGCACCGAGGCCCTGCGGGGCGGCGCGCAGCCCCGCCAGGGCGTACGCGGCCCGCGCCTCCTCCAGGCCGTAGCCGAGTTTGGCGAGCCGGTCCTGGGCCGACGTCAACTGCCGTACGGCGGCGTCCTGTTCACCCCGTGCCGCCCGCACCAGGGCCTCGGCGCGGTCGAGCACGGCGAGCACGCTCTCCCGGCCGAGCCGCAACGCCTGCTGCCGCGTGACGTCGACGACGTCCTGCGCCTCAGCCAACTCGCCCACCCGCACCAGGGCTTCGGCGAGGTCGCCGTGCCACCGGCCGCGCGCGGGATCGTTGATCCCCAGCCCGTCCTCCAACTCCCGTACGCGGCGCAGGGACTGGACCGTTCCCGGCGCGTCGCCCGCCACCAACTGGGCGTGCCCGAGGGCACCCAGGGCGCGGGAGAGGTACATCAGGTCGCCGTCCTGCTCGGCTCGGTCGGCGGCCTCGCGGGCGAGCGCCCGGGCCCGCTCCACATCGCCGCCGGCGGCCTCCGTGAGCGAGGTGAGCATGGCGGACGCGCCCTCGCCGATGCCGGAGTCCCGGGCCAGGACATAGCCCTCGCGGGCGAGGTCGAGGGCCCGGCCGCAGTGCCCGGAGCGCAGCTCGGTCTCGGCGAGGAAGCGCACGTAGTGCACCTCGCTCTCGACCATGCCGCGCCGGCGGACCTCCCGCAGCAGCGAGGTGATCGTGGCGCGGGCCTCGCCGAGCTGGTCGCTCATCAGCAGCCAGCGGAAGCGGGTCGCGCCCGCCCCGTTGTGGTGGCACGCGAGCAGCGGGTCCTGCGGCTCCTTCAGCGCCCGCTTGATCGTCATGGGCGCGTCCGGGTGGCCCATCAGCATCTCGGTCTGCGCCTGGAAGGCGAGCGCGAGCAGTTCGGTGCGTCGGTCCTCGGCGCGTCCGGCCAGCTCGGCGGCGCGCGCGGCCTCCTCCCGGCTCTGCGCGAAGTCGCCCTCCAGGACCAGCGCCCGCCAGGCCAGCTGGTAGCGGACCAGCCCGAGCAGCCGCGGGTCGTCGCCCGCGTCGGCGAGGACCTGCGGGTAGACGGCGTCGACCTCGGCGAGGGACTGCCCGGCCGCGTCGATCACCACCATCCAGGCCCGGACCCGCTCGGCGGGCTCGGTGGCCCGGCTCAGCACCTCACGGGCGATGTCGCGGCCGAGGTCGTTCTCCCCGGCGGTGATCGCGTCCTCTGCCGCCTGCAGACGCCGCTCGTCCGGGCCGGGTGTCGCGTCCGCCGGGGTGTGCCGGGCCGAGAGCAGACCCAGCTCGGCGGCGACCGAGGGCGCGCCCCGGTCCCGGGCCACGGCGGCGGCCTCGCCGAGCCGTGCGGCGACCTGCGGATCGGTGCCCTGGGTGGCCAGCGCCAGGTGCCGGGCCCGCTCGATGGGGTCGACGGCGGCGGTGGACAGTGCGGCGTGGGCGGCCCGCCGCTCCTGCGCGGTCGCCTCGGCGTACAGCGCCGCCGAGACCAGGGGGTGCGCGAACCGCACGCCCGGCGCCTCCCGCTCCGGCGCGAGCAGGCCCAGCTCGACGGCCTGCGCGGTCTCCGCCTCGGCGTTCTCCCGCCCGGCGGCGCGCAGCAGCGCCACCGTGGGCCGGGCACCGGCGCTGGCGACCAGCAGGGTGCGGCGGGCCTCGGCGGAGAGCATGTCCAGCCGGTTCAGGACCAGGGTCCGCAGCGAGGTCGGCACGGGCAGCGGCTCGCCGGGGCGCGGCGGGGTCGAGCTGTCGGCGAGAGCACGGCCCAGCTCCAGCGCGAACAACGGGTTGCCGCCGCTGGTGCGGTGGATGTCGCGCACGGTCGAGCGGGGCAGACCGGTGTAGCCGCGGTTCTCCAGCAGCTCGGCGACGTGCGCCCGGGACAGCGGGGCGACGCGCAGGGCGAGGGTGTCGGGCGGGGACGCGCGTAGATACCTGTCCTGCTCGTGGCCATGGGGGTCCGTCGACGTGCGTACGGCACACAGCATGCGCACCGGCAGCTCCCCGAGCCGCCGCGCGGCGAATCCGAGCAGCTCCACACTGGCCGGATCCAGCCACTGGAGGTCGTCGGCGACGATCAGCACGGGGCCCTTGGCGGCCAGCGCGCGCAGCGTCGACAGCACCGCCAGCCGCAGGGCCAGCCCGTCACGCTGGAGCGTGGACTCGCCACGGCCGGTGAGCGCGGACTCCAGCGCGGTGCGCTGCGGCGCGGGCAGCTGGTCGGAGACCTCGTCCATGACCAGCCCGAGCAGGTCGGTCAGGGCGAGGAACGGCAGATGCGACTCGGACTCGGTGGCCGAGCAGCGCAGCACCGTCCGCGCCGATTCGTCGTATTCGGCGGCCAGGGCGCGCAGGACGGTCGATTTCCCGATGCCCGCGGAGCCGTGCACCAGCACGCTGCCGCCCCGCGAAAGCTGCTCGCGCGCCCCCGCGAACAGCTCCTCCCTGCCAATGACCAGGTCGGGGCGGGGTCTCCCAGGCTCCTTGAACTCCCGTCGCACGGGCCACCGCTCCCCTCGAGTGTCGTGTCCGGGCCAATATTAGGCGTCCTGTCTTTGAATTTCGGAACGCGGCCCGGTGTGGGAAATAACAGGAAGGGTACGGCATAGGGAATTTCACAGCCCCGTTACATGAATGCTCCCGGGACGCGACAGCCTCGCCCCGGAGGGGGCGCCCCGTCAGGGGCGCGGGGAACTGCGCGACCAGCCCCCACCGGCCCGCACTGCGCACCGCACCGCACCACACCCCGCTTCGTGCACCGCACCGCACGCCGCTTCGCTATGGCAACACCCCGGCCCGGCGGGCGGCCACCACCGCCTCCCACCGCCCGTGCGCCCCGAGCTTCCGCATGGCCGACCGCAGATACGCCTTCACCGTCTCGGGGCGCAGCCCCAGACGCTCCGCCACGACCTGGTTGCTCGCACCCGTCGCCACGCACGCCAGCACATCCGTCTCACGCGCCGTGAGGACGACCCTGGGCACATCCTCCGGCGGGGCGCTTCCCCCGCCGGTCACGCCGGCGAGGCGCCCGCACACCCGCAGCAGCTCCGTCCGCAGCTCCGGATCGTCGACGCGCGGGGCGAGGGCGCGCAGCGCCCCGTGTGCCTCCCGGACCTCCTCCCACGCCCCGGCCGAGCCCCCCTCGGGCGTCGGGGCGGTCGCGGCCAGCAGGGTCCGCACCTCGTCGCGCACCACCAGCGTCTGCTCCATGTCCCGCGCCGCGTCCAGCGCGGCCGACACCGTGCGGTCGCCCAGCGGCTGTGCCGCGCGCAGGGCGCCGTACAGCACGCCGCGCACCTGACGCCGTACGACGACGGGGACCGCGAGGACGGAGCGGATGCCCTCGGCGGCGACCGCGGCGTCGTACTCGTGGCTGATCCGGCGCGACGCGGAGTAGTCGGTCACCCGGCACGGCCGGGCCAGGGCCACCGCCTTGCCGCCGAGACCGTTGCCGGAGTGCACGGCCAGACCTTGGAGCGAGGTGGTCCGGTTCCCCTGGAGTTCGCTGATGCGCAGTTGCCCGGGACCGGGCTCGACGAGACCCGCGAAGGCGAGCGGCAGCCCGGTGGCCCGCCGCAGCCGGTGCAGTGCGCCGCGCAGGTCCGCCCGGCCCGACCAGGCCGGCCCGACGGAACCCGAGGGATCCAGTGCCACGAACTCGCCCCTTCCGCGCGGCGCACCCCCGTTCGGGGGTAGTGAGACGTGTATCACGCATTACACGATGTCAGGCAACGGTCCGGCAATGAGGAGGACACATGTCGGCGAGGACGAGCGCCACGGAGGAGTTCCGGGCGGCCCGGGACTTCTTGCTGGCCCATCGCGAGGACTACGCCACGGCCTACAAGGGTTTCGACTGGCCCCGCCCCGAGTACTTCAACTGGGCGCTCGACTGGTTCGACGTGATCGCACGTGGGAACGACCGGACGGCCCTGCACATCGTGGAGGAGGACGGCACCGAGATCCGTCTCACCTTCGCCGAGATGTCCGAACGTTCCTCCCGTGTCGCCAACTGGCTGCGGGACCGGGGCGTCCGCGCCGACGACCGTGTCCTCGTGATGCTGGGCAACCAGGCGGAGTTGTGGGAGGCCGCCCTCGCCGCGATGAAGCTGCGCGCCGTCGTCATCCCCGCGACGCCGCTGCTCGGCCCCGCCGATCTGCGGGACCGCGTGGAGCGAGGCCGGGTCCGGCACGTGATCGCGCGGGCCGAGGAGGCGGCCAAGTTCGCGGACGTGCCCGGCCGTTACACCCGCACCACGGTCGGCGGCACGGTCGATGGATGGCGGCCGTACGAGCAGGCCTACGCGGCCCCCGCCCGCTTCGAGCCGAACGGCGCGACCAACGCCACCGACCCGCTGATGCTGTACTTCACCTCGGGCACCACCGCCCGGCCCAAACTGGTCGAGCACACCCATGTGTCGTACCCCGTCGGCCACTTGGCCACCATGTACTGGATCGGTCTGCGCCCCGGCGACGTCCACCTCAACATCTCCTCGCCCGGCTGGGCCAAGCACGCCTGGTCCAACCTCTTCGCCCCGTGGAACGCGGAGGCGACCGTCTTCCTCCACAACTACGCGCGGTTCGACGCGAGCCGGCTGCTCGCGGAGATGGACCGCGCGCGCGTCACCACCTTCTGCGCCCCGCCCACCGTGTGGCGCATGCTCATCCAGGCCGACCTCGGTCAGCTGCGGACCCCGCCCCGTGAGGTCGTCGCGGCCGGTGAACCCCTCAATCCCGAGGTGATCGAGCAGGTCCGCCGCGCCTGGGGCGTCACCGTCCGGGACGGCTTCGGCCAGACCGAGACCGCCGTCCAGGTCTCCAACAGCCCTGGCCAGGAGCTGAAGACCGGCTCGATGGGCCGGCCCGCCCCCGGCTACAAGGTCGTCCTCCTCGACCCCGTCACCGGCGCCCCCGACGCCGACGAGGGAGAGATCGCCCTTGACCTCTCGGGCCGCCCCGTCGGCCTCATGACCGGCTACCACGGAGATCCCGACCGTACGGCGGAGGCCATGGCCGGCGGCTACTACCGCACCGGCGACATCGGCTCCCGGGACCCCGACGGCTACCTCACCTACGTGGGCCGCGCGGACGACGTGTTCAAGGCCAGCGACTACAAGATCAGCCCCTTCGAGCTGGAGAGCGCCCTGCTGGAGCACGAGGCGGTCGCCGAGGCGGCCGTGGTCCCCGCGCCGGACGAGGTGCGGCTCGCCGTGCCGAAGGCGTACATCGTGCTCGCGGCCGGGTGGGAACCGGGCCCGGACACCGCGAAGGTGCTCTTCGAGCACTCCCGGACGGTCCTCGCCCCGTACAAGCGCCTGCGCCGCATCGAGTTCGCCGAACTCCCGAAGACCGTCTCCGGCAAGATCCGCCGTATCGCGCTGCGCGAGGCCACGGCCGCGGGCTCGGACGCGGAGTACCGCGAGGAGGACTTCCGGTGACCTCGTACGCCCACGGGACGAGCGCGACCCCGCTGCTCGGCGACACCATCGGCGCCAACCTCGACCGGGCCGTCGCCGCCTGGCCGGACCGTGAGGCGCTCGTCGACGTGCCGTCCGGGCGGCGCTGGACGTACGCGCGCTTCGCCTCGGACGTCGACGAGCTGGCGTACGCGCTGCTCGCGAGCGGTGTGGCCAAGGGAGACCGGGTGGGCATCTGGGCGGTCAACTGCCCCGAGTGGGTGCTGGTGCAGTACGCCACCGCCCGCATCGGCGCGATCATGGTGAACATCAACCCGGCCTACCGCACCCACGAGGTCGAGTACGTCCTGAAGCAGGCCGGGGTCTCGTTCCTGTTCGCCTCCCTCAGCCACAAGACCAGCGACTACCGGGCCATGGTCAAGCAAGTGCGCGGCAACTGCCCGAAGTTGAGGGAGACCGTCTACGTCGGAGACTCGAGCTGGGACGCGCTGCTCGCGCGCGGGACACCGGTGCCGTACCCGGACCTGTCCTGCGACGAGCCGATCAACATCCAGTACACCTCGGGCACCACGGGCTTCCCCAAGGGAGCGAACCTCTCTCACCACAACATTCTCAACAACGGTTATTTCGTGGGGGAGTTGCTCGGTTATGGCGAGCAGGACCGGATCTGTGTGCCCGTGCCGTTCTACCACTGCTTCGGCATGGTGATGGGCAACCTCGCGGCGACCTCGCACGGCGCCTGCGTCGTGATCCCGGCCCCCTCCTTCGACCCGCGGGCCACCCTGGAGGCCGTCGAGCGGGAGCGCTGCACCTCCCTGTACGGCGTACCGACCATGTTCATTGCCGAGTTGAACCTCTCCGACTTCGCCGCCCACGACCTCTCCTCCCTGCGCACCGGCATCATGGCGGGCTCGCCCTGCCCGGTGGAGGTCATGAAGCGGGTGGTCGCCGAGATGCACATGACGGAGGTCTCGATCTGCTACGGCATGACCGAGACCTCGCCCGTCTCCACCCAGACCCGGCGCGACGACGACCTGGCTCACCGCACCGGCACCGTGGGCCGCGTCCTGCCGCACATCGAGGTGAAGATCGTCGACCCGGCGACGGGGGCGACACAACCATGCGGTAGCGCGGGGGAGTTGTGCACCCGTGGCTACAGCGTGATGCTCGGCTACTGGGAGGAGCCGGAGAAGACCGCCGAGGCCGTCGACGAGGGACGGTGGATGCACACCGGGGACCTGGCGATGATGCGCGAGGACGGGTACGTCGAGATCGTCGGCCGGATCAAGGACATGATCATCCGTGGTGGCGAGAACATCTACCCGCGCGAGATCGAGGAGTTCCTGTACGGCCACCCGAAGATCGCCGACGTCCAGGTGGTGGGCGTGCCGCACGAGCGGTACGGCGAGGAGGTGCTCGCCTGCGTCATCCCGCGCGAAGCCGCCGAACCGCCCACCCTGGAGGAGTTGCGGGCCTTCTGCGACGGGCGGTTGGCGCACTACAAGATCCCCAGCGCGCTGCGCGTCCTGGACGCCTTCCCGATGACGGTGTCGGGGAAGGTGCGCAAGGTCGAACTGCGCGAG
Organism: Streptomyces sp. 11x1; assembly: GCF_032598905.1. NCBI lineage: Bacteria > Bacillati > Actinomycetota > Actinomycetes > Kitasatosporales > Streptomycetaceae > Streptomyces > Streptomyces sp. 11x1. Next base: position 2,086,269 of record NZ_CP122458.1, on the reverse strand, counting down.
CGGTACGCCGCCGGATAGTCACGTAGCCCATGGCCGCGCGTTCGGTGCGGCGTGGTCGTCGCTCAGGTGCTCGCGCCGGTGGCGGCCAGTTCCGTCGCCGTGCGGTTCATCGGCTGCGGGGTGCCCGTGAGATCCAGGACGAACAGGGAGACGCCCAGGCCGTCGGCGCGGTCGCGGGCGTCGTCCGCGTACCCGGCGAGGGAGAAGTACACGCAGTCGGTGGACTCGGCCATGGCGGTCAGCCACAGGCATTCGACGTCGCGCAGCGAGGCCGGGCGCACCGACGGGTCCACCTGGGCCAGGACCCCCCGCGCGGCGAGCCCTATCCCCGCGGGCTGGCGTTGGTCGGCGCGGCGGATGTCCTGGTAGCCCAGCCAGCGCAGATAGAGGGCGACGGCGGTGACCGCGTCGCGGGTCGTGCGGATGGTGACGGGGTGGAAGGCTCCCCGGGGGCCGTCGTCAGCTCCGGTCGTCCTGCGGGTGTCGCCCGGGCCCAGCGGCCGCAGGGCGCCGGCCACGGGCACCCGCAGCACGGTCCCGCAGGAGCAGCCGAGCTCCGGGTGGGGCCACTGGTCGGCGCGACCGCAGTTCCCGCAGCGGACGGTGACCCAGTCCTCGTCCCAGGTGCGGTGGGTGACCGCGGTGGGGGCGGCGCGGTGGTCGAGGGCCGGGGCGACCGGGGCGCCGCACGCGCAGGGGTAGGCCGGGGCCGCGTACCGGTGCTCCCGCCCGCAGTCCGGGCACCGCATCGCCATGCTCTCGCTCATGCTCCCCACCCCACCGCCGGGCCTGTCGAAAACGCCTCCTCATCGTCCTCCAGCACGGGCTGTGCCGGCAGGGAAACACCCTGAGACACCCAGGTGGTTTCCGCTGCCCATGCCCTTGACGCCCCCTACCCCGGCACCTACATTGCTTCCAGATAGTAGAAAATACTTTCCGAATTGCGGAAGTGCTCACCGCGGGGCGCGACGGGAGCGCGAGTCCGGCAGCTGAAGCAGGAGTACGCAATGGCACGTATGACCGCTGCCCGCGCGGCAGTCGAGATCCTCAAGCGCGAGGGAGTCCGTGACGCGTTCGGGGTCCCCGGCGCCGCGATCAACCCGTTCTACGCGGCCCTGAGGGCGGCCGGCGGGATCCAGCACACCCTCGCCCGGCACGTCGAGGGCGCGTCGCACATGGCCGAGGGGTACACCCGCACCCACCCCGGGAACATCGGGGTCTGTGTCGGCACCTCCGGGCCCGCCGGGACCGACATGATCACCGGGCTGTACTCGGCCATCGGGGACTCCGTCCCGATCCTGTGCGTCACGGGCCAGGCGCCCACGGCCGTCATCCACAAGGAGGACTTCCAGGCGGTCGACATCGCCTCCATCGCGGGGCCCGTCACCAAGATGGCCGTCACCGTCCTGGAGGCCGCGCAGGTCCCCGGCGTCTTCCAGCAGGCCTTCCACCTGATGCGCTCCGGCCGACCCGGGCCCGTCCTCGTCGACCTTCCCGTCGACGTGCAGCTCACCGAGATCGAGTTCGACCCGGACACCTACGCGCCGCTGCCGGTCTACAAGCCCGCCGCCACCCGCGCCCAGATCGAGAAGGCGATCGGGATGCTGAACGCGTCGCAGCGACCGCTGATCGTCGCCGGCGGCGGGATCATCAACGCCGATGCCTGCGAACTCCTCGTGGAATTCGCCGAGTTGACGGGTGTGCCGGTGGTTCCCACCCTCATGGGCTGGGGCGCCCTGCCCGACGACCACGAGCTGAACGCCGGCATGGTCGGCCTCCAGACCTCGCACCGCTACGGCAACGCCACCTTCCTGGAGTCCGACTTCGTCCTCGGCATCGGCAACCGCTGGGCCAACCGGCACACCGGGAAGCTGGACGTCTACACGGCCGGGCGGACGTTCGTCCACGTCGACATCGAGCCCACCCAGATCGGCAGGATCTTCGCTCCCGACTACGGCATCGCCTCGGACGCCAAGGCCGCGCTCGAACTGTTCGTCGCGGTGGCACGGGAGCTGCGGGCGGCCGGCCGGCTGCCGGACCGCTCCGCGTGGGCGGCCGACGCGCAGGACCGCAGGGCCCGCCTCCAGCGGCGTACGCACTTCGACGACATCCCGATCAAGCCGCAGCGTGTCTACGAGGAGATGAACAGGGCCTTCGGGCCCGAGACCCGGTACGTCTCCACCATCGGCCTCTCCCAGATCGCCGGTGCCCAGATGCTGCACGTCTACCGCCCGCGCCACTGGATCAACTGCGGTCAGGCGGGCCCCCTGGGCTGGACCGTGCCGGCCGCGCTCGGCGTCGCCAGGGCCGACCCGGAGGCGTCCGTCGTCGCCCTCTCCGGCGACTACGACTTCCAGTTCATGATCGAGGAGTTGGCCGTCGGGGCGCAGCACCGCATCCCGTACGTCCACGTCCTGGTCAACAACTCCTACCTGGGCCTCATCCGGCAGGCCCAGCGCGCCTTCGACATCGACTTCCAGGTCAACCTGGAGTTCGAGAACGTCAACTCGCCCGAGCTGGGGGTCTACGGCGTCGACCACGTCAAGGTCGCCGAGGGCCTCGGCTGCAAGGCGATCCGGGTGACGGACCCGGCCGACCTGGGCGCCGCGTTCGGGCAGGCCAAGAAGCTCGCGGCGGAGTACCGGGTGCCGGTGGTCGTCGAGGCCATCCTGGAGCGCGTCACCGACATCGCGATGTCCACGACGAACGACATCGCCGACGTGGTCGAGTTCGAGGAGATCGCGACGGAGCCGGGGCACGCGCCCACGTCGATCAGGGCCTTGCGGGGGTGAGACCGGCTCGGCCCGGGAATGCCGACGCCCGGAGGGCCGGGGCCCGCCCGCCGAGGTCCGCGGCGCGCCAGGAGCCGTCTCCATCACGCGTTCACGGGGTCCCGCGGCGAGCATCGCGCAACCGGTCGGCATCCCGCGAACGGGTGATGTCCCGGCCCTCCTGGCAAGGCAGGCTCCGAGGAGGCCGCAGCAACGCACACGACCGCTCGGCCGGATCCGTGACGGGGGAGGAACCAGCCGTGGGCATCTTGGTTCAGAAGTACGGAGGGAGTTCGCTGGCCGGGGCGGAGAGACTCCGCAGGATCTCCGAGCGGGTGGCGACGACCCGTCGTGCCGGACGGCGCACCGTGGTCGTCGTCTCGGCCCGCGGAGACACCACCGACGACCTCCTGGCCCTGGTCGACGAGGTCGGAGGGCGGGACGCCGCACGGCGTGCGCCCCGGGAGACCGACCAGTTGCTGGCGACGGGCGAGTACGCCTCGGCCGCGTTGCTGGCCCTGGCGCTGGAGCGGCTGGGGGTTCCGGCCGTCTCCCTCACCGGGCCGCAGGCGGGCATCCGGGCGGTGGGCCGCCACGGTGAGGGCATGATCGACACCATCGACACCGGGCGGCTGCGGGGCTGTCTGGACGAGGAGCGCGTGGTCGTCGTCGGGGGCTTCCAGGGGATCAACGACGTCGGTGACGTGGTCACCCTGGGCCGCGGTGGATCCGACACCACGGCCGTGGCCCTCGCGGCGGCCCTCGACGCGGGCAGCTGTGAGATCTACACGGACGTGGACGGCGTGTACACGGCCGATCCCCGTCTGGTGGAGTCGGCCCGCAGGCTCCCGTACGTGGCCTCGGACGTCATGGTCGAGATGGCCTTCTCGGGAGCGAAGGTCCTGCACTCCAGGTCGGCGGAACTGGCCGCGGCCAAGGGAGTCGAGTTGCACGTCAGAAGCTCTTTGGTGGAGAGGGAGGGGACCGTGGTGGGTCAGGGGGACACCGGGCTGCTTGAGACGGGAGGCGCGATCAGCGCCATCACGTCCGACACGGACGTGGCGCGCGTTCTCGTGCACTGCAAGGGCAAGGGCGATCCCGTCTCCACGATCCTCGGCATCCTGGCTGGAAACGCGGTCCCGGTCGACCTCGTCGCCCGGTCCGGTCCGCAGGAGGAGGAGTTCCGGATGGGCTTCACCATTCGGCACAGCGATGTCGAGCGGATCAGGGAGCCGCTGGAGAGGGCCGTGGCCCCCTTGGGCGGCGGAGTCCGGGTGGACACGGATGTCGCCAAGGTGTCGCTGATCGGGATGGGCCTGCTGAACCGTCCGGAGTATCTGGCCCGTCTGACCATGGTGCTCTCCGGGGTGGGGATCGCCACCAGCTGGGTCTCCAGTTCCCAGCTGCGTGTCTCGGTGATCGTTCCCCGCCACGACCACGTGGAGACCCTGAAGCTCCTGCACACGGAGTTCGGCCTCGCCGAGGCCGCCACCGACGGGTGACGTCGACGCGTGGCGAACGGAAGTCCGGCGGACGTCCGCCGGACTTGCGCAGGACGGACACGACGGCGCCACGGCCTCCGGGCCGTGGCGCCGTCGTGTCCGTCCTGCGCGTCACTCCGTCAGGAGTGCCGACTCGGCGTCATAGCCGTACAACCACTCCTGCGCGCGCAGGTTCTGGGCGCCGGCCAGAACCTGGTCGCGCTCGCGCTGCCCCTGTCCGTCGGAGAGATGGAAGGTACGGGCGTTCACCCGGGACATCCGCTGGAGCTGGTCGGTGCGCGGTCGGCGCACGCGCTCGTAGCGGGTGAGCGCCTCGGGGATGCCGTCCCGCGTGACCCCGCGCAGGCAGTCGGCGAGCACGACCGAGTCCTCGATCGACTGGTTGGCACCCTGGGCCTGGAAGGGAAGCATGGGATGCGCCGCGTCCCCCACCACCGCGATCCTGCCGGTGGTCCAGCGCGGGAGCGGGTCGCGGTCGTGCAGGGCCCAGCGACCCACCCTGCCCAGCGCCTTGAGGACGGTGAGCACCTCCTCGTCCCAGCCCTGGTACGTCTGGACGAGGTCCTCGACACGGCCCTCGGCGGTCCATGACTCGACCGACCGGTCCCCGGCCGGGGCCGTGGCCCCGACACTGATCCACTTCCCCGCGCTCACCGGATAGCACACGCAGTGCTGGTCCGGCCCCAGCCACAGCCGTACCTTCGGATCCTCCACGAGGAACGGCAGGTGATGCCCCGGCACCAACCCTCGGTACATGGACTGCCCGGAGAACCTGGGCTCGTCCAGGGCGAGGGTGTCACGCACCACCGAGTGGATGCCGTCGGCGCCGATCACCACGTCCGCCTCGTGCACCGAGCCGTCCTCGAAACGGAGCCGCACCGCCTCCGGCAGTTCCTCGACGCCCACGCATCGGCGGCCGATGTGCAGGTTGTCGTCGATGCCGTACAGCAGCGCCTGATGCAGGTCGGCGCGGTGCACCGTGTAGTACGGCGCCCCGTACAGGTCCTCGCAGGCGTCTCCGAGTTCGGTGCGGCTGAGCAGCCGGCCGTCGTCCCAGCGGCGCATCTCCACCGCGGACGGGCGCACCGCCGTCGCGCTCAGCCGTCGATCGAGACCGAGACGGTGCAGCAGGCGGGTGGCGTTGGGCGCGATCTGCACGCCGGCGCCCACCTCGCGGAGGTTCTTCGTCTGTTCGAAGACCTCGCTGCGGATGCCGGCCCGCCCGAGGGCCAGGGCCACGGTGAGGCCGGCGATGCCGGCACCCACGATCGCGATGCGGCTCTCGCCGTGACTCCATGTGGGGTCTCTTCGACTCTGAATCATGATCACAACTCTCGACGAGCGGTCTCAGTAGTAGAGGACGGCCTTGTTCCAGTCCTCGTCGGGACCGAACAGACTTCGGGGCTTGACGACATCGGGCATGCCCGTGAGCACGTCCCTCGGCACCAGGCCGCCCGGCGCGACCCCTTCGACCCGGCACTCGACGCCCAGCTCCCGGCTTACCGTCGCCGCGAGTTCGGCACATGCCGCGGCCTCGTGCGCGGCCTCGACCTCGATCTCGACCCGCAGGTGGTCGGAGGCTGTCTGCGCCCGCCAGAAGAGCACGCCGTAGGCGTCCGGGAGCCGGTACACGAGGTCCTCCAGCCAGTGCTGGGTGACCAGGGTCCCGCCGATCCGGTGTCCGTAGACGGCCCGCCCGAGGACGGTGACGGTGGGCAGCACCCAGCCGCAGGGACACGGGTCGTAGGACACCTCGACGGCATCCTCCAGGTTGTAGCGCAGCAGCGGCATGGCCTCCCGGTGGAGCGGTGTCACGACGAGCTGCCCGGTGCCTTCGGTGCCGATCTCCCCGGTCTCCGGGTCCCGTACCTCGAACAGGACACGGTCGGCCCACAGATGCAGCCGACCCTCGGAACACTCCCCGGCCAGGCTTCCGGTCTCGGTGGAGCCGTACTCCTCCACCACCGGCACACCCCACACCCGGCTGATCCGGGCACGCCGGGCCGGGCTGAGCGGCTCGCCGCCGACGAACAGCGCGCGCAGTGCCGGGAAGTCCTCGTCGGGGCGGAGCCCCACGGCCTTGGCCGCGGCGGCCCACAGCAGGCACTCCGTGGGCATCGACCAGGTCAGCGTGACGCCGAGGTCGTGCAGCGCTCTGACCACCCGTGAGTACGGCATGGCCAGTGAACGGTTGTCGCCCGGGACCACCGTCGCACCGTGCGACCGCCCCGCCGCGTGCGCCAGATGCCCGGTGAGGAGCATGGCGTAGGGGGTGCGCACCAGCAGGGTGTCCGATGAGCCGATGGCGACCCGCTTGCGGGCGAAACGCTCGGCGAGATCGACCCAGTCGTCCTCCGTGTAGTAGGAGGGCGTCGGCCGGCCGGTGGAACCGCTGGACTCGTGGTACGTGGCCAGTTCGCTGTTGGCGACGCCCAGCATGCCGAACGGGTAGTTGTCGCGCAGGTCGGTCTTGGTGGTGGTGGGCAGTCGGCGGAAACCGGCGAGATCGTCCGGTATGCCGTCCGGGCCCAGCCGGGACCGGTAGAAGGGCGACTTGGCGGCCCGCGCCAGGACATGGGGCAGCACCGCCCGCTGTCGCGCCGCGAGTTCGTCGTAGGTGGCCCAGTCCCCGATGCGGGGCAGCTTGTCCATCGTCGTCACTCCGTTCCCTCCAGTCCGAGAAGACGGCACGCGTTGCGCCACGCGATCTTCTGCCAGTCGTCGTCACCGATCCCCAGACGGCGGAGCTTGGTCAGCTCCACCTCCGGATGCTGCAGCGGGGCCTCGGAGCCGAACAGCACCCGGTCCGCGCCCAGTTGATCCACCGCGGCGCGGGCCACGCAGGTGTAGCCGCCCGATGTCTCCAGCAGCACGTTGCGCAGCGGAGCGATGGACTCGACCGCGTACAGGTCGATGTTCCCGATGCCCGCGTGTCCGAGGACGAAGGTGACCTCGGGGTGGCGGGCGGCGAGCGACACGAGGTCGGCGACCCTGCTGCCCGGCCGTTCCAGGCAGACCGTGTAGACGCTGTGCCCGACGTCCCGAGCCACCTCGACGAGGCCGGCGGTGCGCGGGTCGTCCAGTGCGACGCCGTGCACCGCCGGGGAGATCTCCACGCCGCGGAAGTGCGCCGCGGCCCGGCGGTAGTGCTCCGGGTCCCGGTGCGGGTTGGCGAAGTAGAAGGGGATGAGCCGGCCGCCGGACGCGGCGCAGGCCCGCAGCACCGCCTCGTTGTCCGCGTCGGACTCGATGTGCCCGCCCTCCACCAGGAACCGGGAGAGCTGTGCGAGCGGCATGGTGCCGCCCGCACAGACCACCGCGCGGCCTATGCCGCACTCGTCCATGGTGGCGAGCAGACGGTCCGGTGCCCCGGCCACCGGCGCGAGCCGGACGTGGAAGTCCAGCACCGGTCGTCCGTCCGTCGCCACCGACATGACAGGACTCACTTCTCGAGGCAGAACTCGTCGATCGGGTAACCGACGTGCCGGTCCTCGGTGGGCAGGTAGCCCAGCACCTTGTCACCGGGCTTGAGTTCGGTGCTGTTGAGGACGACGCCGCCGGGGCCGAGCACCCGCACGTGCCAGTCGTCCTGGAGGATGAGGTTGACCCGGCGGCCGTTCGGCGCGACCGCGTCGACGGAGATGAGCGGACGGGACTCGATCTTGACCCGGCCGACCGTCACCATCCGGGTCCGGCCCTTGATGTCGACGGCCATCACCTTGCTGCCCGCCTTGAGTTCGCTGAGGTAGCTGGTGCGCTCGTCCTTGGACAGGGTGTAGGAGTGGATGGCGCCCGCGTTGACGCGGAACGGGCGCGTCGGCATGTAGGGCAGCGGATGCGTCTCGCTGACGCACAGGATCATGCCCTTGGAGTGCGAGCCGACCAGGATGCCCTCGTCCTCGCGGAAGTAGGTGCAGGTGTCCACGCAGGCACGCTCACCCATGCCGATGTGCGCGGTCTCCACCACCTCCAGCTCCGTCAGGTCGAGGTCGGGCACGTCGGCCTGTGCAGCGGCCTTCAGCTTGGCCGCCTCCCCGACCGCCTTCGGCGCCATCATCACGCCGTCCGAACCGTGCTCCAGGACACCGAAGATGATCTCCGCCTCCTCGACGTCCTGTGCGACGGTGACCAGGCTGCCGGTCGCCCGGGCGGCCGCGGCGATGACGATCTCCAGCGGGATCTTGGTGGGGTCACGGAAGAGCAGCAGGCTCCACCGCTCCGTACGCGCCGACTCGCAGGCGTCCTCCAGGGTCGGCGCGTCGATGATCTCCACGAAACGGCCGAACTCCACCCCGGGGTGCTTGATGGCCAGTTCGGCCGGGGTCACACCGTGCCGGGCGGGGTCCACCACGACCACCGTGGCGTCGCCGAAGTCGTCGGGGAGGTCCTTGCCGTGCGGGAAGAGGATCCTGGTGACCGTGGGAGGCAGGTCCGCCAGATCCTTGGTGTCGTCCGCGACGATGCCCTCGACGCGGTGGTGCAGCGCCTCCTGCAGGATCGCCTCCTTGGCCTCGCCGAGGTCTCGCACGTCCAGCCAGCTGATCTTCATGTTCCGTACTCCCGTAGAGTTTTGGGGTGGTGGAGGGGTGACAGATGTCGGTGCGGTGGCTCAGCCGGCGAGGGTCTGCAACTGCCCCGGGTGCGAGCCCTGCGTGGAGTGCCGGTCGCCGAAGGAGTGGTCGTGGACCTGGTGCAGGCGCTGCGCGATCTCCCGCGTCATCGCGCCCGGATCGGCGGACTGGAAGATGTTGCGGCCCATCGCGAAGCCGCTGACGCCACCGCGCAGGGCCTCGTCCACATAGGCGAGCACGTCGGGCACGGTGGTCTTGCGGGGTCCGCCCGCCACGATGACCGGAATGGCGGCGTCCTTGACCACGTCCGCCATCTCGTCCGGTGAGCCCACGTACGGCGTCTTGACGATGTCGGCGCCGAGTTCGGCGGCCACGGTGATGGCGTGCGACACGAGGGCCGGGTCCCGTGGATCGGTGACCTTCGGCCCCCTCGGGTAGATCATCGCCAGCAGCGGCACGTTCCACCGGTCGCAGACGTCCGACACCCGGCCGAGGTCCGCGATCTGCTGCTGCTCCTCGGCCGAACCGAGGTTGACGTGGACGCTGACCCCGTCGGCGCCGTACCTCAGGGCCTCGTCGACGCCGCTCACGAGGTACTTGGCGTCCGGGTCCTGCGCGTGGATCGTGCTCGCGCTCAGATGGACGATCAGCGAGGTCCGCGAGAACCGGGCCGGGTGCACATGACGCAGTCCGCCCTTGTGCAGGACCACCGCGTCGGCGCCGTTGTCGGTGATCTGGCCGACCAGGGTGTCGAGTCCGCCGTCACGCGTGATGATCGGCCCGTCGCTGATGGGGTGGTCCAGCGGCACGACGAGCAGTCGGTCGCCGTCGCCGCCGTACAGGCGCCTCAGCCGGAGTCTGCGGCCGAAAGAAAGATTGGTGAACATCACACATCCCCTCCCTGCGGATGTCGAGCAGGGAACCCCCGTAGTTCCTGGGTCCGCGTCACTCGGGTTTGCCGTGTTCCTTATGACGAGAATCCTTCGCCGACCGGCGGTGGCGTGACATCGCTCGTTCACGTGATCCCGCCCCCGCGTGTCACGCGACATTCGGGCCGGACGGCTCACCCGGTGCGAGTGTCCTGAGATGACCGGTGTGTGCGTGACCCGTACGACCGTGCGGAGGGACCAGGAGCACTACATGCAATACACATATATGTGCCACCGGGGGTCGAGAATTTCAGCCATGATCGAGCCGGGAACCACGAGAAATCCCAGCTCGCGGAATGTTCGGCAGCGGTTACGGTGGGCATCGAAAGCATGTGCCGACGACGAGCCGGGCCGGGAGAACAGGGCCCGTCGTCGGTCGATCACCACGGGGGAACGAGACAGAGCATGGTTGTGAAGAACGCGCGCCCAGCCGTCGGTCGGGACACCGAACTGGGCTTACTGCGCGAAGCGTTGCGGGCCACGGCGTCGGGCAGCGGACGGTGCCTCGTGGTGGAGGGACCGCCCGGCATCGGCAAGAGCCGACTGCTGCAGGAAGCGGCCCGCGAGGCGGAGCGGCTGGGGATGACCTTCGCCCTGGGCCGTGCCACCGAGCTCGACCGGGTGGCGCCGCTCGCGGTGTTGCTGTCCGCGCTGCGGGACAGCGTGCCTCCGGTCGTGGACCGGGCGGACATGGCGGCGCTCCGCGGCCTGGGCAGCCAGGAGGCCGACCGCTTCTGGCTGGTCAGCCGGCTCGGCGACCTCATCGAGGAGCATGCCCGCACCCGTCCGCTCGTCATAGCCCTGGACGACGCCCAGTCCATGGACGAACTCACGGCGTTCACCCTGCAGATCCTGGTGCCCAGGCTGCGCGCCTGTTCGGTGCAGTGGCTGCTGGCACGGCGCTCGCCGTCGGCCCAGGAGTCGAGATACGACGTGGTCGGTCGGCTCCTCCAGGACGGTGCGGAACATGTCGTCCTCGGACGACTCGACCCCGATGCCATCGTCCAGCTCTGTTCGCACGTGCTCGGCGCGGCGCCGAGCCCCGACCTGGCCGCTCTCGCCGCGCGCAGCGACGGCAACCCCTTCCTGCTCGAACAGTTGCTCAGCGCGCTGGAGGACGACGACCGGCTGCTGCGTGTGGACGGCATGGTGGAGGTCGTCGGGAACGACGCCCTGCCCGACGACTTCCTGAGCGCGGTGGACTACCAGCTGCGCCACCTGTCCGCCCCGACACGCCGGCTCCTGGAAGCGGGCTCGGTGTTCGGGCGCCCGTTCCTGCCGAGCGAAGCGGCCGGTCTGCTCGGCGAGCGCGGCTTCGCTCTGCTGCCCCGGGTGGAGGAGGCGGTGGAGGCGCACGTCCTGGTCGACGACGGCACGGCACTCGCCTTCCGGCACGACCTCATCCGGGAGGCGGTCTACGACTCCCTCACCGGATCCGTCCGGCGGATCCTGCACCAGGAGGCCGCCACGGTCCTGGAGGCCGCGGGCAGCCCCCGCGCCGAGACCGCGCTGCACCTGATCCGCGGCGCCAGCCGCGACAACCCGCACACCATCGACGTGCTCTGCGCGGCAGCGGACGAGGTGGCCCCCACCTCCCCCAGCACGGCCGCCGACCTGGTTCTGGAGGCGCTCGGCCTGCTGTCCGCCGACGACCCCGGGGCGCCCGGCCTCATCGCGCGGGCGGTGAGTCTGCTGGCTTCGTCCGGCCGCATCACCGAGGCCCGTGACCTGGGTGCCGAGGCGCTGCACCGCAACATCAGCCGGGCACAGGAGGCCTCGGTGTACGTCGGGCTGGCCGAGGCGCTGAAGCACGCCGGCCAGGACGCGATGGCGGTCGAGTACACCCGCCGGGCCCTGACCCGGCCGGGCGTCCCGGACGCGGTCCGGGGGCAACTCCTCGCGGTCCAGTCGCACGCCCTGCTCAACGGCGACGACGTGAGAGGCGCGGAGGCCTCCGCGATCGAGGCGATGGCGGTCGGCGAGCCGGACACGGTGGTGTACGCGGGCGCGGCTCTCAGTGTCGCCGCGCGCATCCTGGGCCGGGTCGACGAGGCCGTCTCGCTCGCCTCGGACGCCGTGCAGCTCGCCGACGACACCGGCGGCGACGCGCGGCACCGGCATCCCCGGCTGTGGCTGGGCCGGGCACTGGTCGCCGCCGACCGCTTCGGCGAGGCCGACGCCGTCCTGGAACTCGGGGAGAACGACACCCGAGCGCTGGGCTCCGCCTGGTCACTTCCCCTGTGGCACTACGGCCGAGCCGAACTTCGACTCATGGCAGGCCAGTTGAGCGATGCCCAGGCCGAGGCCCTGGCCGGGAAGGCGGTGGCCGAACAGCTCAGCGCGCTGGCCATCGTGCCGTCCCTCCTCACCATTCTCGGTCAGGTGGCGATACACCGGGACGAACTGGTGCGGGCCCGCAAGCTGTTCACGGAGGCGCACCGTATGGCCGAGTCCGGTTACGGGGTCGTGCCGGAGGACATCGCCTGGCTGCAGGCCCAGTTGTCGTACGCCGAAGGGGACCCCAAAGCCGCGGTCACGGCTCTGTCGGGGGTGTACGAAAGACTCGACGAGCGCCCGCTGCTGCTGACCCAGGTCGCGTGGGCGGCGCCCGCCCTGGTGCGCTTCGCGCTCGACGCGGGGGCGTCCGAGGAGGCCCGGGCCGCGGCGGTCGCAGCCCGCAAACTCGCCGACGACACCCCGAAGACCCTCTCGCTCGCTGCCGCCGCCCACCACGCCGAAGGTCTCCTCGCCGACGATGTGGCGATGCTGCACGCGGCGGTGGACGCCTACCGTGCCGGCCCGCGCCATCTGGCGCGGGCCATCGCTCTGGAGGACGCCGCGCACGCCGAGACCCGGGCGGGGCGCCGGGGCCGCGCGGTGGCCCTGCTGGAGGAGGCCCTCGGCCGGTTCACCGACTGCGGTGCGACCCGGTCCATGGCACGGGTCCAGCGGGCACTGCGCGGCCTGGGCGTACGCCGCAAGAAGTGGCAGTCCGCGCAGCGGGCGCAGACGGGCTGGGACAGCCTCACCGGCGCCGAACTGCGTGTGGTGCGCCTGGTCGCCGAAGGGCTGACCAACCGGGCCGCCGCCGAGCGGCTGTTCCTGTCGCCGCACACGGTCGACACGCATCTGCGTCACGCCTTCGCCAAGCTGGGTGTCTCCAGCCGGGTGGAGCTGGCGCGGCAGGCGATGCTGCACGACGGAGGCGGTGAGGGGACCACCGCCTGACGCGCCGGGGCGTGACCGTCCCCGGCGGTCACGCCCCGGGCCCGGACTCGCTCCGCGAGCGAACGAGGGTGTCGACGATGGGCTGCACGATCCCGCCGAAGTAGCGTGCGGTCGACTCCACGAAGGAGCCGTCCCTCTGACCCTTGGCCTTCCCCTCCGCCGAGAGCAGCACCCTGATCGTGAGCGTGGTCGCCCCCTGCTCGTCCCGCCCGATCTCGTTGTGGATCTCGGCCAGGTACGGGTCGTCGATCTGGTGGAAGACCATGAGCCGGCGATCGTGGAACACGACCCGCTCACGGGCCTTGGCCCGGCCCGCCACCGTGATCTCCCGCAGCAGGCCGTCCTCGTGGCGCTCCAGCACCTGGCACCCGGTGATGCCCGCGATGAACGGAACGGGATTCTCCGCCTTGCGCAGGAGGCCCTGCCAGACCTCCTCGGGGTCCAGCCGCCGTCTTCCCCCCTCGTCCTCTCCGACGACCGGAAGGGTCCAGCTCAGCTCGGTCATGCGTGCTCGCCTCCTGTGGTCCGGCAACTGGCGGACGCCGTACGCCAACTGCCACGGCCGCCCCGCCGACGAGCAGCCTCCCCCCGCTCGCCGCCCGAGAGCATCCCCGGTTCTCGTGAGCTTTTCCCGGCGTCGGGCCGCCGGTACTCCTGCCGGAGCGTCCGAGGATCACGTGAAGACGCGATGTGGCGGACGAGGCGTGGTTGACAGGCTGGTGATCCCGCCGCAGGGGCCGGTCGCAGCACGGGTCGCGAGCCGTCCATGGGCAGGCGGGACCGATATTCGATGGGGGAGCAGTACATGAGTGGGATATCGCGTCGAAGATTCCTGGTGACCTCCGCGGCGGCGGGGACCGTCGTCGGCGGTGCCCCGACGGCCCTCGCGGCCACCGCGGAGGCGCGGGAGGCGGTCGCCTACGGTCCTTTCACCGTCACACCGGCGGACCAGCAGTACGGGGACCTGGTCCGCGGGTTCAACCAGCGGTGGGTCGGCAAGCCCGACTCCGTCCGCGTCGTGAGTTCGGCCGGCCAGGTGCTGAGCGCCGTCCAGGAGGCCGTGGGCGCGGGCAAGCGGATCGCCGTGCGCAGCGGCGGGCACTGCTACGAGCCCTGGGTCAGCGACGGCATCAAGGTCGTCATCGACATGTCGCAGATGAACCAGGTGTACTTCGACTCCTCCCGCCAGGCGTTCGCGGTGGAGGCGGGCGCCACGATGGTGCAGATGTACAAGGCCCTGTACAAGGGATGGGGGATCGTCCTGCCCGGCGGTACCTGCCCCTCGGTCGGGGCGGGCGGCCACGTGGCAGGCGGCGGCTACGGGGCGCTCTCCCGGCGGCACGGGCTCATCGTCGACCACCTGTACGGGGTCGAGGTGGTCGTGGTGGACTCCGGCGGCAAGGCCCGGCTGGTCACGGCCACCAGGGACGCCTCGGACCCCCATCGGGACCTGTGGTGGGCGCACACCGGTGGCGGCGGCGGCAACTTCGGTGTGGTGACGCGCTATCTGTTCCGGTCCCCGAACGCCACGGGCTCCGCGCCCGAGAACCTGCTGCCCAAGCCTCCGGCCTCGCTGCTGGTCAGCTCCGTCTCCTGGTCCTGGGCCGACCTGACCGAGCAGTCGTTCGGCCGGATCCTGAAGAACTACGGCACCTGGTGCGAGCGGAACAGCTCCGCGTCCTCTCCCTACGCCGGGCTGTTCAGCCAGCTGAAGCCCGCGCCCAAGGCCGCCGGATCCTTCTCCCTGACCACGGAGATCGACGCGACCGTCTCCGGCGCGGACCGCCTGCTCGACGACTTCCTCGCGGCCGTGAACCAGGGCACGGGTGTCTCCTTCCAGGTCGACGAACGCCGCACCCTGCCATGGCTGCACGGCGTCGAGTGGCCCGGCTTCACCGGCGGCGGCGACCCCACCAACCGCTTCAAGGGCAAGTCCGCCTACATGCGCAAGACCTTCACGGACGCCCATGTCGCGGCGTTCCACAGGCATCTGACGCGCTCCGACTACCCGTACCCCGGTGCCCTGGTGCTGATCAGTTCGTACGGCGGCAGGGTCAACTCCGTCTCCCCGACCGCGACCGCGGTGTCCCAGCGCGACTCCGTCATGAAGTTGATGTACGTGAACTTCTGGCGGGACGCGGCGCAGGACTCCTGGCACGAGGCCTGGATCCGCGAGTTCTACCGGGACGTGTACGGCGGCACCGGCGGTGTGCCCGTGTCGAACACCGTCACCGACGGCTGCTTCGTCAACTACGCCGACGGAGACCTCTCCGACCCGGCGTGGAACAAGTCGGGCGTGCCCTGGCACGACCTGTACTACGGCGTCAACTTCCCACGGCTGCAGCAGGCCAAGGCCAAGTGGGACCCCAAGAACGTCTTCCGGCACGCCCAGTCCGTACCACTGCCGGGCTGAACCGGGCGCACGGAAGCGCTGTCACCACCTGTCATCCGCTCTGACCAAGGAGTCAACAGAGATGAGTCTCAACGGCAAGGTCGCCATCGTCACCGGCGCGTCGCGGGGCATCGGCCGTGCGACGGCCGAGCGCCTCGGCCGCGAGGGTGCCGCCGTCGTCGTCAACTACCAGAGCAACGCCGACGCGGCGCAGGAGACGGTGAAGGCCATCACCGGTGCCGGCGGCAAGGCCGTCGCCGTCCAGGCCGATGTGTCGGTCTCCGCCGACGTGGCCGCTCTGTACGACACCGCGGTCAAGGAGTTCGGTGGCGTCGACATCGTCGTCAACAACGCCGCGACCGTGGCCGCCGCACCGGTGGAGTACATCAGTGAGGAGGACTTCGACCGGCTGGTCGCGACCAATCTCAAGAGCGTCTTCCTCTCCCACCAGCAGGCCACCAAGCACCTGAGGGACGGCGGCCGGGTCATCAACCTCTCCGCCGGACTGCCGTCGGGCGCCATCGCCTTCCTCGGCGCCTACGGTGCCACCAAGGTGGGTGTCGAGGTCCTCACCCGGTCCCTCGCCCACGCGCTGGGCGAGCGCGGCATCACCGTCAACGCCGTGGCCCCGGGCCCGACCGACACCGACATGCTCGCTCCCGAGGCGCGGGCCAACCTCGACACCCTGATCGCCCAGACCCCGCTGCGCAAGCTCGGGCAGCCGGGCGACATCGCCGACGTCGTGGCCTTCCTCGCCGGTGAGGACGGGCGCTGGCTCACCGGCCAGACCATCCACGCCAACGGTGGTTTCGCGTAACCACCGCACCGACCGCGCGAATGCCGCGGTCCCGGACCCTCTCACGGGTCCGGGACCGCGGCATTCCCGCATGTCCGCGGTTCAGGCCGCGGTCACCGTACGGGCCGCCGTGAGCCGTACGGTGTTCACCGTGGCGGCCGCCGTGTCGTAGAACAACAGGTCGTTCTCCGCGATGAAACCTGCCTCCTGCCGGCTCCGCTCCAGGCCCGCCGCGGACAGCGTGGCGGTGAACGTGAAGGTGAGCAGGCCCTCCGCGTCGACGCCGATCTCGTTGGTGATCTCGGTCAGCAGCGGGTTGTCCAGCTGGGTGAAGACGATGCGCCGCCCCCGCTCCAGAGTCACCCGCTCCCGCAGCAGTACCGAATGGTCGCCACGGAGCGCGATACGCCGCACGAAGCCGCCCTCGAACTCCTCCAGCACCTCCGCGAAGCTGATCGACGGCACGTACGAGACCGGGTTGGCCGCCTTGTGCACCAGGCTCTCCCAGAGCTGGTCGCGGTCGATCTCCGGGTGTTCGGGAAGGCTCGGGTCGTTGACGGGCAGCGTGTACTTGAAGATGATCACGGGTCGGCCTTTCGCGCGTTCCGGCGGCAAACGTTCTTGCCCTTCGCCGCAGCATGGCGCCAGCGCTCGCGTCCGGACATCACAGTTTCACGCGATCTGCCGCGGCCGCCTCTCGACCGCCCAAGTGCCCCGCGCGTCACGAAGGATGGCGTGATGACGTGATGCCCGGGGCACGGCGTCTGCCGACGATTGACCAGTGTGACCGCGCCACTGCTCACGTCGCAGCGAGCCGCAGCAGGCACCGACCCCGATGACACGACGAATGGGACACCTTCATGACCAACGACATCACGCCGAGCCGGAGCGGGGCCGTCGACGCCGGCTCCCCGGCGTCGGGGACGGCCGACAAGGCCGGCGGCCGCGGTCCCTGGGCGATGTTCTCGGTGCTGGCACTGATCGAGTTCATGTCGGTGATGGACGCCTCGGTGGTGAACATCGCGCTGCCCGCCATCAGGGACGACCTCGGCTTCTCGGCCACCGGCCTGGCCTGGGTCGTCGACGCCTATCTGCTCGGCTTCGCCGGCTTCCTGCTGCTGGCGGGCCGCGCCGCCGATGTCATCGGCCGGCGGCGGCTCTTCACCGCGGGCGTGGCCCTCTTCACGCTCGCTTCGCTGGGCTGCGGACTCGCCGCCGACGACTGGCAGTTGGTCGTGGCGCGGCTGCTGCAGGGACTGGGGGCGGCGCTGGTCACCCCGGCGGCCCTCGCGTTGATCACGGACATCTTCCCGGAGGGGCCGGACCGCAACAAGGCGCTCGGCCTCTTCATGGGCATGGGCGGTGTCGCCGCGCCGGTCGGCCTGGTGCTCGGCGGACTGCTCACCACGGCCGGCTGGGAGTGGATCTTCATCATCAACGTCCCGATCGGCATCGGCATCCTCCTGGCCAGCCTGCGGCTGCTCCCGGCCACCGGTCCCCAGACGGACGCCCGGCTCGACGTGGTCGGCGCGGTC
Source organism: Streptomyces sp. 11x1 (assembly GCF_032598905.1). Classification (NCBI taxonomy): domain Bacteria; kingdom Bacillati; phylum Actinomycetota; class Actinomycetes; order Kitasatosporales; family Streptomycetaceae; genus Streptomyces; species Streptomyces sp. 11x1. The sequence continues at coordinate 2,068,545 of NZ_CP122458.1, read as the reverse complement.
ACCGCCACCGGCGGTCTCCTGGCCCTCATCTTCGCCATCGCCCGCGGTGGTGCCGAGGGCTGGGGCTCGGCCGCGACCCTGGCCGGGTTCGCCGGCGCCGCGGTGCTGCTGGTCGCTTTCGTCGTCCGTCAGCGCACCGCCGACGATCCGGTCCTGCCGTCCGTGCTGCTGCGCATGCGTCCCCTGGTCATCGGCAATGTGGCCTTCGCTCTGGTGGGCACCCTGCTGATCTCCACGTTCTTCATCATCACGATCTATCTGCAGCAGGTGCGCGGCTACGGTCCGGCGAAGGCGGGCCTGTCCTACGTGCCCATCCCGCTGGCCATGCTGGCCGGCACGCAGGTGGCCCCGCGGGTGCTGCGGTTCGGTCCGCAGAACGTCCTGATGGGAGGCGTCCTCGTCCAGGCCCTGGCTCTCGCCGCCTGGGCGGCGGTGATCGACGTCGACGCAGGCTATGTCACGGGCTTCCTGCTGCCCGCCGTGCTGTGGTCCTTCGGCCTGGGCGTCTCCATCGTCTCGTCCTTCGTGGTGTGCACGATGGGGCTCACCGGCCCGATCGCCGGTGCGGGCTCGGGCCTCGCGACCACGACGTACCAGGCGGGCGGGGCGATCGGCCTCGCCGGACTCGTCGCGATCGCCGACGCCCGCACCCATGCGGTGACGGACACCCAGGAACCGCTGGAGGCTCTCGTGTCCGGCTACCAGTTCGCCCTGTGGTGCTCGGTGGCCGTGGCCGTCGTCGCGGCCCTGCTCACCCGGTTCATCCGCTTCGACGCCCGGCCTCACACCGGGGCCCAGCCCTCGTAGCGACCGGGATCGGGGCCCGGACCGCGACCGACGGTGCGGTGCCCCGACCCCGACACCCCGTTGCCTTCTCCCGCGCCGATCTCACAGGAGCATCCGTGCCCGACCACGCTTCCGCCCTCCCCGACAGCACACCCGTCCTGATCGTCGGCGCCGGACCGGTCGGTGCGACCCTCGCGCTGGAGCTGGCCCACCACGGCGTGCGCAGTACCGTCGTCGAGCGTTCCACGACCGTCTCGGCGCACCCCAAGATGGACTTCATCAACGGCCGCAGCATGGAGTTGCTGCGCCGCCTCGGCGTGACCGACGAGATTCGCCGGCGCGGTGTCGCCGCCGACGAGCCGTTCGACTTCCTCTGGATCACCGACCCCGGGCAGTCGCCCGTCTCGGTGTGGACCTACCCGTCGGTGGCGGGGCTGCGCGAGAGGTTCGCCGAGGTCACCGACGGCTCCGCGCCGCTCGAGCCGTACCAGCGGCTCCAGGGCTCGCTGCTGGAGGACGTCCTGCGCCGGCAGGTGCGCGAGCATCCGCTGATCGACCTGTGCGAGGGCTGGGCCCTGCTGGATCTGGCCGACGACGGGGACGGGGTGTCGGCACGCCTGTCCGACGAGGTCCGCGGCACCGAGCGGACCGTGCGAGCCGACTATCTCGTCGGGTGCGACGGGGGCGGCAGCACGGTGCGGCGCCGCGCCGGTATCGCGACGCAGCAGAACGGCCCGAGCACCCGCCACTGCGATGTGTACTTCCGCAGCGAGGACCCGGCCCTGTTCCGCCACGGACCGTCCTTCCTCACGATCACGGCCGGCGGGGCGACCCTGGTCAACCGGGACGGCGGACGTACCTGGACCGGTACGTTCGTCCTCCCCGAGGACACACCCGAGCCCGAGGAGCCGCTCGCCGTCGTCAAGGAACGCCTGGGATTCGACTTCGCGGTCGACGAGGTGCTCAACGTGGCGCACTGGTACGGACGGCTGGCCGTCGCCGACTCCTACCGCAGCGGCAGGGTCTTCCTCGCGGGGGACTCGGCGCACCAGTTCTATCCGACCGGCGGGCACGGTGCGAACACCGGACTCGGCGACGCCTGCGACCTCGGATGGAAGCTCGCCGCCACGCTGAGCGGCTGGGCCGGTCCGGGCCTGCTCGACTCCTACGAGGCCGAGCGTCGGCCCGTCGCCCTGTTCAACCGGGAGATGTGCGCCAACCTGCTCGCCGTGTGGATGAGGTTCCCGCAGCTGGCGGCCGCCGGGGCGGCACGCCCACAGCTGGCGGCGTACCTCGACAAGGAGAGCTTCCAGATCGACAACATGGGCATCCACTTCGGCTACCGCTACACCGGCTCCCCGGTCGTGCGGCACGAGGACGCCCCGGAGCCCGACTGGCAGTGGCAGGCGATCGTCCCGAGCACCTGGCCCGGTGGCCGCGCACCGAACGTGCGACTGACGGACGGCACACCCCTGTTCGACCGGCTGAGCAGCGGGTTCACCCTGGTGGACCTCTCCGGTGAGAACCGGGGCAAGGACCTGGTGGAGCAGGCACGGCGCGGCGGCTTCCCGGTCGACCTGCTGACCGTCGACAGCGCCGCCGTACGTGCCGTGTGGGAGCGCGACCTGGTGCTCGTCCGGCCCGACCACCACGTGGCCTGGCGCGGCGACGAGGCACCCGCGTCCCGGGAGTGGGGGGAGCTGCTGAACCAGGTCACCGGCAGCTGAACGACACAGGTAACTCAATCAACGGGGGAAGTGAATGTCAGGGATCGCCGACAGGTCCGCCACTCTGGCCGCCTGGACGGACGACCGCGCGGCCGAGGGCGTCCACAGGGACGCGGATCCGCCGCCGGCACGGCAGCAACCGGCCTGGGCGGATCGGGAGCTGCTCGTGCGGGTGAGACGCCGGCTCGCCGCCGCGCCCGCGCTGGTCAGGGTCGAGGACACCGACATGTTCCGCCGCTTGCTCGCGCGCGTCGCGGCCGGCGAACTCCAGGTGATCCAGGCCGGAGACTGCGCCGAGGTGCCGATGGAGTGCACGGCAGGATCCGTCGCACGCAAGGCGGGCGTGCTCGACGCGCTGGCGGGCGTGATGAAGACCGCCTCGTCCAAGCCGGTGCTGCGCGTCGGCCGGATCGCGGGTCAGTTCGCCAAACCGCGCTCCCTCGCGACCGAACTGGTGAGCGATATGGAACTCCCGGTCTACCGCGGCCACATGGTGAACGATCCGCAGCCCACCCCGCACGCCAGGCGCCACGACCCGGCCCGGATGCTGATGTGCTACCAGGCCGCGAGCGACGCGATGACGTTCCTCGGCTGGACCGGTGACGAACCGCCTCGCCCGTCCGGCCCCCGGCCGACACCGGAGCCGCCCGTCGAGCCGAAGGTGTGGACGAGCCACGAGGCCCTCGTACTGGACTACGAGGTCCCCCTGCTGCGGCGCACGGACGACGGGCGACTGCTGCTCGCTTCCACGCACTGGCCCTGGATAGGCGAGCGGACCCGCCAGCTGGACGGCGCCCATGTCGCGCTGCTGGCCGACGTGGCGAACCCCGTCGCGTGCAAGGTGGGGCCGACGATGACCCACGACGAGCTGGTGGCCCTCTGCGAGCGCCTCGATCCGGCACGCGAGCCGGGCCGTCTGACGCTCATCGCGCGCATGGGCGCCGAGGCGGTGACCGCGAAGCTGCCGCCGCTGGTCGAGGCGGTCCGCAGGGCGGGCCACCCGGTCGTCTGGCTGACCGATCCCATGCACGGCAACACCGTCAGCGGGCCGGACGGTCTGAAGACCCGGTTCATGGAGTCGATCCTGCACGAGGTCCGGGAGTTCCAGTCGGCGGTTCGCACGGCCGGCGGCGTCCCCGGCGGCATGCATCTGGAGACCACCCCCGACGAGGTCACCGAATGCGTGGCCGACCACACGCGGCTCGACCAGGTCGGGGTCAAGTACACGAGTCTGTGCGATCCGAGGCTGAACCCCCGGCAGGCCATCGCGGTGGCCGCCGAGTGGCGGGGATGAGCGCAGGGTCGAATTCCGCGAACGACGAAGTCAACGGGGAGGTTCGTAGGGATGGAAGGCAGGACAGCAATCGTGACCGGCGCCGCGGGAGGAATCGGCGAAGCGGTCGTCCGGAGTCTGGGCGAGCGGGGCGTCAGGATCGCGGCGGTCGACAGGGACACCGACGGGCTCGAGGAGACGGTGGGGCGACTGACCGCGGAAGGACTCACGGTGGAGGCGTTCTCCACGGACGTGACCTCCGGCACGGCGGCCGACGCGCTGGTGGAGGCGGTGGAACACCGGGTGGGGGCGGTGGACTACCTGGTGAACGCGGCGGGAGTGCTGCGGCTCGGTGAGGCCCGGAAGCTGACCGACGAGGACTGGCTCAGCACCTTCGCCGTGAACACCACGGGCGTGTTCCACATGTCCCGGGCGGTGGTCAACCGGATGGTCGAACGCGCCCGAGGGGCGATCGTCACCGTCGCCTCCAACGCGGCGGGCACGCCCCGCACGGACATGGCCGCCTACTGCGCGTCCAAGGCCGCCGCGACGATGTTCACCAAGTGCCTGGGCCTGGAGGTCGCCCGGCACGGCATCCGCTGCAACGTGGTCGCCCCGGGTTCCACCGAGACCCCGATGCTCACCTCCATGTGGCAGGACGAGTCCGGGCCCCGGCACACCGTCGAGGGCCGCCCCGAGGCGTTCCGGGTGGGCATCCCGCTGGGCCGGATCGCCCAGCCGTCCGCCGTGGCGGACGCGGTCGTCTTCCTCCTGTCCGACCAGGCGTCCCACGTCACGCTGCACGCCCTCACCGTCGACGGAGGCGCGGCGCTCGGCGCCTGACATCGCACGCACAGCCTTGTCCGGCCGCGCAGGCAAGTCCGGGCGGCCGGGACATCCTGATCACACGGGAGACGTTCATGTCCGGCATACCCCCTGTCCATTCCTACCCCCTGCCCATCGCGAGCGACCTGCCCGGCAACACGGCGTCCTGGGTGCCGGACGCCGGCCGCGCGGTCCTCCTCGTCCACGACATGCAGCGCTACTTCCTCAAGCCCCTTCCCGCGGACGGGGCGCTCCGCGACGAGTTGGTCGGCCGTGCCGCACGACTGCGCGAGCGCTGTGCCGCCGTCGGCGTCCCGGTGGCGTACACGGCGCAGCCCGGAGGCATGGACGAGCGGGAACGAGGACTGCTGAAGGACTTCTGGGGCCCCGGGATGCGCCCTGCCCCGGAGGACCGGCAGATCATCGACGAGCTGACGCCGGCCGCCACGGACCGGATGTTCACCAAGTGGCGATACAGCGCCTTCTTCCGCTCCGGTCTGCTCGACTGGATGCGGGAGCAGGGCCGTGACCAGCTCATCCTGTGCGGGGTGTACGCGCACGTCGGGGTGCTGATGACGGCCGTCGAGGCGTTCAGCCACGACATCGAGACGTTCCTGGTGGCCGACGCGGTCGCCGACTTCTCCGCGAGACACCACCGGATGGCGCTGGAGTACGCGGCCGAGCGCTGCGCGGTGGTCCTCACCACCGAGGCGCTCGTCAGCTCGCTCGACACGGTGGTGACCGCACCGTGACATCGCCTGGAGCAACCGCACCGCAGGATGTGCTGGACCGTGTCCTGGTTCCGCAGCCCTCGCCCTTCGCGTTGCTGCACCGGCCCGAAACGGTGGGACCGGGGCTGCTGGAGGTGGTGATCGGCGACGTCTCGGCGGTGGGCTCACTGGCCGAACTCCCCGTCCGGGCCCGGCCCGCGGGCCCGGGACGGGCGGCACACGAGGTGCTGGCGCTGCTTCCCTACCGTCAGATCGCCGAGCGCGGCTTCGCCTGCACCGACGACGGCGAACCGCTGCTGGCCATGACGGTCACCGACCAGGACGTGATGACGGTCGCCGAGGCGGTGCGCCGTATCGCGGAGGTGCCGATCGAGGTCACCGGCAAGCACTTCGACGTGGACGACGAGACGTACGCCGAGATCGTGCGCACGGTGATCAGGGACGAGATCGGCGAGGGCGAGGGCGCCAACTTCGTCATCCACCGCTCGCTCGTCGCGGACATCACCGACTACACGCTCGCGCACGCCCTGTGCTTCTTCCGCCGGCTGCTGGAGTACGAGCAGGGCGCCTACTGGACGTACCTGGTGCACACCGGCGAGCGCACCCTGGTCGGTGCCAGCCCGGAACGGCACATCAGCCTGCACGACGGCGTCGCGGTGATGAACCCGATCAGCGGCACCTACCGCTATCCGGCGAGCGGTCCCACGCTGCCGGACGTGATGGCGTTCCTCGCCGATCCCAAGGAGACCGACGAGCTGTACATGGTCGTCGACGAGGAACTGAAGATGATGGCCCGGATCTGCCCGGACGGTTGCCGTGTCACCGGGCCGTATCTGAAGGAAATGGCCCGGGTTGCGCACACCGAGTACTTCGTCGAGGGGCGTACCTCGCGCGATGTGCGCGAGATCCTGCGCGAGACCATGTTCGCGCCCACCGTCACCGGCAGTCCGCTGGAGAGCGCCTGCCGGGTGATCGGCCGTCATGAACCGCGGGGGCGCGGCTACTACAGCGGAGCGGTCGCCCTGATCGGACACGACGACGACGGCGGGCGCACCCTCGACTCCTCGATCCTCATCCGCACCGCCGACATCGGCGGCGACGGCCGGTTGCGCATCGGTGTGGGTGCCACGCTGGTACGGCACTCGGACCCGGGGTCCGAGGTGGAGGAGACCCGTGCCAAGGCCGCCGGGCTGCTCACCGCCCTGGAGAGCCACCGCCCGTCGGGTTTCGGCGCACATCCTCACATCAACGCGGCGCTGGCCCGCCGCAACGACATGATCGCGGGGTTCTGGCTCGCCGATGCCACCGAGCGCGAGCGCCCGGACTCCGCACTCGCCGGCCGCAGTGCGCTGATCGTCGACGCCGAGGACACCTTCACCTTCATGCTCGACCAGCAACTGCGGGCGCTGGGGCTGGCCGTGACCGTTCGCCGCTACGACGAGCCGTACGACCTCGACGCCCACGACCTCGTCGTCATGGGACCCGGGCCGGGCGATCCACGCGACATGGACCATCCCAAGATCGCCCACCTGGCCGCCGCGACCGGACGCCTGCTGGACGGCCGACGGCCGTTCCTGTCCGTCTGCCTCAGCCACCAGGTCCTCTCGGCCCGTCTCGGCTTCCCGCTGCGGCGACGCGAGGTGCCCAACCAGGGAGTACAGAAGGAGATCGACCTCTTCGGGAGCCGCGAACGCGTCGGCTTCTACAACGCCTTCGCCGCCTGGAGCGACGAGGAGAAGGCCGACTGTCCCGGAGTGGGCGTGGTCGAGATCAGTCGCTCGCCGGACACCGGGGAGATTCACGCCCTGCGCGGACCGCACTTCTCCTCCTTGCAGTTCCACGCCGAATCCCTGCTCACCCAGGACGGCCCACGGATCCTGCGCGAGGCGGCGACCCGCGTCCTGCTCGGCCGCGCCCGCGGCCGAGCAGGCTGATCCGGGACGTCACACGACCGTTCGGCATGAAAAGGCCGAGCGCCCGCGGACGACCCCCGACGTCCGCGGGCGCTCGGCCCGCCCCTCCGACAGCGCGACCCCGTACGGACGGGCCGCTTCGTCGCGCTGTCGCTCAAGGCATCCCCGTTCCCCCGGTTCACCCCCGATCCCCGGGCTCCGGGCCCCCGTTTCCCCCGTTGGTTCCCCCGTGGGGCTCTTCCCCCGTACCCCCGTTTCCCCCGTGGGGCTTTTCCCCCGTCGAGGCCCGCCGCCCCCGTGCCGACGGGCCTCGTGTGTCGAGAATGTGCCCTGCCCCAGGGGCAGTTGAAGCCCCCAGGCGTGCTTTCAGAGGTTGATTTGAGGGTTCCGTAGACGCTCTACGCAGCCTTGCGTAGGCAGCGGGCCCTGACGTCCGCCGGTGATCGGGGTGTCGCACCCTGATCGCGAAAGACCCGGCACCGGCCGGGCGGTGCACGGGCGGAGCGAATTCGACGGGTCGGATCGACGGGTCGGACCGCGGCGGCCGCGGCGGCTCCGGTCTCGCGTCCCTCACGTCGAGACGCGGGCCGGGGCCTTCACCACCGCACTGGCGCGCAGCGCCGCCGCGGTCCGTGCCCTGCCCGCGAGCGGCCGACGCTCACCTCTCATCCGGGTCGGTCGGAAACGGTCGCGGGCGGTGCGTCCGGTGGCTGATGGGTGTCCACCAGGGACCGGATGCCGATCGGGAATGGCAGGGGATGGAGGAAGTCGATCGCCGGGGCGGGGCGCACGACACCCCCGCCGGCGACGGCCCGAGCTTCACCCCCGTCAGGGGTCGTACGGCCGTCGAGGCGGGCTCGCCGACGTCGCTCAGGAAGTCGGCGTACCCGGGACGGCGGTTCCGGCCCGCGGCGTCGCCTGGGCGCGACAGGACAGATGTCGGCGCCGCCGCGGACCGGAAGTGCGTGGGGTGACGCCTCAGACCTGGGCGCCGGAGAGGCGTTCCACGCCCCGCAGCAGGGCCGAGTGGTCGAGGCCGCCGTCGCCCTGGGCGCGCAGCGAGGCGACCAGTTGGGCGACCACGGCGCCGACCGGCAGGGCGGCGCCCACGGTGCGGGCCGCGTCGGTGACGATGCCCATGTCCTTGTGGTGCAGGTCGATGCGGAAGCCCGGTTTGAAGTCCCGGTTCAGGAAGTCGTCCTTCTTGCGGGCCAGCACGGTCGATCCGGCGAGCCCGCCACCCAGGACATCGAGGGCCGCCGTCAGGTCGACGCCCGACTTCTCCAGGAAGACCACGGCCTCGGCGCACGCCTGGATGTTGACGGCGACGATCAGCTGGTTCGCGGCCTTCACGGTCTGCCCCGCACCGTGCGGACCGCACAGCACGATCGTCCGGCCGAGCGCCTCGAACAGCGGCACGGCCTCGTCGAAGTCGGACCGGTCGCCGCCGACCATGATGGACAGCACGGCCTCGACGGCGCCCGCCTCACCACCGGAGACCGGGGCGTCGAGCACCCGGATGCCCTTCTCCTGCGCGGCCTTCGCCAGGTCGATCGAGGTCTGCGGGGTGATGGACGACATGTCGATCAGCAGGGTGCCGGGGCGGGCGTTGGCCAGGATGCCGTCGGGGCCGTACGCGACGGCCTCGACCTGCGGGGAGGCGGGCACCATCGTGATGACGACGTCGGCGTCGCGCACGGCCTCGGCGACGGAGTCCGCCGCGGTCCCGCCGGCGGCGGTCAGCCGGTCCAGCTTGTCCTGTTCCAGGGTGTGGCCGGTGACGTCGTAACCCGCCTTGATCAGGTTCTCGGACATGGGGGAGCCCATGATGCCGAGCCCTATCCACGCGACCTTGGGGAGATTGCTCATGGTGAGGGTGCCTCTCTGACTGCTCTGCTACGGCGGTGGGGTGGGCCTCAACGGCCTCAGCGAGCCGCGCGGGCCTCCCGGGGGAGCCACTCGAAGGCCTCGGAGCTCGGCCGGTCGCCCGGCTTGTACTCCAGGCCGACCAGGCCCTCGTAGCCGGCCTTGCCCAGCTGGTCGAGGAGGTCTTCCAAGGGGACGGCCCCGGTGCCGGGGACGCCGCGGCCGGGGTTGTCGGCGATCTGCACATGCCCGGTCCGCCCGGTGTGCTCGGCGATCACCCGGGGGAGGTCCTCGCCGTTCATGGACAGGTGGTAGAGGTCCATCAGGAAGCGCGCGTTGCCGAGGCCCGAGGCCTCGTTGACCTTGTCGACGACGCCGACGGCGGCCGGGGCCGACACCAGGGGGTAGAGCGGTGACTCCACCTTGTTCAGGGCCTCGATCAGCAGGATCGCGCCGATCCGGTCGGCGGCCCGCGCGGCCAGGACCAGGTTGTGCAGGGCCAGGGCGTCCTGCTCGGCCGGGTCCACACCGGCGACGCGGTTGCCGTACAGCGCGTTGAGCGCCCCGCAGCCGACGGACCCGGCGAACTCCGCGACCACGTCGACGTTGGCGCGGAAGCGCTCCGCTTCCTCGCCCGGGATCGACAGTGCGCCGCGGTCCGGCCCCGGCAGCACCCCCGAGTAGAAGTTCAGCCCGGTCAGCCGTACACCCGCGTCCTCGAACGAGCCCCGCAGGGCGTCGAGTTCGGACCGAGGGGGAGTGGGGGAGTCGACCCAGGGCCACCACAGCTCGACCGCGGTGAAGCCGGCCGCGGCGGCGGCCGCGGGGCGCTCCAGGAGTGGGAGTTCCGTGAAGAGGATCGACAGGTTGACGGTGTAGCGCTGCTCCGCGAATCCCATGGGGCCTCGGACGCTCCCTTCCGTGCACTCTCTGAGTTCAACCGGATCATATTCCGTATGATGGAACTTAGTTTCTGCTTAATGGAAGATTGCCGTCGGTGGCCGGAGCTTGTCAAGAGGGCTCGGTGCGAAACGGCACCGCGCGTCAGGTTGTGCGCGTGCGATGGAGAGCGGGGTCCTGCTTTGCGGCCGCGGTCCGGTGCCGTCAGGCGGTCAGCAACTCCACGCGGCGCATCACCTCTCGGCAGAACGCGCCCACCCCGTTCGGGTCGTCGGTGAACTGCGAGGGCTTGACGCAGAAGGTGGTGAAACCTTGGGCCGTCTGCTCGGGGATGGCCTCGAGGGCCTGCGCCAGGTCGGCGCAGGAGCTGTCGTCGGGGAACACGGCGCGGGTGCCGCCGATCATCTCCAGGTCGGCGATGTCGCGGCCCGCGGCGGCCATCGCGGTCCGCAGCTTCCGCATGTGCTCGGGCGTCACCTTGCCCAGCGGGTTGAAGGCGTGGCCGTACCGGACGATCCTGCGGACCATCGCGTCGTGCATGCCCGCGCCGCCGAAGCACAGCCGGGGGCCGTCCGGACGGTGTGCCTTGGGCTCGAAGTAGACATCCTGGAAGGCGTAGTGGTCGCTCTCGTGGGACACGGGGGAGGGGCCCCACAACTTCGCCCAGATCTCCAGGTGTTCGTCGAGGAGCCTGCCACGCCGGGAGAACGGGACACCGAGTGCCGCGTACTCGTCCCGGCTCCAGCTGACGTTGGGCAGCACGATCAGACGGCCCTCGGAGAGAAGGTCGAGGGTGCCGAGCTCACGGGCCAGGAGCAGGGGATGCCGCAGGGGAGCGATGACCGCCGACGCGGCCAGACGCAGGCGCTCGGTGACAGCGGCGATCGCGCTGAGCAGCATGAGCGAGTTGGGCCATGGGGTGTGGGGGTCCTGGTTGCCGGGCAGGGCGTAGTCGCGGGGGTTGCCCATCACGCCGGCTGCTCCGGCGTCGGGGCCGAGCACGATGTGTTCGCTGATCATGACGGAGTCGAATCCGGCGTCCTCGGCCTCGCGGGCCCAGCGGATCACGGTCGGCAGATCCGCGCGGCCTGCGGTCATGGTCCAGTTCTCGCTCAGGACGAGCTGCATGCGGGGAGTGGTCATCGTGGCGATCCTCGGGACGAGTGTGTGAGGGCAGACGTGAGGGGCGGCCGCTCGGTCGGGTTCGGGCGTCCCGGCGGCCGCCCCATCTGGACGGCTGGGTCAGGCGGTCAGGCGAGGGTGACCTCAACCGGCAGTTTCTTGATGCCGTTGACGAAGTTGGAGCGAACGCGCGGGACTTCGCCCGTCAGACGGATGTCCGCGATCCTCGGGATGAGCTCCTCGAACATGATGCGGATCTCGGTGCGGGCGAGCAGGTTGCCCAGGCACAGGTGCGGGCTGCCCTTGCCGAAGGTCACATGGTCGTTGTCGGCGCGGGTGACGTCGAAGTCGTACGGGTTGCCGAAGACCTCCTCGTCGCGGTTGCCGGAGGCGTACCACATGACGACCTTGTCGCCCTCCTTGACGTGCTTGCCGCCCAGTTCCACGTCACGGGTCGCCGTGCGGCGGAAGTGGTAGACGGGCGACGCCCAGCGCAGGAACTCCTCCACCGCCGTCGGGATGAGGGAAGGGTCCTCCTGAAGCCGGGCCAGCTGCTCGGGGTGCTGGAGCAGGGCGAGCATGGAGTGGGTGATGGTGTGGCGGGTGGTCTCGTTGCCGGCCACGACGAGGAGCAGGAAGTAGTTGTCGAAGTCCTGCGGAGAGAGCGGCACACCGTCCCTCGGGGTGGTGTTCACCAGCTTCGACACCAGGTCGGTGCCGTCGCCGCCGCGCCGCTGCCGGGCCAGCTCACGGCCGTACTCGAAGACCTCCAGCGAGGCGGGCGAGCGGAACGGGAGGTGCCGGTACTGCTCGCTCTCCGCGCTGTCGAGCAGGACGTCGGCGTAGTCGGGGTCGGTGTTGCCGATGATGCGGTTGCCCCAGTCGATGAGCTGCTGGTTGTCCTCCGGCGGCACGTCGAGGAGGCGGGCGAGGACGTTGATGGGGAAGTCGGCGGAGACCTCCTTGACGAAGTCGAAGCTCCCCTTGGCGAGCGCCGCGTCCAGCGTGGTGGCGGTCAGGCCGCGCAGGAAGTCGGTGTAGCTGTTGATGACGTTCGCGCCGAACTGGCGCTGGAGCAGGCTGCGCAACGCGCGGTGGCGGACGCCGTCCAGTTCCAGGATGGAGGCACGCGTCTTGATCTGGTCCTCGTCGACCTCTTCGAGGTTGACGAACTTCATCGAGGTGAAGGTCTCTGCGTCGCGGTCGACGCGGGCGATGTCGGCGTGTCGTGTCACCGCCCAGAAGCCGGAGTTGGGGGCCCCCTCGGGCTGCCAGTGCACCGGGTCCTGGTGGCGCAGGGTGTGGAACATACGCCACGGGGTGATCCCGTCGGTGAAGTTGTCCAGGTCGGCGAGGTTGACGTCCGCCAGCGGCATCGGCTCGTGCACGGCGGCGGTCGGGGTCTCGGTCGTCATCGGATGGCTCCCAGTCGTCACAGGTGGTAGGCGTACTCGGTGAACTCCCAGTCGGTGACGTGCCGTTGGAAGCGTTCGATCTCGTTGCGCTTGTAGGAGAGGAAGGAGTCGGTGAAGTCCTTGCCGAGGACGTCGGTCAGTTCCGTGTCCGCTTCCAGGGCGTCCAGTGCGGCCGGCAGGCTCATGGGCAGCACGGCCGCCCTGGCGGTGTCGTAGCCGTACCCCTCCAAGGGGCCGGGGGGCTCCTCGCCGGCCAGGACCCCGAGCAGCGCGGCGGCGACCGTGCCCGCGATCAGCAGGTACGGGTTGGCGCTGGCGTCACCGAGGCGCAGTTCGAGTCGGGCGCCGGAGCCGCGCTCGGGCGGGATGCGGACCATGGCGCTGCGGTTGTCCAGGCCCCAGTCGATCAGCCAGGGCGCGAGGGTGTCCGGGCCGAAACGCTTGTAGGAGTTCACGGTCGGGTTGGCCAGTGCGGCCAGGGCCGGGGCGTGGGCGAGGATGCCGGCGACGGCGTGGCGGGCGGTGGCGGACAGCCCGTACGGACCGGCGGGATCGTCGAAGGCGTTGCCGGCGCCTGCCTCGTCGGAGCTGTCGCAGGACAGATGGAGGTGGAAACCGGAGCCGCCGGCGTCGTTGAACGGCTTGGCCATGAAGGTGGCGAGTTTCCCCTCCTTCCGGGCCAGCTCCTTGATGGCGGACTTGAAGCGGAAGGCGCGGTCCGCGGCGGACAGGGCGTCGGAGTGGGTGAGGTTGATCTCGAACTGGCCCCCGTCGAACTCGTGGTTTCCGCTGGTCACGCCGATGTTCATGTCCCGCAGCAGACGCAGCGTGCGGAGCAGGTGATTGTCGCCGTCGGCGCGCAGGCCGGCGGTGTAGACGACGCCGGCGGCGCCCGAGTATCGCTTCCAGCCGCTCGGGGAGGCCGGGTCCTCGTCGCCGAGGAAGTACTCGAGCTCGGGGCCGACCACAGGACGCAGGCCGTGTTCGGCACACCGGGCGAGGACGGTGCGCAGGAGATCGCGGGGTGACTCCGGTGCGGGCAGGCCGGTGGCCGGGTCGGTGACCTCGGCGAGGCAGGAGGCGACGCCGGGTTCCCAGGGGAGGGGGACCAGGGTGTCCAGGTCCGGTCGCACGGTGATGTCGGGCAGGCCGGCGTCGAGACCGCCGGAGACGGGGACCACGTCGCCCTGGGGGCTGGTGTGGTAGACGGCCCGGCAGAAGGCCAGGCCGTGGTCACACGCCGACGGCAGGTGGTCCAGCAGGATGTCGCGTGCGCGGTCGGTGCCGATGAGATCGGGATAGGTCACGCGCACCACGTCGATGCCCTCGGCGGCGAGCCGCTGCATGTGCTGACGGAGGCTGGGGGTTGGGGCTGCGCTCACCGATGTCTCCTCGGGCGCTTGGGGGTGTGGGTGGCGAGGGAAGTCAGAGGGCCGGTGCTGGTGGAGGCACAGGGGTGACTTGTTTGGTGCCAAACGGTATGGGTGCTACGGACGCCCCGCAAGAGGGGATGGAAAAAAATTATCCGCATGGATAGGTATTGACCAGGGCTGGGTCGCTTCCTATGTTGTTTGAAGCCAAATGAGTAAGGGTTCGGCCAGTCGGCCGGGCCCTTGGCCGGGGCCCGGCCCACAGCGGTCGGGCCCCTCTTTCCTCCCCTCGCTCCCCGCCCCGACGCCCTCACTTTCAGGAGGACCGGCCATGAAGGTCGTCGTCGACATGACCAAGTGCCAGGACCACGGCCAGTGCGTCTTCGCCGCCCCCGATGTCTTCTCCATGGACGACAGCGGCCACCTGGCCCACGTCTCCGACCCCGACGACGCGCTGCGCGACGAGGTCGAGGAAGCCGCCGACGTGTGTCCGCTCCAGGCCATCCGTATCGAGGGCTGACCATGACGCCGAGGAGTGCACGCATCGTCGTGGCCGGCGCCTCCATGGCCGGCCTGCGCGCGGCCGAGCAACTGCGGGCCGCCGGCTGGACCGGAGCCATCACGCTCGTCGGTGACGAGCCGCACATGCCCTACAACCGCCCGCCCCTGTCCAAGGAGGTTCTCGCCGGCAAGGCCGCCTTCGAGTCGCTCTCCTTCCGCCCGCGGGCGAGCGTGGCCGACGCGGAGTGGCGGCTGGGCACCAGAGTCGTCGCCGCGCGGCTCGCGGAGAACATCGTCGAGTTCGACGACGGCGAGGCACTGTCCTACGACGGTCTGGTCGTCGCCACCGGAATGCGGCCCCGGCGCCTGCGCTGCCCCGGCCCGCTCGCCGGCCGGCACACGGTCCGCACCATCGACGACGCGCAGGGCCTGCGGCAGGCACTGACCAGGCCCGGAGCCCGGGTGGTCGTCGTCGGAGGCGGCTTCATCGGCTGCGAGGTCGCCGCCTCCGCCGTCGCTCTGGGCGCCCGCGAGGTGACCGTCGTCGACCCGCTGCCGCTGCCGATGGTCGGCCCTCTGGGCGAGCTCCTCGCCAGGGCCCTGCTGAAGCGTCACGAAGAACGCGGTGTGCGCTTCGCCCTCGGCACGGGCGTGACCGGCTTCACCGGCGACGACCACGTCACCGGCGTCGCCCTCGCCGACGGCACCGTCCTGCCCGCCGACGTGGTGGTCGAGTCGGTCGGCTCGGTCGCCAACACCGAGTGGCTGGACGGCAACGGCCTCGACCTGAGCGACGGCGTGCCCACCGACGAGCATCTGCGCGTCGGCGGACGGCCCGACGTGGTGGCCGTCGGTGACGTCGCCCGCTTCCCCAACGCCCGCTACGACGGCGTGCCGCGCCGTGTGGAGCACTGGTGCATCCCCACGGACACCGCCAAGCACGCCGCGAAGACCCTCGTCGCCCACCTGACCGGCGCCGGCCACGAGCTGTCCCCGTTCGCGCCGCTGCCCACCTTCTGGAGCGACCAGCACGACTTCCGCCTGCAGTCCTTCGGTGCACCGGTACTCGGCAAGGAGGACGTGCGCGTACTCGAAGGCGACCTCGACGGTGACGTCGTCGTCGGCTACCACGCCGGCGGCCGGCTGGCCGGTGTCGTCGCCCTCGGCGGCCAGGCCGCGGCGGCCGCCGCTTCCCGCTACCGCGCCGAACTGCTCAAGCAGCCCGCCCTCATCGCCTAAGGACTTTGCTGATCATGACCACCGTCCGTGGATTCTTCTTCCCCAAGACGGCGAGCGGAGCCTCGTCGCTGGTCCCCTCACCGCCCTGGCGGTACTCCGGTGACCTGCTCACCGTCGAGTACCGCACCGACCCGGCACGTGTGCGCGAACTGCTTCCCGAGCCGCTGGAGCTCGCTGACGAGGACCCGGGCGCGGTGGCGCTGATCTGGGCCGACTGGCAGTCCTGCTCGGCGTCCGGCGTGGAGCTGCTCGACCCGGTGCTCTCCCAGTACAAGGAGGCCTTCGCGGTCGTCCGCTGCAAGTACCGGGGACAGACCTACTCGCGCTGCGTCTACATCTGGGTCGACAAGGACTTCGCCATCGCGCGCGGGCTGCACCAGGGCTACCCGAAGAAGCTCGGCTCGATCCACCAGACGCGCCCGCACCCGTACGGCCCCGCCCCGCGCATCGAGGCGGGAGCCCGTTTCGGCGCCACGCTCGCCGCCGCCGACCGGCGCCTCGCCCACACCGTGGTCACCCTGCGCGAGCCGTCGGAGACGAACGGCTTCGTCAACGCCCATCCGATGGCCCACCACCGCTGGCTGCCCTCCATCGAGAAGGGCAAGGGCCTCGCCCTGGACGAGCTGATCGAGTCGGGCGCCGCGTCCTTCGAGGCGGGACAGGCCTGGCGCGGCGACGCCGAGCTGGAGCTGTTCGAGGCGCCCACCGAAGAACTGGCCCGCCTGGAGATCCGCGAGCCGATCGCCGCCTACTACCGCCAGGTCGGCGTCGTCTGGGACGGCGGCCGACTGCTGGAATCCGGCACCTCCGGCGCCGAGTAGACCCCACCACCTCGTGAGACCGGAGGAACAGAGCATGAGCGAACACACCATCACCGTGGCCGGGGTCTCCGTCGACACCCGGCACTGGATCGGCGGCGAGCGCGTCGCCTCTACACAGACGTTCGAGGACATCTCGCCCATCGACGGCGACACGATCGGCCACATCTCCCGGGGCACGGCCATGGAGGCGGCCGCCGCCGTGGCCGCCGCGAAGGCCGCGTTCCCCGCCTGGGCCGCCACCTCCCGCGCGCAGCGCGCCCGCATCCTGCACGCGATCGCCGACGGGGTCGAGAAGCGGATCGAAGAGCTCGCCATCGTCGAGACCACCGACAACGGAGCCCTGCTGCGCTCCCACCGCCGCGGAGTGATGCCGCGCGTGGCGCACAACTTCCGCTTCTTCGCGGACTGGCTGCTCCAGCTGGAGCACGAGGACTACGAGACACGCGGCCACACCAACCACGTCACCTGGGACCCGGCGGGCCCCTGCGTCCTGATCACCCCGTGGAACGCCCCGCTCATGCTGGCCACCTGGAAGGTCGCACCCGCCCTCGCCGCCGGCGACACGGTCGTCCTCAAGCCCGCCGAGTGGTCCCCGCTGACCGCCTCCCTGCTGGCCGACATCGCCGCCGAGGCCGGACTCCCGGCAGGTGTCCTCAACATCGTCCAGGGCTACGGCTCCGAGATCGGCGACGCGCTGACCTCGCATCCGGACGTGCGCCGCATCAGCTTCACCGGCTCGGTGCCCACGGCCAGGCGCATCGCGCAGTCGGCGGCCGCGAACCTCACGCCCCTGAGCCTCGAACTGGGCGGCAAGTCGCCGCTGCTGGTGTTCGCCGACGCGGACCTGGACCTTGCCGTCGACCTGGCGGTGGAGCAGTACGACAACGCCGGACAGGTGTGCCTGGCGGCCACCCGGCTGCTGGTCGAGGAGTCGGTCGCGGGGGAGTTCACGCGCCGGTTCGCCGAGAGGGCGAGCGCGCTGAAGCAGGGTGATCCGCGCGACGAGACCACCGACATCGGGCCCAACATCCACCCCCGCCAGCTGGAGAAGATCGACGGCTTCGTGCGGCGGGCCGTGGCCGCCGGTGCCCGCGCCGTCATCGGGGGGCACCGGGGGGACGGCCAGTACTACGCGCCCACCCTGCTCACCGATGTCGACCAGGATGCGGAGATCGTGCAGGAGGAGGTCTTCGGCCCCGTCCTGACGCTGCAGACCTTCGCCGACGAGGACGAGGCCGTCCGGCTCGCCAACGGCACCCGCTTCGGGCTGGCCGCCACCGTCGCCACCGGCGACCCGGAGCGCGCCGAACGCGTCACCGGGCAGCTCGTCGCGGGCACGGTCTGGGTCAACTGCTTCTTCGTCCGCGACCTGCAGGCACCCTTCGGCGGCTCCCGGCTCTCCGGCGTCGGCCGCGAGGGCGGCACCTGGAGCTTCGACTTCTACTGCGACCTGAAGAACACGGTCACCGCACCGAACGGATGGACAAACCATGGGTGAGATCGTCGGGGCGGGCCTCCTCGCCCACGTCCCCACCATCGTGCTGCCCGAAGAGGACCGGCTGGAGCTCAACGAGGGCAAGGAGATCACCCTCGTCACGGGCCTGAACCAGCTCCGGAAGGATGTCTTCGAGCGGGACGACTACGACACCGTCGTGGTTCTCGACTCGCACTGGGCGACGACAGTCGAGTTCGTGGTGACCGCGCAGCAGCGGCGGGCGGGGTTGTTCACCTCGGAGGAACTGCCCCGGGGCATGTGCCGTATGCCGTACGACTTCCCCGGTGATCCCGAACTGGCCCACAACATCGAGAAGTTCGCGGACAAGCACGGCACCTGGATCACCGCGATCGAGGACGAGTACCTGCCGATCTACTACGCCACCATCAACCTCTGGAAGTTCCTCGGCGAGGGACTGCCGGACAAGCGGTGGGTGACCATCGGCGTGTGCCAGACCGGCGACATGGAGGACCACCTGCGCCTCGGCCGCGCCCTGGCCGACGGTATCGCCGCCACCCCGGGGCGACGCGTGCTGCTGATCGCCTCCGGAGCCCTGTCGCACACGTTCTGGCCGCTCAGGGAGTTGCGCGACCACGAGGCCAGCGACCCGGTGCACATCTTCACGCCCGAGGCGCGCGAGGCCGACCACGAGCGCATCGCCTGGTTCAAGGAGGGCCGCCACGACCGGGTCCTGGACACCATGGACGAGTTCTGGAAGTACAAGCCGGAGGCGAAGTTCTTCCACTACCTGATGATGGCCGGCGCCCTCGGCGAGCGCGCCTGCGTCGCCAAGGCCCGCCAGTACGGCGAGTACGAGAACTCGATCGGCACCGGCCAGGTCCACCTCTGGTTCGACCGCCCCGAGGGTGGCTGGACCGCATCCCACACCCCCGCACAGGAGTCCGCTCATGCCTGAGTACCGCCGCATCCTGCTCGACGGCGCCGCCGTCCAGGTCACCGTCGACGGTGACGAGCTGGTCGCCGGGGACGGCCGCCGCGTCAAGACCGACGAGGCGCACCACCTGCCGCCGGTCGTCCCCTCCAAGGTGATCGCCGTCCACCTCAACCACCGTAGCCGCGTCGAGGAGTTCGGGATCGAGCTGCCGGCCACGCCCACCTACTTCCACAAGCCGACCTCGGCCCTCAACGCCCACAAGGGCGCGATCGTCCGGCCCGAGGGCTGCAAGTGGCTCAACTACGAGGGCGAGGTCGCCATCGTCATCGGGAAGACCGCGCGCAACATCTCCCCGGCCGCAGCGGGCGAGTACATCGCCGGCTACACGATCGCCAACGACTACGGCCTGCACGACTTCCGTGACACCGACGCCGGCTCGATGCTCCGGGTCAAGGGCTCCGACACCCTGTGCCCGCTCGGTCCGGGGCTGGTCACCGACTGGGACTTCCACGGCAAGAGCCTGCGGACGTATGTCAACGGCGAGGTCGTCCAGGACGGTTCGACCGACGAGATGCAATGGGACATGCACTACCTCGTCGCCGACATCGCCCGCACCATCACCCTGTACCCGGGCGACGTCCTCCTGTCGGGCACACCGGCCAACTCCCGGCCCGTACGGCCCGGTGACGTCGTAGAGGTCGAGGTGGAGGGCCTCGGGCGGCTCACCAACCACGTCGTCACCGGCCCCACTCCCGTCCGCGCCGACGTCGGCGCGCAGCCCACCGAGTCCGAGGAGGTGCTGTCCACCGCGCTCGGCGGCGACTGGGAGTTCCGCGGCATCCGCCCGCCGAAGCGCTGACGCTCCTGCGAGGGTCTGCCGGTCCCGGCGTACGGGTAGGGTCGCGCTCATGAGCGATTCCGCCGAGAAGCCGGCCGTCAGGCCCCGCAAGCGCGTGGACTACGGGACCGGCCGTGAGGCCCTGCTCAACGCGGCCGTGCGGGTGGTGGCCCGGGGCGGGCTGCGCAAGCTCACCTATCGCGCCGTCGCGGAGGAGGCGGGTGTCACGCACGGGCTCGTGGTGCACCACTTCGGCTCGCGGGACGCGCTGATCGAGGCAGCCCTGGAACACGCGGTGCGTACCAGCGCGAGTACGAGCTCCCTGGAGCCCGGCACGGGCGACATCGCCGACTTCGCGGCGGGACTTGCGGACATGGTCACCCGCGAGCCGGCCCTGCAGACGTTCCAGTACGAGCTCATGCTCGAATCCCGGCGCAGGCCCGAGCTGCTGCCGCAGATCCGCGCGCTGTACGACGAGTACTTCCAGGCCACGGAGAGGGAACTGTCCCGCAGCCTGCCCGACGGCACCAGCCCTGCCCTGACCCGGCTCGTCTTCGCCGCCCTGGAGGGCCTCGTGCTGCACCAGCTGGTCTTCGACGAGCCGGACGTCACCGAGGCCGCGCTGAAGGAGCTGCGGTCACTGCTGACCCGGAAGCCTGGAGAGGCAGAGTAGCCGCCCATGTCGTTGTCCCTGCCACAACAGCAGGTCAGACCGAGTGCCCCGAACGGCACCGCCTTCACCGAAGCCGGACAGCCGCTGCCATTCAGTGAGCAGATCCGGCGTCCAGCGATCGCCGAGGTCGAGCCTCCTCAAGGGCAGGGCCCCACGCCTTGCGGCACTCCTGCACGTCTCTGCCGATCGCTGCGGGGGAGTCCGTTAAGGTCGTGTCGGAGCGGCTGGGGCACACCGACGCCGCGATGACCTTGAACGTCTACAGCCATCTCTTCCCTGAGTCGGACGAGCGGACAAGGGCGGCGGTGGACCGGGCTCTCCGTACGGTGACGGGCGAAGGTGCCCCCGCTGTGCCCTCTCCATCGGAGGGTTGAGGGAAGGTGCAGGTCAGAGTGTTTGCCTTGGGGGCACAGTGCGATTGAGAGTGGAGTTCACGACCGAGCCCTTCGACCTCGACGAGGCCCCGGCGCACGCGCTCGTGGCGCGGGAGGTCGTCGAGGCGGCCGACCTGGACGCGGTCGACGTCGGCCCGTTCGGCAACACGGCGGAGGGGCGGGCCGACGCCGTGCTGGCGGCCGTGGACGCCCTGTTGCGCCGGACGCTGGAGTCCGGCGCCACTCGGATCTCGCTCCAGGTCAATGTTGTCGGGGAGGGCGGCGAGTGACCGGCGCCGACGACGAGCGTTTCGTCGCGGCGGTCAAGCCGCTGGTCGACGCCATGGGCGGTCTCATGCTCCCGCCGGACGAGGCCGGCCCCGACGACGTCGTCCTGGCCTGGGCGGGTGCGGACGTCGTCGCCGTACGGCTGCCGCAGCTCGCCGAGTCGCTGGATCACATCCTTGCCACGATGGAGCGCCAGAAGGGCAGGCCGCTCGCCGACCTCGACCGCAAGGCCAAGCAGGAGGTCGTACGGACGCTGGAGGCGCGCGGCGCCTTCTCGGTGCGCCACGGCGTGGAGACCGTCGCGAGCGCCCTCGGGGTCAGTCGCTTCACCGTCTACAACTACCTCAACCGTGACAAAGAGGCCTGAGTCCCGCGAGCGAGTGCCGTAACCGCGATTTTTCAACAAACTGTTGACGCAATGTCGTCGCGGGGCGTTAGCTTGCCGTAGCCAGTCCAGCACCACGGCACGGAGGCTCCCGTGACTTCGCGTACTTCGCGTTCCTCGACACCGGGCCTCGCCCGTTTCAACGCCCTGGAGGAGCACGTGGCCGTCGCCGCGCTCCACGAGGCGTGCGCCTCGGACGCATGGGGGCGCAGACTCCTCGCCGGCCGCCCCTACGCCGCCGTCGAGGACCTCCTCGCCGCCAGTGACGCGGCCATGGCCGAACTGGGCGAGGAAGACCTGACGCAGGCCATGGCCGGGCACCCCCCGATCGGCCGCCCGAAGCCGGGCGACCCGACCTCGGCCCGGGAGCAGCGCGGCATGGCCGGCGCCTCCGACGAGCTCAGGGCGGAGATGCTCGAACTGAACCTGGCCTACCAGGAGAAGTTCGGCCATGTCTTCCTGATCTGCGCCACCGGCCGGACCGGCGAGCAGATGCGCGACGCGGTCCGGGACCGGATCGGCAACGCGCCGGAGCGGGAACGCGAGATCGTCCGCACCGAACTGGGCAAGATCAACCGCATCCGCCTGGCCCGGCTCGTCGACGTCGAAGAGGAAGCCCGATCATGAGCACCAGCACGACCGCCTCGGTGTCCACGCACATCCTGGACACCTCCGTCGGCCGCCCCGCCGCGGGCGTCGCCGTCCACGTCGCCGCCCGCTCCGGACGGGAAGCGGACTGGCGGGTGCTCGGCGGCTCGGCGACCGACGCCGACGGCCGCTGCAAGGACCTCCCGGCCCTGCCGGAGGGCACCACACAGGTGCGACTCGACTTCGAGGTCGAGCCGTACCTCGCCCGGAACGCCGCACAGACCGTGCACAAGCAAGCCGATGCGCAGCAGGACGCCCCCGCGATTCGGGACAGCGGTGCCGTGTTCTTCCCCGAGGTCGTCATCACCTTCACGGTGACGCCCGGCGAGCACTACCACGTACCGCTGCTGCTCAACCCGTTCGGCTACTCCGTTTATCGAGGGAGCTAGCTATGCCCATCCTTGGACCCAACCAGTACGGCAAGGCCGAGAACCGCGTCGTACGCATCACGCGGGACGGCGCCACCCACCACATCAAGGACCTCAACGTCTCGGTCTCGCTGAGCGGCGACATGGACGAGGTCCACCTCTCGGGGTCGAACGCGAACGTCCTGCCGACGGACACCACCAAGAACACCGTGTACGCCTTCGCCAAGGAGCACGGCATCGAGTCCGCCGAACAGTTCGGCATCCATCTCGCCCGGCACTTCGTGACCTCCCAGCCGGCCATCCACCGGGCCCGTATCCGTATCGAGCAGTACGCCTGGGAGCGCATCGAGCACGGCGGCGAGGGCGCGCACTCCTTCGTCCGGCAGGGCCAGGAGACCCGGCTGACCCAGATCACCCACGACGGCTCGTCGTGGGAGGTCGTCTCCGGTCTCAAGGACCTCACGGTCATGAACTCGACCGACTCCGAGTTCTGGGGTTACGTCAAGGACAAGTACACGACCCTGCCCGAGGCGCACGACCGCATCCTCGCCACCGAGGTCTCCGGCCGCTGGCGCTTCAACTGGACCGACGACGAGCAGCCGATGCCCGACTGGGAGACCTCCTACGAGCAGGTGAAGCAGCACCTGCTCCGGGCCTTCGCCGAGACGTACTCGCTCTCGCTCCAGCAGACCCTCTACCAGATGGGCGTACGGATCATCGACCACCGCGCGGAGATCGACGAGGTCCGCTTCTCCCTCCCGAACAAGCACCACTTCCTGGTGGACCTGGCCCCCTTCGGGCTGAAGAACGACAACGAGGTGTACTTCGCCGCCGACCGCCCCTACGGCCTGATCGAGGCCACCGTCCTGCGGGACGGGTGCGAGGCGAGGATCCCGGCGGACCTGACAAACCTCTGAAGGGCGCACCATGACATCAGTTCAGCGCATCGTGATCGAGAACTGTTCGATCGCGACCGTGGACGCCGACGACACCGAGTACGCCACCGGCCATCTCGTCATCGCCGGCGACCGCATCGAGTCGCTCGGCAGGGGGCGGGCCCCCGAGGACCTGGCGGACGTCGTACGCCGTATCGACGCGACAGGCCACCTCGTGACCCCCGGCCTGGTCAACACGCACCACCACTACTACCAGTGGATCACCCGGGGCCTGGCCACCGACCACAACCTCTTCGACTGGCTCGTCGCGCTCTACCCGACCTGGGCCCGCATCGACGAGCAGATGGTCCACGCGGCGGCCCAGGGCTCCCTGGCGATGATGGCCCGCGGCGGCGTCACCACCGCGATGGACCACCACTACGTCTACCCGAAGGACTCGGGCGACCTGTCGGGAGCGATCATCCGCGCCGCCCGCGAGACGGGCGTCCGCTTCACCCTGGCCCGCGGCTCCATGGACCGCGGAGAGAAGGACGGCGGCCTGCCCCCGGACTTCGCCGTCGAGAGCCTCGAAGGCGCCCTCGCGGCGACCGAGGCCACCGTCAAGGAGCACCACGACGCCTCCTTCGGCGCGATGACCCAGGTGGCCGTCGCGCCCTGCTCGCCGTTCTCGGTCTCCACCGAACTGATGCGTGAGGGAGCCGAGTTGGCCCGTCGCCTCGGGGTGCGGCTGCACACCCACGGTTCGGAGACGGTCGAGGAGGAGAAGTTCTGCCACGAGCTGTTCGGCATGGGCCCGACCGACTACTTCGAGTCCACGGGCTGGCTCGGCGAGGACGTGTGGATGGCCCACTGCGTCCATATGAACGACTCCGACATCGAGGCCTTCGCCCGTACGAAGACGGGTGTCGCCCACTGCCCGTCGTCCAACGCCCGGCTGGCGGCGGGGATCGCACGGGTCCCCGACATGCTGGCGGCCGGCGTCCCGGTCGGCCTCGGCGTCGACGGCACGGCCTCCAACGAGTCCGGAGAACTCCACACCGAGCTGCGCAACGCGCTCCTGATCAACCGCCTCGGCGCCCACCGCGAGGCCGCCCTCACCGCCCGCCAGGCCCTCCGGCTCGGCACGTTCGGCGGCGCCCAGGTCCTGGGCCGGGCGCGGGAGATCGGCTCCCTGGAGCCCGGCAAGCTCGCCGACCTGGTCCTCTGGAAGCTCGACACGCTCGCGCACGCCTCGATCGCCGACCCGGTGGCCGCCCTGGTCCTCGGCGCGGCGGCCCCGGTGACGGCGTCGTTCGTGAACGGCCGGCAGATCGTTGCGAACAACCGCCTGCTGCACGTCGACGAGGACGCGATCGCCCGCTCGACGCGGCAGGAGGCGCGGCGGCTGGCGCGGATCGCCGCCGGGGCCTGACCTGCTGAGCTCTGGTCGAGGGGGACGGCCCTCGGCCAGAGCCGTGGACCTCGGTGAGGTCCACGGCAGCCGTCTCCGGGGCGCTCACGCGCCTGCGCGCCCCGGAACGGTGTCCCGGGCGGGCCGTCCCGGGCGGGCCGCACGCGCCGGGTCCGTCAGGAGAGGGCCGCGAGCCGGTCCCGGACCCGGGTCGCGACCGTGTACGTGTCGCCGGTCGGCTCGGTCGCGAGGGTCCCCGGGTTCCGCGCCCAGCGGTCCTCCAGGGCGAACCAGTCGATCTTCGCCGGTGCCCGGCCCGCGGCCAGCGCGACCCTCAGCTCCTCGAAGTACGTCGACCAGCGCAACCGGTACAGCCCACCGACCAGTCCCGCCCACTCCCGGTTGGCGTAGTCCCGCAGCCCCGTGTCCGCTCCCTTCCGTGTTCCCCACACGGTCAGCAGCGACAGGCTGTCGTACGCCAACTGGTCCCGCTCGGCGGCGTCCGCGCCCCAGGAGCGGGCCTGTGCCACCCAACGACCCAGCAGATGGCGGGAGTCGGTGGCCACCAGCTCGTCCAGCAGATCGATGAGCGACAGCCAGTCCGCGCTCGACCTCGCGAAGAGGGCCGCGTCCTCGGCGTCGTAGGCCGCCTTGATCTGCGGCAGCATCACCCGGCTGCGGTTGGCGAGGGCCTGGCGGGCCACGTCGAGGAGGTCGCGGCGATACGCCGCCGAGACCCGCAAGCCGGTCCGCACCAGCAGCAGTTCGTCCAGGGCATGCTCGAACTCGGCCGCGCTGTAGCGGAGTTGCTTGGGGGACCAGCGTCCGGCCCGTACGACGTTCAGGGCCGGCCGGGCGCCGAACAGGCCGTCGGCACCCTCGCTCCAGGAGTCGGCGCGTGTGGTGCCGTACGCGGTGCGGCGCAGGATGTCCCAGGCGGCCCCGGCGTGCGGATCGAGGGCGCCGTACCGGGCGTGCGCCCACTCGGCGAACCAGGTCTTCAGGTCCAACTCGCCCTCCCGCCAGGCGAGTTCCGAGAACAGGGTGAAGGCGGCCGGGTTGTTGTCCGCCGCCTCCGGCATCAGGGCGATCCCCTGGAGCCGGCTGCCGTCCTTCGTGCGCCACTTCTCGTACAGCGCGGCCCAGTCGGGGGTGTTGGCGCCGAGCGCGGTGTGCCCGCCGAAGTTCCAGATGGAACCGAAGGCGTACGGGGTGTCGCCCCAGTCGGCCTCGCGGTCGGTGACCGTGGGGAAGCGGTCGGAGAGGCCGTCGACGACGAGCATGCGCTCCTTGTCGACGGCGTCGACGATCGCCCGCGGCGGGTTGTGCTGCCAGCCGAGGATCACCCAGGTGGCCCCCGGACGCGCCCGCTGGAGCGCGCGCTCGACGCCCTTCGCCGCGTCGGCCACGGGGACGTCGCCCGGGTCGCCGCCCTCGTGCAGCAGATCCATCTTGTACAGCGTCGACGGACCGAACATCTCGTCCTGCACCCGGTAGAAGGCCGCCGCGACCGTGGCGAACTCGGCCCCGCGCGGGTCCAGCCAGTCGGGGCGCGCGAAGCCCATCCACTCGCCCTGCGGCACGGTCCGTGCCCCTGGGACCCGCTCCGCGAAGCCCGCCGGGACCGTCCCGAAGTAACCGGGGAACACCGGTGTCATCCCCAGCTCCCGGGTCCGGTCGGCGATCCGGCGGCCGAGGACGGCCCGCGCATCCAGGAGCTGCCGGGAGACGGGGGAGGGGAAGGCGGAGAGGTTCTGCAGCAGCCACCACGGCTGGTGGGCCGGGCCCGGCACCCACGCCCGCAGCTCCTCCTCGCCGTACCCGAACTCCTGGAACACCCGGTGGTACAGCGCGTCCGCGCCCGCGTAGACGAGGACCTCGTTGTAGCCGTGCAGCGCCAGCACGTCCAGCTCGCGCTCCCAGTACCCCCAGTCCAGGTACGCGCCGGTGTAGCCGTCGTTGGTGTCGTTGAGGGCGAAGCGGTGGACGACGTTCGCCCGGCGGCTCACCGCCTGGTCGAGGCCCGGCAGCTCGCGCGGCAGGAGGTCCGTCTGCTCGCCCGCCCAGTTGATGTCGGCGTACGCGACGTGTTTCAAGTACCAGTTGAGGCCGGTGAGTTGCGTGGCCGGCGTGTCACCGGCGACGGTGATGCGGCCCGTGCTCCCCGACACGCGGAAGGTGTCCTTCTCCCTGCCCTCCAGGAAGGTGATCTGCCGCCAGTGGTCCGGCAGCAGCCTTCTGGCCGCCACCGAGGCCGTGCGCTGTGCCTTGTCGGTGCGGGGCGCGTCGTCCGAGGGAATCGCGCGGGCCGAGGTGCAGGCGGCGGTGGAACCGGCGGCGAACGCGGTGAGCAGGGCACGGCGGGCGAGCGGCATGGTGTCTCCGGGGTGCGGTGGGGGCGGTGGGGGGCGATGGGTGGGGGTACGCCGTGGGAGGAATACCCGCCGACACCCCACTTGTGCGCGGACACGCGGCCACACGGGGGAGAACCCGACGTGAACGGCCGCTTCCTACACCAATATGAGTAGATTTCCTGGTTCGGGAACCGCTCCTCGCGACCGACGCGTTGTCGGAAAACAGGGATTTATCTGAATGATCGCTTTGCGTCCGGTGAGGGCCGGTACCGGCGGGGAGAACCAGTAAGTCCGGTTGTGGCCGTTCGCGGAGCCGGGGGACAGAACGGGGACACACATGGTGCACCGACACCATCGCGAGACCTACTACGTCGTCAACGAGGGCCGGATCCTGGAGTTCGAGAAGGGGGCGGCGGTCGCGCGCGTGCCGAGCGCGACCGAGCAGCAGATGGCCTTCCGCTTCTCCCGGTTCGGTGAGAAGGGGGTCCAGCTCGACGAGGAACTGCTCGGCAAGCTGGCCGTGGCCATGACCACGGGCACCGGCGGCGCCGACCCGGACTCGGGGGAGCCCGGCGCGTCGATCCCGGCAGGGTTCACGTATCTCGGTCAGTTCGTCGACCACGACCTGACCCTGGACCGCACCCAGGTGGGCCTGGGCGAGCCGGTCCCGGTCGAGGACCTGGTGCAGGGGCGCAGCCCCGCCCTCGACCTGGACTCGCTCTACGGCATGGGCCCGCGCCACGCGGGCAGCGCCCGTTTCTACGAGCCCGGCGGCCGCCTGCGCATGGGCACGACGCTCGGCGTGGACTTCCCGCCCGAGTCGACGTCCAACATCGACCGCGAGGGCTTCGATCTGCCGAGGGCCGGCGAGGCGGCCGGCGGCACCCGGGCCGACCAGCGCGCCCCGCTCATCCCGGACACACGCAACGACGAGAACCTCGCGGTCGGCCAGCTCCACCTGGCCTTCATCCGCTTCCACAACCGGGTCGTCGACCACCTCGCCGACCGCGGAGTGCCCGAGCACCGGCTGTTCCAGGCCGCCCGGGAGCTCGTCGTGAAGCACTACCAGTGGGTGCTGCGCACCGACTTCCTGCCGCGCATCGTCGACCCGGACATCGTCGAGCGGGTCTTCGAACGCGGACGCAGGCACTTCGAACGCCCCGGGTACGTCCGCCCCGGCGACTTCCCGACGATGCCCATCGAGTTCTCGGTGGCGGCCTACCGCCTCGGCCACAGCATGGTGCGCGGGGCCTACCAGTGGAACAGCGTGTTCCGCGCGGGCGGCCCCGGTCCGATCGCCTCGCTCGGGCTGCTGTTCCGCTTCAGCGGGACGGCGGGGAACCTCACCCCGGGACCGGACGACCTGAGCGACCTCGACGACCCGGACTCCGGCGAGAACCTGCGGCTGCCGAGCAACTGGATCGTCGACTTCCGCCGGCTGTTCGACTTCGGCGAGATCGGCCGGGACGACCTGGTCGTGCCGGAGCGCGAGTTCAACGTGGCCAAGCGGCTGGACACCCTGCTCGTCGACCCCCTGTCCACGCTGCCCACCGGCACCTTCGACGGCCGGGGCCGCCCGGCCCCGCCGCCCATCCAGCGCAACCTCGCGTTCCGCAACCTGGTGCGGGCCTCGATGGTCGAGCTGGCCACCGGGCCGCAACTGGCCGCCCAGATGGGCTTCAAGCCCCTGACGGAGGACCAGATCCTGCGCGGCAACGGCGGAGCCGCGCTGGAGGGCTTCACCGACGCCGAGCGCACCCAGCTCGTGGAGCACACCCCGCTCTGGTTCTACGTGCTGCGCGAGGCCGAGGTGAACGAAGCGCGCCCCGGCAGCCTCACCGGGGTCGGCGGCACCCTCGTGGCGGAGGTCTTCCACCGGGCGATGGAGGGCAGCCGGAGGTCGATCGTGAAGCACCCGGGCTGGCGCCCGAGCCTCCCGTCCCACCGGAAGGGCAGGTTCACCATGGCGGACCTGCTGCTCTTCGCCTTCGAGAACGACCCGGAGCTGCTGAACCCGCTGGGCTGAGCGGCCACCGGCCGTGAGTCCCCGGCGTCGTGGACCGGGAGCGCCAGCCCTCGGCCCACGACGCCGGGACCCGTCGTCTCGTCGAGCCCGGGTCGGCGACGCCGGGACCGCGACCCTGTCGAGCCCCGGTCGGCGGGGCGGTCCGTCGCCGGGCCTACAGCCCGAACAGGGTGGGGTCCGTCGCCAGGACCCGGAAGTACTCCCGGGGGTCGGCCACCAGCTTGCGGATCCTCAGATCCATCAGCCCGCCGACACCCGTGATCTCGGCGGCCACCGTGCCGTCCGTCCTGCGTACGGTCTGCTCGATGCGGAACGTCTTGCCCTCGCCCCACACGAACACGCACGTCACCTCGACCTCGTCACCGGCCAGCAGCTCGCGCCGGTAGCGGACCGTCGTCTCCAGCGCAACGGGTCCGACCCCCTTCGCCAGCAGATCGGCCTGACGTATCCCGGCGGCCTGCAGCAGAGACCACCGCGCGTGTTCGCCGTACTGGAGGTACACGCTCTGGTTCAGGTGCCCCTGCACATCGGTCTCGTACCCGCGCACGGTCACCGGAACGTAAAACGGCTCGGCCATGACTCCCCCTACCTGAGGCGAACGGAACGCCCCCTAGCGTACTGAGCGCTTGCTCAGTCGACCCCGCCTCGCCCCGCCCCGACCCCCGCCTCACCCCGGCTCGATCCGCTAGACGCGTCTCGGCGAAGCCAACAGATAGCGCTCGCGCGTCCGGGGATCCGTGTGCTCGCCCGCGTGCCAGCCCGCCTCTTCCAGCGTCGCCCTGCAGGCCCGCAGCGCCTGCGCGTCGGGCTCCCGTACGGCGACGGCCTCGGGCTGGGGCGTGGCCCGCACGCGGTAACCGCCGCCCGCCGGGTCCGTTCCGGCGGGCGGGTGGCCCGCGGCTTCCAGTGCCAGCGCGGCGGCCTGCACCAGATGCGTGCGCTCCCAGCCGCAGGGGCGGTCCGTGGCGCCGCCGGTGTTCGTCATCCGGCGCAGTTCCAGAAGCCCCTGCCAGGCGCTGTGGACCTCCCGGGCCCGAGCCGGTCCGGTGGCGGCGGCCTCCTCACCGCCGACTCGCGCGGCGAAGACGCCGGTTCCGGCGGGAGGGGTGTCCGTCCGGGCTTGCTCCCGGGGGGCCGTCTCCGGGACCGGTGCCGGTGCCGTCTCCCGTATGCGATGCCCGGCCGGTGTGAGGAAGTGGTCGTGCGGCGGGCGCGGATGCCGGAAGGCCAGGCCCCGCTTCACCAGGGCCGCGAGCTGGTGCTCCGTACCCGTCAGCCGCCCGGTCACGGGCTCGGCGGCGTCGATGATGCGCCGCTGGGCGGCGGTCGGCGGTCGTGTCACGGCACCCTCCCTCACCCGAACCGGCCATGGGTCACGCCTACGGATACGGAGACTACGAGGGGGGTCTGACATTCCACCCCGCGAGGACCGGACGCCCGTGCTCCGTGCCGAGCCGGCAGACCGTGCCCGTGGCCAGCTGGAACAGCGCGCCGCCGGAGGCGGGCAGCCCGAGATAGCGGGCGGTGAGCACGCGCAGGAAGTGACCGTGGGCCACGAACACCACGCTGCCCTCCGTGTTCGCCAGCGCCGCGTGGGCCTTGGCCAGCATGCGGTCGGCACGGGCTCCGACCTCCTCCGGGCTCTCCCCGGGGTGCTCCGGAGGCCCCGGCGCCACGCCGTCCGTGAAGAGGAACCACTCCGGCCGCGTGCGGTGGATCTCGACGGTGGTGACGCCCTCGTACCCGCCGTAGTCCCATTCGACGAGGTCGGCGTCGACGCGCGCTCCGGTGAGTCCGGCCAGGTCGGCGGTCTCCCGGGCGCGCTTGAGCGGGCTCACGAACACGGCTCCGATGCGGTGCGAGCCGAGCAGCGGGGCGAGGCCGCGTGCCTGCTCGCGGCCGTGGTCCGTCAGTGAGATGTCGGTCCAGCCGGTGTGCTGCCCGGACACCGACCACTCGGTCTCACCGTGCCGCACAAGAAGAAGATCACCCATGCCCCCAGGCTACGAGTCCGCGGCGCCCGACGGCGTCCCGCGCCTCACAGGGCACGGGCCCACCGCTCCAACTCCGTGAACTCCGCCTCCCGTAGCCCCCGGCGCGGATCGATCCGCAGCAGCAGCGCGGCGGTGTCGTGGTGCTCGGCCACATGCCTGACGTCGAGGTCGGTGATCATGTCGTCGACCCAGACGAACGGCCGTCCCGCCGCCCACTCCAGAACCTGCCGGGTCTTCCAGTACAGCCCGTCCGGGTCCTCGGCGAAGAGGTCGGCGAACTCGATGACCGGCAGATCGCGGGGCAGCCCGATCACCGGGCCGATCATCTCGTTGGCCTCGTGCATCCAGGTCGTCGCCCACGCCAACTCGTAGGGCAGCGCGAGCAGTCGCTCGCCGTGCGCCGGATTGAGCCGGATCCGCAGGCCCCGGCGCAGCCGCCGGGAGCCCGGTTTCTGCCGGGAGGACCAGTAGGCCGGGCGCACCCGGTGGGACTCATAGCCGCGAGGACGCCACAGGCGGGCGCCGAACGGGTTCAGGGGGCCGTCGACGTCGAGGAGGAGCAGCGGACGCTCAGTCATGGGGAAGGGCTACCCATGCCGGGTGGGCACCGATGCCCGGACGCCCGCGTACGCCGACACCCCGGTCGGCGTACGCGACGGTGCCGTACCGACGTCCACGGCCACCCGCCGTCGACGGCCACCGGTTCCGGCCGTCGGCTACTGCCGGTACCCGCTCAGGAAGCGGCCGATCCTGCTGATCGCCGCGTCCAGGTCGTCGGCGTGGGGGAGGGTGAGGATGCGGAAGTGGTCGGGGGCCGGCCAGTTGAAGCCGGTGCCCTGGACGACCTGGATCTTCTCGCGGAGGAGCAGATCCAGGACGAACTTCTCGTCGTCGTGGATCTTGTGGACCTTGGGGTCGAGCCGGGGGAAGGCGTACAGGGCGCCCTTGGGCTTCACGCAGGAGACGCCGGGGATCTCGTTGAGCTTCTCCCACGCCACGTTGCGCTGCTCGTGGAGGCGGCCGCCGGGGGTGGTGAGGTCGGTGATCGACTGCCGCCCCCCGAGCGCGGCCTGGATGGCGTACTGGGCGGGCGCGTTGGCGCACAGCCGCATGGAGGCCAGCATCGTCAGGCCCTCCAGGTAGTTGCGGGCGTGCTGCTTGGGGCCGGTGACGACCAGCCAGCCGGAGCGGAAGCCCGCGACGCGGTACGTCTTGGACAGACCGCAGAAGGTCAGGACGACCAGGTCGGGGGCGAGCGCGGCGGCCGAGTGGTGGACGGCGTCGTCGTACAGGATCTGGTCGTAGATCTCGTCGGCGAAGACCATCAGGCCGTGACGGCGGGCGAGGTCGAGGATGCCCTCGATGATCTCCTTGGGGTAGACCGCGCCGGTGGGGTTGTTCGGGTTGATGATGACGACGGCCCTGGTGCGGTCGGTGATCTTCGACGCCATGTCGTCGAGGTCCGGGTACCAGTCGGCCTGTTCGTCGCAGAGGTAGTGGACCGCCTTGCCGCCGGCGAGGGTGGTCACCGCCGTCCACAGGGGGAAGTCGGGGGCGGGGATCAGGATCTCGTCGCCGTCCTCGATCAGCGCCTGTACGGCCATGGAGACCAGCTCGGAGACGCCGTTGCCGAGGAAGACGTCGTCCACGTCGACGTCGAGGCCCCGCTCCTGGTAGCGCTGGGCGACCGCGCGGCGGGCCGAGAGGACACCGCGCGAGTCCGTGTAGCCGTGGGCCTGCGGGAGCATCCGGATCATGTCCTGGATGATCTCCTCCGGCGCCTCGAAGCCGAAGAGCGCGGGGTTGCCGGTGTTGAGGCGCAGGACGCTGTGTCCCGCCTCCTCCAGCGCGTTGGCGTGCTCGATCACGGGGCCGCGGATCTCGTAACAGACCTCGCTGAGCTTGCTCGACTGCCGGAACTCCATGCGCCCTCGCCCTCCGGTTCGTTGTGATGCTTGGTTTTACCAAGTAGGTGCTTGGAAAGTCCAACGACATGTCTAGACTGCGTCCCATGTCACCTCGCCGAAGCTACGACCAGTACTGTTCCGCCGCGCGGGCGCTCGACCTCGTCGGTGACCGTTGGACCCTGCTGATCGTGCGCGAACTGCTGGCCGGGCCGCGCCGCTACACGGATCTGCACGCGGACCTGCCGGGCGTCAGCACGGACGTGCTCGCGTCGCGACTGAAGGACATGGAACGGGACGGTCTGTCGACACGACGCCGGCTGCCGCCGCCGGGAGCGGCGTACGTGTACGAACTCACCGGCCGGGGACGGGAGTTGCTGCCGGTGCTGCAGGCGCTGGGGGCGTGGGGGGAGTCGGCGCTCGGGGAACGCCGGGCCACGGACGCGGTTCGGGCGCACTGGTTCGCGTTGCCGCTGCTGCGGGGGC
The DNA here is from genome assembly GCF_032598905.1 of Streptomyces sp. 11x1. Classification (NCBI taxonomy): domain Bacteria; kingdom Bacillati; phylum Actinomycetota; class Actinomycetes; order Kitasatosporales; family Streptomycetaceae; genus Streptomyces; species Streptomyces sp. 11x1. Next base: position 2,035,042 of record NZ_CP122458.1, on the reverse strand, counting down.
TGCGCGAGCTGGCCGGGAGTGGTGCGGGCCTCGTCGAGGTCCGGCTGGAGGAAGGGGCGTTCCATGTGTGGGCCGGGGCGGAGGCGGAGGAGGGGCCGGTGTACGGGGACGGGCCCGCGCCCGGGGAGGCGGACGTACGGCTGACCCTCGACACGGACACCTGCGGTGCGCTCGGCCGGGGGGAGTTGGGGCTGGGGGATGCGGTGCGGGCCGGGCGGGTCGAGGTGGAAGGGGAGGGGGCGCTGGCCAAGGAGTTGCGGGAGGTGTGAGGGGTTGTCGAGCGCCGTGGGTGAGCTTCGGGTGCGTGGGGCTTCTCGCGCAATTCCCCGCCCCCCTTCAGGCCCTGCGGGCCTGAAGGGGGGCGGGGGCTGTCGGCTTGAACCGGCAGGGGGCTTGGGGGTTGAAAAGCGAGGGGCGTAGCCCCTGCTTTTCAGGGGGGCGGGGAACTGCGCGAGAAGCCCCACCGGGCCGCGGACGAGATCGGTGGGGCGGCCCGGCGAACTCCCTACCGGACGGCGCGTCAGGCGCCCGGCGGTGGGACGCGACCCGGGCGGCCCGACCCCCGCGTCAGCGAGTACCCGGCGATACCCGCCAGCGCGGCCAGCACCGCCCCCAGCGCGGTCCACACCCACCGGTCGCTCCACCAGCCGGAGGCCCACCCGTCGTCGGGTTCGAGGGACGAGAGCACCGCCTCGGCCGAGGAGTCCTCGTCGTCCTCCTGCCGGGACGTCACCGCGATCCCCGGGACCAGCGGCTGGGCCAGCGACCCGTCGACCGCCGCCGACCCGCCGATGTCCTTGGAGTCGACCTCGACCTCGGCGCCGACCGGCAGCCCCAGATCGGCCGTGGCCAGCCGGGTCGTGGTGAGCCGGAGGTAGTACGTGCCCGGCAGCGGGTCGTCGGCCCACTCCTCCGACCACGCGCGGACCGTCCGCAGGGTGCAGGACAACTCGACGGACCCCGCCCCCGCTCCGGCGGTCCGGGTCTGCGCCCCGTACTGGCAGGCCTGGCGGCGCCGCAGCCCGTCGTACACGTCGATCTGCCAGGTCGAGGAGGACTCGGCACCCTCGGGCAGCTTGACGGTCGCCCGCACGGTGGGCCGTTGCCCCGCGTCGGCCGGGAACGACCAGTACAGGTAGTCACCGGTCGAGGCGTTCGCCGTCGCGGTCTGCCCCTGTTCGAACTCCCCGGCCGTACGGAAGGACGTGCCCGCCTCGGTGGGCGCGTCACCGCCGTCCGAGGGGCTCGCGGACGGCGTGGAGTCCGCGACCGCCGGGGAGACGGCCAGGCCCAGCGCCAGCAGGGCCGCGCTCAACACACGTGTGATCCGCATCAGTTGGTCCTCCAGACCGCGACCCGCCAACGTGACAGCCAGCCCCACAGCACACCCGCGAGGAACCCGACGAGCACCAACACACCGAGCAGCCACCAGCCGCGGCCGAGGCCGAAGGAGGCCACGTCGGCGGCCTGGTCGGGCCCGTCCACGACATCGACGGTGATCTCCAGCGGCAGACCGGGCGTGGTCTTCACACCGCTCGCCGGCGAGTAGGAGTGGGTCACCTGGAGACAGACGGTCTCGGCGACGTCCTCGTCCTCCTCGCCGTCGGCCTCCGGCTTCGGGTGCCGCAGACCGGCGGAGATGACGTCGGTACGGCCGGTGTCGGCCGCCTCGCCGCGCACGATCTCGCGGTTCTTCGTGGTCACGGCGCGCAGCAGCACCCCGTAGTCCGGGTTGACGTCACGGTCCGCCGCGACGCTCACCGAGGCCCGCAGCTCCTGGCCCGGCTCCACGTCCACGCGGTACCAGCGCTGCTGCCCGAACTCCTGGCGGTCCGTGTAGAGACCGGACGTCAGCGTGGGCGCCTGCGCGCACGCCTCGGCGCCCTCCACGGCCTTCGGCACCACCACGGGGTCGGCGGCTCGGTCGACCAACTGGTTGACCCGGTCGGTGAGTTCGTCCCGGTGCTCGATCGAGGTGTACGTGCCGCCGGTCGCCTCGGCGATGCAGCTGAGCTGGACGCGCAGCTTGGCGTTCGGGACCAGGCCGAGCGTGTCGATGGTCAGGCCGATGCCCTTCGCCGCGATCTCACGGGCCACCTCGCACGGGTCGAGCGGGGCACAGGTGTCCTCGCCGTCGCTGATCAGCACGATCCGCTTGGTGCCCTCGCCGCCCTCCAGGTCGTCGGCCGCCTTCAGCAGCGCGGGGCCGATCGGGGTCCAGCCGGTCGGCGTGAGCGTCGCCACCGCCGTCTTCGCCTCCGTGCGGTCCAGCGGCCCCACCGGGTAGAGCTGCGCGGTGTCCTTGCAGCCCGTCTTCCGGTCGTCGCCCGGGTAGTTGGCGCCCAGCGTGCGGATGCCGAGCTGGACCTCCTCGGGCGTGGCGTCCAGCACCTCGTTGAACGCCTGCTTCGCCGCGGCCATGCGGGACTCGCCGTCGATGTCCTTGGCCCGCATCGAACCGCTGACGTCCAACAGGAGGTTGACCTTGGGCGCGGTGGCCGTGGTCTCGTCGGCGACAGCCGTGGACGGGACCGCGATCCCGGCCGTCAGGGCGGCGAGCAGGGCGAGCACCCCTGCTGCCAGCCGTTGTCTTGTGATCATCGGCGGATCCTATTGATCCGGGGGGCCGTGCTTCAAAACGAGACCCGCTGTCCACGGGCCGTTCACCGCAGCGGACTCGGCACATCCGCCCAGATGTCGCCGGGCCGCTCCGGCGAAAGTCGCATCAGCGTCAACGCCTTCGTCGGTACCGGCCCCTCCAGCAACGTACCCAGATCCGCGGTGCGCGGCAGCTCCCGTACGGCGGCGGCGAGCGCCTCGCGCAGGACGGGCGTCGAACCGGCCGTCGCACCGAGCGTGCCCGTGATCAGGGCGCCGAACAGCTTGCGGCGCAGGGTCCTCTCGTCGTCCGTGACGATGCGGCCGGTCATCGCGGGCGCCGCGATGCCGTGCCGGGCGAGGCGTGCCGGGCTGACCCGGATGTCCGCGAGGTCGCGGTAGACGAGACGGCGGGGGGCACCCGACGGGGACAGGACCACCAGGAGGTTCTGGCCATGCGCCTCCAGGGCCACACCCACGTCGAGCAGCCGGAGGGAGACCGTGAGCGCGAGACGGGTGAAGTCCGTCAGCCAGGACGGCGACCGCGGCAGCTCGGTCGTCGCCAGGGCCGCCACCGGCAGGATCCGTTCACCGGCCGCCGTGTCCGCGTACGTGTCCGGTGACTCGCGCAGCACCGCCGCGAGATCCGGCGAACCGGCGGTGACCGCGCCGAGTGTGCGCGTGACGTGCAGCAGTCCTTCGGTGCGGGCCGCGACCTCGGCCATGAAGTCCGACACGATCGCCGAGGTCTCGATCGAGTAGACCGAGATGTCCCGCACGGAGGAGGTCAGCCGGGCACTCAGCGCGGTCTTGACGTGCGGACCGCCGTCCGCGAGGGCGAGGGTGCGCAGCGACATCAGCGGATGCGCCTCGATCGCCTCCCCCAAGGGGCACTTGAGGACATGGGCCGCCTGCCACGGATGCACCGGGACCAGTACCCGTCCGCCGTCCCGCAGCACGTCCGGCCACGCCCCGACGACCAGCGCGTCGTCGACGGGCGCCAGCCCCAGCCGTACCACCTGCCGGTGCTCCGGCCCGTAGGCGAGCTGGTCGCCGACCGAGAAGCCGGGCCGGGAACGGCAGTTGGGGTGGAAGGGGTGACCGTCGACGATCGCCTGCTCCCACTCCCAGCCCGCCCTCGGGGCCGGGACAGCCAAGGGGGTGAGCTGCGCACCCCGGTTGGCGCGCGACAGGGCCAAGGAGGCCACACTGTGGTCGAGTTCGGCGGCGAAGGCGGCACTGTGCGGGACGGCGAGCGCGCTCATCAGCCGTGCCGGACGGTCGTACGGGCGCTCGTCGAACCACACCTGTTCGACCCGCGCCGCGGTGCCGTACGGGTCCACGGCCGGGCCGTGCAGCCGCCGGCCGTCGGCGAGGTGGAGCGTGACCCCGTCCGCTCCGGCCGTCTCCCGCCGCACCACCCAGGGCAGCGGTTCGTGGACGAGGCCGCGCCACAGCCGGGTCAGCACCGCCGCCCGGGCGCCGGGCAGCGCGGTCGTGTACGGCAGCGTCAGATCAGGGCGTACGGCGCCCAACTCGGCGCCGAGCGAGGCCTCGGCGTCGGCTTCGGCGTCGATCGCGGGGGGACGGGCCACGGAGGGGCTCCTCGGGTGCGGGTGCAGGGACGACGAGTGCGGGCGCGGTGTCGGGCGGGTACGGGTGGCGACGGGGATGTCGGTTCGAGCGTCGGCGTACGACCACTGCCCGTCCGCCTCCTCCGCGACGCGTGACGGCATCGCGGGCGGACGCCTCATGGCTGCTTCGCGACGAGGCGTGAGGGGCAGACATACTGATCACGAGTGCACCGTAAGGAACGAATGGACCCCGTGGACGCCAACCCGCCCCGCGACAGCATCGGCGCCGTCGCCGACGCCCACGCCGCCGCACCCCTGCTCAACTGCCTTCTGCGGGAGGCGGGGGAGTCGGCCCGTGCGCCGGAGGGAGGGCCGGACGGAGAGCCGGCCGGGTCGTCGGGCGTGACCGTGGTGCACCGCCTCAGGGGCAGCGGCCGCCTCCTGCGGGTGCGCGGCTCCCGCCGTCCCACCCACCCCGAGGTGCGCACGGAGGGCGGCTGGCACGCTCTCACCCACACCGACCTCGTCAAACTCGTCGCCGAGGAACTGCGTGCCCTCGCCGGCCTCGCCAACTCCGAACTGCCCGCCGAGATGCTGGACAGCCGAGAGGCCGTGGCCGCCCTCCTGGCCCGGCGCGCCCACGCGCCGGTGCCGGAGGACCCGTACCGGCGCTCCGAACAGTCCCTGATCACCGGTCATCCGTACCATCCCGCGCCCAAGGCGCGCGGCGGCGGGCCGGCCACCGCCTGGCTGCCGTACGCGCCGGAGGCGTATGTCCGGTTTCCGCTGACCCTCCTCGGCGTCCGTGAGGACGCGGTGGTCGAGGAGGGCGACACCACCGCCCTCGACACCCTGGGCTCGGCCCCGCCCGGCTATCGGCTTCTTCCGGCCCACCCCTGGCAACTCGACCTGGTGGGCGACGAGTTGACCGAGGCGTTCGCGGACGGTCGACTCGTACGGCTGGGCCGGACGCGGGGGGAGACGTGGCCGACGGCGGCGATCCGCACGGTGTACGTGCCCGAGGCGGGACCAGAGGCGGTACCTGAGGCCGTCGGCGGTCCCGGCTCCGACCTCTTCCTGAAGTTCAGCCTCGATGTGCGGATCACCAACGACATCCGCCGGCTGTGGCGGCACGACCTGCTCAGGCTGCGCCGCACCGACCGGGCGGTCACGGGGGCCTTCGCCGGATCGCCGGGTGCCTGGCTGAGCGACCGCGGCTACCGCACCGCCGCCTTCGCGTTCGAGGAGCTGGCGGTGTTGGTGCGGGACGGCCTGGGCGGCCATGTGCCCCCCGGCACGACACCCGTCCTCGCCGCCGCCCTCACCGAGAGCGCCGGGGCCTTCCCGGGGAACCCGCTCCTGCGCGCCACCGACCCCGAGGCCTGGTGGGACGCGTATCTGCGGGCGGTCGTCCCCCCGGCCCTCGCCGCGTTCCACGGCCACGGCGTCGTGCTGGAGGCCCACCTGCAGAACACGGTCGTCGCCTGCGACGCCTCGGGCACCCCCGTCCAGGTGGTCTACCGCGACGCCGAGGGGGTGAAGCTCCTCCCGGACGTCACGCGCGCGGCCGGCTGGGAACGGCTGGTCTACTGCCTCTTCGTCAACAACCTCCTGGAGATCGCGGCGGCCCTGACCGAGCACCACCCGGCGCTCGACCCCCGGCCCGCCGTACGACGAGAGCTGGAGCGCCACGGCCACGTGCCGGAGGTCGCCGACCTGCTCGACTCGCCCACACTGCCGGGCAAGACGAACCTGCTGCTCAGATGGACGGGGGCGGACGGCGCGGCTGCGCGCTACCTCCCCCTGCCCAATCCGTTCCGCCGACCGCCCGGTCGCGGCGGCCGGTGACCGCCACGTCGCGCACATGACGTCGGCGAAGCGCACGTCGACGTCGGGGGGTGGTTCCGGCAAGGGAGCCTCACGACGTGACGTTCGCGTGCAGTGTCGCCTCGCCCGTGACCCGTACGCCCGTCTCCTCCCCGAGCCTCACCGGCGGCTGGCCCGGGACGCGGATCTCGATGGGCGAGCCGTGGTCCGGGACGGTCACGGTGACCATGGCGTCGTGGCCGTAGTAGCGGATGTCCGTCACCTCGCCCCGGACGGCGCCCTCGGTGTCCGGGGCGGTGAGCCGGAGTTGTTCGGGGCGCAGGAGGACCGTGCCTTTTCGGATGCCGGTGGGCCGGCCGGTGAGGGGGACGCGGCCCAGTGCCGTGTCGGCCGTGTTGTCGCCGCCGGTGGTGGCGGGGAGCAGCACCGCCTCCCCGACGAACGCCGCCACCCAGGGGTCCGCGGGCCGGCGGTAGAGGTCCTGGGGTGTGGCGCACTGGACGACCCGGCCCGCGTGGACGACCGCGACGAGGTCCGCGGTGGACAGGGCCTCCTGCTGGTCATGGGTGACCAGAACCGCCGTCGCGCCCGTTGCCCGGAGCGCCGCGCGCACATCCGCCCGCACTCCCGCCCGCAGGGCGCTGTCCAGGGCGTTGAACGGCTCGTCGAGGAGGACCAGTTGGGGCCGCGGGGCCAGGGCGCGGGCCAGGGAGACGCGTTGTTGCTGGCCGCCGGAGAGTTCATGCGGCATGCGGTCGCCGTAGCCGGCGAGGCCGACCAGGTCCAGCATCTCCTCCGTGCGGTTCCGGCGTTCGGTCCGGTCGGCGCCCTTGAGGCCGAAGGCCACGTTGCGGGCCACACTGAGGTGCGGGAACAGCGCGCCCTCCTGGGGCACGATGCCGATCCGGCGGCGCTCCGGCGGCAGGTGGACCCCGGGGCCGCCGACGACCCGCTCGCCGAGTCGTACGGTGCCCGCGTCCGCGCGCAGGTAGCCCGCGACGACCCGGAGCATGGTGGTCTTGCCGCAGCCGGAGGGGCCCAGGACCGCGACCAGGCTGCCGGACGGCACGGTGAGGTCGAGGCCGCGCAGGACGGGTGCGTCGGGGCCGTAGGACTTTGTCAGGCCCTCGATCCGGAGAGCGTTCATGGGCGGTGCCTGCCAAGGAGGTAGGAGGGAACGGCCGCGAGCAGGATCAGCGTGGCCGCGTAGGGGGCAGCGGCCGCGAACGAGCCGGCGCCCGTCTCGGTCCACAGCCGGGTGGCCAGGGTGTCCATGCCCGTCGGCCGGAGAAGGAGGGTGGCCGGGAGCTCCTTCATGCAGACCACGAAGGTGAGGGCCGCCCCGGCCGCCACACCGGGCGCGGCCAGCGGCACGGTGACCTCGCGCAGCACCTGCCAGGGGCGCCGGCCGAGCGAGCGGGCCACGTCCTCCAGCACGGGCGGTGCCTGGAGGACGGCGGCGCGGGTCGCGGCGACCGCGACGGGCAGGAAGAGGACGGCGTACGCGCCGACCAGCAGCGGCAGTTTCTGGTAGAGGGGGTAGGCGTAGCGGACCGCGAAGAAGACCAGAGACAGGGCGACCGTGATGCCGGGCAGCGCGTGGCCCGCGTAGGCCGACTGCTCCAACAGCCGCGCCCCGCGCCCCTTGTGACGGGCCGCGATCACCCCGACCGGCAGGGCGAGGACCGTGGTGAGGGCGGCACCCGCGGCGGCGACCCCGAGGGTGGCCAGGGCGGTGTCCGTGAGCAGGGGCAGGTCCCAGGTGGCGGAGGTGCCGGCGGCCAGCCAGTAGCCGAGGGTGGCGAGCGGGAAGACGACAGCCACGGCGGCCACGGCGGCGCACCACAGCAGGGCGACCGGCCGCCACCGGCCGAGGGGGAGCGCGGCGGCCGGGCGGGCGGTCCCGCTGCCGGTCCGCGCGTGCCCGGCACGTCCGCGCGTACGGGCCTCGGCGGCGACCAGGGTCACCGTCATCACCACCAGCACGACGCTGAGCGCGGCTGCCGGGGTGCGGTCGAAGGAGGCGCGGTAGGAGGTGTGGATGGCGCGGGTGAACGTGTCGTAGCGCATGAGGGAGACCGCGCCGAAGTCGGAGAGGACGTAGAGCGCGACGAGCAGGGCGCCGCCCGCCGCCGAGGGACGCAGCTGGGGCAGGGTGACGCGCCAGAACGTCCGCAGGGGTCCGTGTCCGAGGGAGCGGGCTGCCTCCTCCAGCGCCGGGTCCGTGCCGCGCAGCGCGGCGGCGACCGGCAGGAGGACGTACGGGAAGCTGACGAGGGTCAGGGCGAGCGCGGCGCCGCCGAAACCGGCGAGGTCGGGCTCGGCGGCCAGCCAGGCGAAGGCGGCCACGTAACTGGGCACGGCGAGCGGCAGCGTGGCCAGCACCGACCAGGCGCGGGCGCCGGGCAGCGCGGTGCGCACGGTCAGCCAGGCCAGGGAGACGCCGAGCACCAGACAGGCCGCCACGACGACGACGGTGAGGCCGAGGCTGCGGCCGAGGAGGGCGAGGGTGCGCTCGTCGGCGACGACGTCCCAGGCGAAGGCGGGCCCGCGTTCGAGGGCGCGCACGGCGAGGTAGCCGAGCGGCAGCAGCGCGAACAGCGCGGCGGCGCAGGCGGGGACGAGCAGGACGAGCGGCGGTCGGCGCCCGGCGTCGGAGGTGGCCCCCCGGGCGGCGCGGACCCGTCGGCGCCCGGCCGGAGCGTCCGCGCCGGCCGGGGGTGCCGTGGATGCGGTGGTGTTCACGAGTGTCAGACGAGCCCGACGTCCTGGAGCATCGCCAGGGTCTCCTGGAGGGAGTCCAGCTTGCCGAGGTCGATGTCGGGGGACTCCAGGGACTCGAACGGCGGCAGCCCCTCGACGGTGCTGGTGACACCCGCGGCCAGCGGGTACTCCTTCGTCTTGTCGGCGAAGTAGGTCTGCGCCTCCTCGGAGAGGAGGTGGTCGACGGCCTTCTGCGCGGCCTCGGTCTGTCCGCTGTCCTTCAGGATGCCCGCGCCCGCCACGTTGATCAGCGCGCCGGGGTCCCCGCCGGGCAGGAAGTGCAGCTTGGCGTTGACCTTGTCCTCGCCCTTCTCGGCGACCCGCTCGTACCAGTAGTAGTGGTTGACCAGGCCGAGCGAGACCTCACCGGCCTCGATCGCGTCGAGGGTGGCGAGGTTGTGGGCGTAGGTCTTCGCGCCGTTGGCCTTCAGGTCCGTCAGCCACTCACGGGTGGCGTCGTCGCCCTCCAGGACGCGCATGCCGGTGACGAAGGCCTGGAAGGAGGCGTTGGTGGGCGCGAAGCCGACCTTGCCCTTCCACTGCGGCTTCACCACGTCGTGGACGCTGTCCGGAACCTGATCCTCGGTGAGGTCGTCGGGGTTGTAGGCGATCACCCGGACGCGTCCGGACAGACCCACCCAATCGCCGTCGCCGCCGCGGTAGGCCTCGTCCACCCCGTCGAGCGAGGACTGCGGGAGCTTCTTCAGCATCCCCTCCTTGGAGAGGGCGCCCAGGGCGCCGGCGTCCTGGGAGAAGAACAGTCCCGCCTTCGTGCGTTCGCCCTCCTCCAGGATCTGGGCGGCGAGCTCCGCACTGTCGCCGTAGCGCACCTCGACCTTGGTGCCCACCGCCTTCTCCAGCTTGTCGAGCAGCGGCTTGACCAGCTTCTCGTTGCGTCCGGAGTAGATGACGAGGGTGGAGTCGCCCCCCTCCCCGGCTGTGCTCGTGTCGTCGTCGGAGCCGCAGGCGGCGAGGGCGGGGAGCAGCAGGCCGGCCGCGACGAGCGCGGTGATCCGGCGAGCCAGGGGGCGTCGCATGGTGGTGTGCCTTCCTGCGGGAGCCACCGGCGAGCCGCTGGGTGCGGGGTCGGTCGGCGGGTGGGGAACTGATGTTTTCAAGCCAACTGTGAACATGCTATGAATAAGGTAAACCTTGCCTAAGCGTCAAGGGATCTGTGCTCTTTGCGGACGCTGCCGCAGAAAGGTTGCGCGCCCGTGATCTCACCGCCCGAGCCCCTTCGCGCTCCCTCCCGGCCCCCGGCCGCGAGCCCTTTCTCGACTCCGATCCCCCTGTCGGCACCGCCGGTCCGGCCCTCCGCCGGACCGCACGGAGTGACCTTCGCGCGCCAACTGGCCGCCCACGGCGACCGCGTCGCCTTCATCACGCCTTCGGGTGAACTCAGCTATCGAGAGCTCGCCCGGCGGGTCAGTGCCACGGCCAAGCGCCTCGGTCCCGTCCGCCGTCTGGTCCTGCTGGCCGGGGCCAACCGCGTCGACGCCCTCGTCGTCCATCTCGCCGCCCTGTCCGCCGGGCACCCGGTCCTGCTCGTCCCCGGGGACAGCGACAGCACGATCGACGCGCTGACCGAGGCGTACGACCCGGACGTGGTGGCCCGTCAGGACGAGCGCGGCCACGTCACCCTCCACGAACGCAGGCCCGGCACCGCCCACACCCTCCACCCGGACCTCGCGCTGCTGCTGAGCACGTCGGGCTCGACCGGCTCCCCGAAGCTCGTACGCCTGTCGCACGACAACGTGCAGGCGAACGCCGCGTCCATCGCCGGGTACCTCGGCATCACCGACACCGACCGCGCGGCCACGACCCTGCCTCCGCACTACTGCTACGGCCTCTCCGTCATCCACAGCCACCTGGTGCGCGGCGCCGGGCTGATCCTCACCGACCGGTCGGTGGCGGACGCCGGTTTCTGGGAGGAGTTCCGCGCCGCCCGCGGCACCTCGCTGGCCGGCGTGCCGTACACCTTCGACCTCCTCGACCGCGTCGGGTTCGCCGACATGGAGCTGCCGCACCTGCGCCGCGTCACCCAGGCGGGCGGCCGGCTGGCGCCCGAACGGGTCGCCCGCTACGCCGAGCAGGGGCGCCGGGCGGGCTGGGAACTCTTCGTGATGTACGGGCAGACCGAGGCGACGGCCCGCATGGCCTATCTGCCGCCGCACCTCGCCGCGGCCCGCCCGGAAGCCGTCGGCGTGGCGATCCCCGGCGGCTCCTTCCGCCTGGCACCCGTCGACACGCCGACCGAACCGGACACCGCCCAGAACCCCGACGCGGACGACGTCGGCGAACTCGTCTACTCCGGCCCGAACGTCATGCTCGGCTACGCGCAGGGCCCGGCCGACCTCGCCCTCGGGCGCACGGTCCATGAACTGCACACGGGCGACCTGGCACGACGCGCGCCCGACGGGCTGTACGAGATAGTCGGGCGCCGCAGCCGGTTCGCGAAGATCTGCGGCCTGCGGATCGACCCCCAGCGCGTGGAGGCCCTGCTGGAACGGCACGGGATCACCGCGTTCTGCGTGGGCGACGGGGACGCGCTGGCGGTGGCGGCGCTGACGGACGGCGTCGAGAGCCACTCCGACGAGACACGCGTGCGCCGCCTGGTGGCACAGGAGTGCGGGATCCCGCCGCGAGCCGTCCGGGTGCGCGTCGTTCCGGAACTGCCCCGCCTGGCCAGCGGAAAGCCCGACCACGAGGCCGTACGCCGTCTCACGCGTCCGCGATCCCCGGCGGCGGACCCGGCGGGCGCGGCCGGCGAGGCGGGCGCGGACCCGGACGCCGCCCCGTGGAGCACCGACCCGGGAGCCGCGCTGCGGAGCCTCTACGCCGACATACTCGACCGCGACGACGTCACCGACGACAGCAGCTTCGTCGCTCTGGGCGGCGACTCGCTCTGCTACGTGGAGATGTCCCTGCGGCTGGAGGAGGCCCTGGGCACCCTCCCCACGGACTGGCCCGCGCGGCCGATTCGCGAACTCGCCTCCCTGGCAACGGAGTCGGGGGACCGGGCGGAGGACACCGGGGCGCGCGAGACCTGCTCCCGAGGTGCCCGGCGTTCCGTGGAGACCGGGATCGCGCTACGGGCGATCGGGATCGTCCTCGTCGTCGGCTCGCACATCCCCGTCTTCACGCTCCAGGGCAGCGCGCACATCCTGATCGGTGTCGCGGGCTACAACTTCGCCCGCTTCCACCTGACCGCCGCCGCCCACCGCGACCGCGTACGCCACCTGTGGCGCGGCGTCGCCCGCATAGCCCTGCCCAGCATGGTGTGGATCTCCTGCGCGGTCCTGCTGACCGGCCTGTACGACCCGGCCAACGCCCTGCTGGTCAACAGCCTCCTCGACCAGGGCACCGAGCGTCACGAGTGGCACTACTGGTTCGTGGAGGCGCTGGTCTACTTCCTGGTCGTGCTGGGCGCGCTGCTGGCCGTGCCGCTGCTGGACCGGCTGGAGCGGCGCCACCCGTTCGGAGTCCCGCTGGCGCTGGTGGCGATCGGCCTGGTCGGCCGCTACGACCTGCTGGGCCTGGCGCCCGCCCGCTTCCACCTGGGCCCGGCCGTGGTGTTCTGGCTGTTCGCGCTGGGCTGGGCGGCCGCACGGGCGACGAGCGCGCGGCAACGGCTCCTGCTGACCGCGGTGCTCCTGCTCACCACGCCCGGCCTGTTCCAGGACCAGCCGCAGCGCACGCTCCTGGTCGTCGCGGGCCTGACCCTGCTGATCTGGGTGCCGACACTGCCGAGCCTGGGTCCGCTCAACCGCGTCGCCGGCGTCCTGGCGAGCAGTTCCCTCTACATCTATCTGACCCACTTCCAGGTCTACCCCTTCCTCCGCGACGACTTCCCCGTCCTCGCCCTCCTCGCCTCCCTGGCGGTCGGCATCGGATACGCCACGGTCGCCACCCGCGTGGTGCGCAGACTCCGACCGGCGGGCAGCCACCCGGCCGAGCCGGATAAATGCTTTGAGCGGGACGGCTCCCGGTTGCTAGGTTCGTGGCGGACCGTGAAGTCGTCGTAGGGAGGTGAGCCCCGTGAACCCAGTCACCCGTGGGTGCTCCCTCAACTCGTCACGGTCCGGCGGCTGACGTTCGGTGTCGCCGGGAGCGCCTGAGATCGAGGCACTCCTGGAGGGAGACTCCGATGAGAGCGAAACCCCGCATTGCCGGTCCGGGCGAGAACGCCGTGATGATCACGCGCGTCGCGGACGGGCAATGGCACGCACTGGAAGACGACCTGGTGGTCGGCCGCGGGCACGCACGGCACCGGCCCGACGGACGGCTGTACGTCAGCATCGACGCCTGGCACGACGAGCCCTTCGACCGGCTCGCCGAGGCGATGTCGGCGGACCTGCCGGCGCCGCTGCACACCGTGGTGGACGAGGCCGACGTGGAGCTGACGGCCCGCCTGCGGCGGGCCGGATTCACGATCCGGCGCCGCGAGTGGGAGTACGTCGTGCCGACCGACCCGCGGGCCACAGGGCTCGACGAGGTCCTGCCGCCTCCCGGCGTGACGATCGTCCCCGCCGGTCGGGCGGACGAGGCTTTGCTGCGGGCGGTGGACCGCGCGATCCGTGACGAGGTCGAGGCGACCGTCGGGTGGCATTCGATGCCCGCGGAGGTGGTGCACGGCCCCGACGGCGACACCGTCGTCGACCCGTCGACGTACACGGTGGCCGCGGCACCGGACCGCTACCTCGGGCTGATCCGGGTGGTGATCCCGATCCGGCCGCGGATCGGGCTGCTCGCGGTCCGGGCCGGCGAGCGGCGCCGGGGCATCGCGCGAGCGCTGCTCGCGCACGCGCTGGACACCCTGCACCGCGCCGGGTTCACCGAGGCGTGGACCGAGGTGCAGGAGTCCAACCACGCCGCCTCGGCGCTGTTCGAAAGCGTCGGCGCCCGGCGGGCCGGCAGCAACCTGGAGCTGGTGCGATGACGAGGAACAAGAACGTCATCGAGGTCGAGGGCAGGGTCGTCGAGTGCCTGCGCAGCGCCATGCTCACCGTGGAGCTGGAGAACGGCCACCAGGTGCTCGCCCACATCAGCGGGAAGATCCGCAAGAACTACATCAAGATCATGCTGGAGGACCGGGTGCTGGTGGAACTCCCGCCGTACGACCTGACCCGCGGCCGGATCGTGTTCCGGTACCGGAACTAGCCGCGGTCGGCACCCGCCGGTAGCCGATCCCGAGCCCCGGTCACGGCGACGCCGTGACCGGGGTCCGCCGGGCGGGCGACGGCGCCTGGTTACTATGTGCCTTCATACCGAAGGCCGGGAGCGGAAGATGTTGAGAGAGGTCACCGCGACCCGCTACGTCGCCCCCCTGCGTGCCGGTGGCTCCGTGCCCGGCGTCGTCGAGGCCGACGACCTGGGCACCTATGTCGTCAAGTTCACGGGCTCGGCGCAGGGCCGCAAGGCGCTGGTCGCCGAGGTGATCGTCGGGGAGCTGGCACGGGCGCTCGGGATGCGGTTCCCGGAGCTGGTCCTGGCGCGCTTCGACCCGGTGATCGCCGAGAGCGAGCCGCACCAGGAGGTGCGGGAACTGCACGCGGCGAGCGCCGGCCTCAACCTCGGCATGGACTATCTGCCGGGCGCCGCGGACTTCACCCCGGAGATCGCGCGGGAGTTCCGCGTCGACCCGCTGGAAGCCGGCCGGATCGTCTGGCTCGACGCCCTCACGGTCAACGTCGACCGCACCGTGCACAGTTCGAACCTCATGATCTGGCCCACCCTCGGCATCGCGCCCCCGCGCCTCTGGCTGATCGACCACGGCGCGGCCCTCGTCTTCCACCACCGCTGGGACGCCTCGGACCCCACCAAGGCCTACGACTTCCGCCACCACGCCCTCGGCCACTACGCCCCGGACGTGCGCGCGGCCGACGCGGAGCTCGCGCCGAAGGTGACCGAGGACCTGCTGCGGCGCATCGTCGCGGAGGTCCCGGACGGCTGGCTGCCCGTCGAGGACGGCTTCACCTCGCCCGACGAGGTCCGCGACGCCTATGTGCGCTACCTCCACGCGCGCGTGGCCGCCTCCGCCGACTGGCTCCCCACCGACTTCCCCACCCGGGAGGAACTCGCCGCCGAGGAGGCCCTCCGCGCGGCGAGAACACAGCGAGGCCGACCGGACTGGCTGAAGCGGGTACCCGACCTGCACGGCAAGCCGGCGGCGGAACAGGATTGGTCGGTGCACCTGGGATGACGCGGACACAGCGGGTCGAGATCGAGTACTGCACCCAGTGCCGCTGGCTGCCCCGGGCCGCCTGGCTGGCCCAGGAGCTGCTGACGACCTTCGAGACCGAACTGACGGAGCTGTCCCTCAAGCCCGGCACGGGCGGCGTCTTCGTGGTCCGGGTGGGCGACGAGGTCGTCTGGGACCGCCGTGACCAGGGCTTCCCCGAGCCCACCGCCGTGAAGCAGGCCGTACGCGACCGAGTGGCCCCGGGAAGGTCCCTGGGCCACTCGGACAGGATCGGCGGGTCGTAGCTCAGCCCTTGAGCTGCTCGTACGCCGGCAGGGTCAGGAAGTCGACGTAGTCCTCGTCGAGGGAGACCTCCAGCAGGAGGTCGTGGGCCTGCTGCCAGTGCCCGGCGGCGAACGCCTCCTCGCCCAACTCGGCCCGCAGGTTGGCGAGTTCCTCGGCGGCGACCTCGCGGGCCAGCTCCGGCGTGGCCTTCACCGTCTGTCCGTCGCGCTCGAACTCGACGCCCGCGTTGATCCACTGCCAGATCTGGGAGCGGGAGATCTCGGCGGTGGCCGCGTCCTCCATCAGGTTGAAGATGGCGACGGCGCCGAGGCCGCGCAGCCAGGCCTCGATGTAACGGATGCCGACCTGGACGGCGTTGACGAGTCCGGCGTACGTCGGCCTGGCGTCGAGGGAGTCGACGGCGATCAGATCGCCGGCCTTGACGTCGACGTCGTCGCGGAGGCGGTCCTTCTGGTGGGGCTTGTCGCCGAGGACGGCGTCGAAGGAGGCCATGGCGATCGGGACCAGGTCAGGGTGGGCCACCCAGGAGCCGTCGAAGCCGTCGTTCGCCTCACGGTCCTTGTCGGCCTTGACCTTCTCGAACGCGACCTTGTTGACCTCCTCGTCGCGGCGCGACGGGATGAAGGCGGCCATGCCGCCGATCGCGTGCGCGCCGCGCTTGTGGCAGGTGCGGACGAGGAGTTCGGTGTACGCGCGCATGAACGGGGCGGTCATCGTCACCGCGTTGCGGTCCGGGAGGACGAACTTGGCGCCGCCGTCACGGAAGTTCTTCACGATGGAGAAGAGGTAGTCCCAGCGGCCCGCGTTCAACCCCGAGGCGTGGTCGCGGAGTTCGTAGAGGATCTCCTCCATCTCGTACGCGGCCGTGATCGTCTCGATGAGGACGGTGGCGCGGACCGTGCCCTGGGGGATGCCGAGGTGGTCCTGCGCGAAGACGAACACCTCGTTCCAGAGGCGGGCCTCCAGGTGGGACTCCGTCTTGGGGAGGTAGAAGTACGGGCCCTTGCCGAGGTCCAGCAGGCGCTGGGCATTGTGGAAGAAGTACAGCCCGAAGTCGACGAGCGCGCCGGGCACCGCCCGGCCGTCGCCGACGCTGTCGACGAGGTGGCGCTCGTCGAGGTGCCAGCCGCGCGGGCGCATGACGACCGTCGCCAGCTCCTCGTTCGGGCGCAGCGCGTAGGACTTGCCGGTGCGCTCGTCGGTGAAGTCGATGTTCCGGGTGTAGGCGTCGGCCATGTTCACCTGGCCGAGGACCACGTTCTCCCAGGTGGGCGCGGAGGCGTCCTCGAAGTCCGCGAGCCAGATCTTCGCCCCCGAGTTCAGGGCGTTGATCGTCATCTTGCGGTCGGTGGGGCCGGTGATCTCGACACGGCGGTCGTCCAAGGCGGCCGGGGAGGGGGCCACCTTCCAGGAGTCGTCGGCGCGGATCGCGGCGGTCTCCGGGAGGAAGTCGAGCGTGGAGGTGCGGGCGATCTCGGCGCGCCGCTCCGCGCGGCGGGCCAGCAGCTCGTCACGTCGGGGGGTGAACCGGCGGTGCAGCTCGGCCACGAAGGCGAGGGCGGCGGGGGTGAGGACCTCGTCCTGACGGGGCAGGGGCTCGGCGTCGACGATGGCCAGCGGGGACGGCGCTGGTGCGGACATGAGCTGTCACTTCCTTCAGCGGGCGTGGCACCGGGTGTCAGTCGACCCGGGTCGGGCTGTGGGCGCCCCCGGATGGGCGGGACCCTTCTGAGCTGTGGATAGTAGTTTCCTCATGGTGGAAGTTCAATGTTTTGTTGATGTCGAGATTCTTCGGGTCGAGGCAGGGTGGCGCTGAGTGTCACCCTGTTCACTCAAGGTGGACGAGGTCCGCCTCGGTGTCGATGTCGTACGGCCGTGCCACGTCCCCGCACTCGACGAGGGTGATCGTGTCGCCGTGCTCCTTCAGATAGACGCGGGCCCCTCGGTCGCCGGTGGCGGTGGCGGTGATGCCGGCCCAGTGGTCGGCGCCGAAGAGGACGGGGTGGCCCCGCACGCCGTCGTACGCGGCCGCCACGAGCGACCCGCGCGAACCGTGCGCGGCGAGGACGCGGGCCACCGCCTCCGGCCCGATGCCCGGCTGGTCCACCAGCGACACCAGGGCGGCGTCCGCTCCCGTCCCCGTCAGTGACTCCAGTCCGGCTCGCAGCGAGGAGCCCATCCCCTCGGCCCAGTCCGGATTGTCGACCAGCACGCAGCCGGGCAGGTCGGCGCGGGCGCGCACGGCCGACGACTCCGCGCCGAGGACCACATGGACCCGGGTGCAGCCGCCCGCCCGCAGTACGCCGACCGCGTGTTCGACCAACGGGCGGCCGCGGTGGGTGAGCAGGGCCTTGGGGCGACCGCCGAGGCGCCGCCCGCCACCGGCGGCCAGCAGCAGGCCGACGATCACGCTCTCGGACGCCGGGCGGGCCGGGTCAGGGGCGGTGTCACGGGACTGGTGGTGCGTCATGTCCCCTGCATACCCGACCGGGCGGGGGCGTCCCGTGAAGCCCCACGGACCGGGTGCCGTCTTTGTGGTGCCCGGGGACTGAATTTCGGTCCCCGTGGTGGCGCTCGCCACACCGATTGGCGTTTACTGGCCCGCGCCACCCCCGGCGCCCGACCGACGCCACGGGGCGGGCGGCCGTGCGCCGTCGCACGGCCATGACTCGTGCACGAAGGCGTGGGCGAGGGGGGGAGAGGGCTGTGTTGCGGAGCTTGGGGCAGAGGCCAGTGACCGGCGGTGACGAGGATCCGAGAGTGGCGGAGCTGAGCTCGGCCGTGTCCCGGCTGCGTCGTGAACTGGCCGCGCATCCGGCGGAGTTTCCCGACCGGGGCATAGCGGAGGACGAGCTGGCGGCGCTCGCGGCGATGGCCGTCACCGGGATGCCGGAGGTTCCGCGGTTGCGGCGCTCGCTGTTGCTGATCGCGGGGTCGATCGGGTCGGTGAGTGCGTTGGCGAAGGGGTTGGCGGATGTGCGTACGGCGGTGGAGTTGTTCGGGGAGCCGCCTCGTCGGTGACCGTCGCTTCTTCCGCCCCCGCCGCCCCTGCCCGTCCCATCCTCAGGGGCTGCGCCCCTTTGACCCCCAGACGTCCCTTCGGTGGGGGCTGGTCGCGCAGTTCCCCGCGCCCCTGAAAAGACGGGGCTGCGCCCCAGCCTTTTCAGGCCCGCCGGGCCTGAATCCTTCAGGGCGCGGGGAACTGCGCGACCAGCCCACGCACCCGCACCCGACGAGGTTCCCGAAGGCGCCCCCGCCGACGTGACCGACGGCCCGCCGCTCAGCTGCCCGCGCCCGAACTCGCCAGCGCCTCCGACAGTTCCACCGCCACCTGCTGCAGCACCGGCACGATTCGTTCCGTCGCCGTCTCCGTGACGCGTCCCGCCGGGCCGGAGATCGAAATAGCCGCGGCGGTGGGGGAGTCCGGGACGGAGACGGCGAGGCAGCGGACGCCGATCTCCTGTTCGTTGTCGTCGACCGCGTACCCCAGCCGGCGGACGTCCTCCAGGGCGCTCAGGAAGCCCTCGGGCGTGGTGATCGTCTTGTCCGTGGCCGCCGGCATGCCCGTACGGGCCAGCAGCGCGCGCACCTCGTCGGCCGGGAAGCCGGCGAGGAGCGCCTTGCCGACCCCCGTGGAGTGGGGGAGGACGCGGCGGCCCACCTCGGTGAACATCCGCATCGAGTGCTTGGACGGCACCTGGGCGACGTAGACGATCTCGTCGCCGTCCAGCAGCGCCATGTTCGCCGTCTCGCCGGTCTCCTCGACGAGACGTGCCAGGTACGGGCGGGCCCAGGTGCCGAGCAGCCGGGACGCGGACTCGCCGAGGCGGATCAGGCGCGGGCCGAGGGCGTAGCGCCGGTTGGACTGCTGGCGTACGTAGCCGCAGACGACCAGCGTCCGCATCAGCCGGTGGATCGTCGGCAGCGGCAGGCCACTGCTCGCGGACAGCTCGCTCAGGCCCACCTCGCCGCCGGCGTCCGCCATCCGCTCCAGCAGATCGAAGGCGCGCTCGAGGGACTGGACACCACCGGAGGACGACTTGGCGGAGTCGGTCGTGTGGGCGCTGGCGCTGGACATCGGCACGGGCGCGGTCCTTTCGAGATGGCGGGCGAGGTCGCAGCCTACCCGGCAGTTCGTTGACTACGAGCTCGTACGTCATTAAGTTCTGCTCAGTGGAATGGTAATTCCGTCTTGTGAAAACAACCAGGATGCGTGCCGTGGGAGGCAGAGTGGAGGGTGTGCCCTTGACGGGGGCGCGAGGCGGGTGAAAACTCCTTCAACAGAACGTTGAATTCCGTTACGTGGAAGTAAATACCGTTAAGCGGAAGTGAAGAGCGGTACGGCGAGAGGGGTCCCGGTGTCCGAGGCTGAATTGGTGTTGCGCTCGACGCGCGTCATCACCCCCGACGGATCGCGCCCCGCCGCGGTCGCCGTCGCCGACGGCAGGATCACGGCCGTACTCCCCCACGACGCCGACATACCGTCCGGCGCGCGCCTGGAGGATCTCGGCGACCACGTCCTGCTGCCCGGCCTCGTCGACACCCACGTCCATGTGAACGACCCCGGACGCACCCACTGGGAGGGCTTCTGGACCGCCACCCGCGCGGCGGCGGCCGGAGGCATCACCACCCTCGTCGACATGCCTCTCAACTCCCTCCCGCCGACCACCACGGTCGACCACCTCCGTACGAAGCGCGAGGTCGCCGCCGACAAGGCCCACATCGACGTCGGCTTCTGGGGCGGCGCCCTGCCCGACAACGTCAAGGACCTGCGCCCGCTGCACGACAGCGGGGTCTTCGGCTTCAAGGCGTTCCTGTCGCCGTCGGGCGTGGAGGAGTTCCCGCACCTCGACCAGGACGGACTCGCCCGCTCCCTGGCCGAGATCGCGGGCTTCGGCGGACTGCTGATCGTCCACGCCGAGGACCCCCACCACCTCGACGCGGCTCCCCAGCAGGGCGGCCCCCGGTACGCCGACTTCCTCGCCTCCCGCCCGCGTGACGCCGAGGACACCGCCATCGCGGCCCTCGTCGCCCAGGCCCGGCGGCTCGACGCACGCGTCCACGTGCTCCACCTCTCCTCCAGCGACGCCCTCCCGCTGATCGCCGAGGCGAAGCGGGAGGGCGTACGGATCACCGTGGAGACCTGCCCGCACTACCTCACCCTCACGGCCGAGGAAGTCCCGGACGGGGCGAGCGAGTTCAAGTGCTGCCCGCCCATCCGGGAGTCCGCCAACCAGGACCTCCTCTGGCAGGCCCTCGCGGACGGCACCATCGACTGTGTGGTCACCGACCACTCCCCGTCGACCGCCGACCTCAAGACCGACGACTTCGCCACCGCCTGGGGCGGCATCTCCGGCCTGCAGCTGAGCCTCGCGGCGGTCTGGACGGAGGCCCGCAGGCGCGGCCACGGCCTGGAGGACGTGGTCCGCTGGATGTCCACCCGCACGGCCGCCCTCGTCGGACTGGACCGCAAGGGCGCCATCGAGCCCGGCCGCGACGCCGACTTCGCCGTCCTCGCCCCGGACGAGACCTTCACCGTCGACCCGGCCGCGCTCCAGCACCGCAACCGGGTCACCGCCTACGCCGGCAAGACCCTGTACGGCGTGGTCAAGTCCACCTGGCTGCACGGTGAACGCATCGTCGCCGACGGCGAGTTCACCGAACCGAAGGGACAACTCCTCACCCGCACACCCTGATTCACCCACGCACCCGCGGCGGCCACCACCGAAAGGCAGACCTGATCATCGTGACGGCGCAGCACCACACCCCGCTCGCGAGCTTCACCGGCGACGCGAACCCCTACGGCGGCGGCGACCCGTACGCGGACTACCGCACCGCCGACTTCCCCTTCACCCAGTACGCCGACCTCGCCGACCGCAGGCTCGGCGCGGGTGTGATCGCCGCCAACGACGAGTTCTTCGCCCACCGGGAGAACCTGCTGGTGCCCGAGCGCGCCGAGTTCGACCCCGAGCACTTCGGGCACAAGGGCAAGGTCATGGACGGCTGGGAGACGCGCCGCCGCCGGGGTGCCTCCGCCGAGCATCCCTGGCCGACGGCCGAGGACCACGACTGGGCGCTGATCCGCCTGGGCGCGCCCGGGGTGATCCGGGGAATCGTCGTCGACACGGCCCACTTCCGCGGCAACTACCCGCAGGCGGTGTCCGTCGAGGGCGCCTGCGTGGCCGGTTCCCCGTCGCCGGAGGAACTGCTCGCCGACGACGTGAAGTGGACGACGCTCGTCCCGCGCACCCCGGTCGGCGGCCACGCCGCCAACGGCTTCGCCGTCTCCGTCGAGCAGCGCTTCACCCACCTCCGCCTGAACCAGCACCCCGACGGCGGCATCGCCCGCCTCCGGGTCCACGGGGAGGTCGTACCGGACCCGGCCTGGCTCGCGGCTCTCGGCACCTTCGACGTGGTCGCCCTGGAGAACGGCGGCCGGGCCGAGGACGCCTCCAACCTCTTCTACTCGCCCGCCACCAACACCATCCAGCCCGGCCGCGCCCGGGTGATGCACGAGTGCTGGGAGACCCGGCGCCGTCGCGACCAGGGCAACGACTGGATCCGCTACCGCCTGGCCGCCCAGGCCGAGATCCGCGCCCTGGAGATCGACACGGCGTACCTCAAGGGCAACGCGGCTGGCTGGGCCACGGTCTCGGTGAGGGACGGGGACGACGGCGAGTGGACGGAAGTCCTCCCGCGCACCCGCCTCCAGCCCGACACCAACCACCGCTTCGTCCTCGCGGCCCCCGCCCTGGCCACCCACGCCCGCGTCGACATCTACCCCGACGGCGGCATCTCCCGCCTCCGCCTCTTCGGCTCCCTGACGGACCAGGGCAGCACCCGCCTGTCGACCCGCCACCAGGAACTGGGCGGCTAGGCCCTGTCGTCAACTTCCCGTCGTCGCCCGAAGGGCGGCCTGGCGGCGTCGTGGGGGTACCTCCCGGTCGAGCGCAGCCGAGACCGGGGGAGCGTGCTATCGGCGTGCCGGGCACTGACCCGCGTACCGGACGTACTCGGGTCGGTGCACGGTGCGTCGAGAGCGCGTGCATGGCGTCGCGGGGCAGGCGGGAATGTGACGACAGGGCCTAGCCCGGCCCGCCCGCGGCCAGCGGTGTGAAGGTCGCGGGCAGGCCCGTCGGTCCCGGTTAACTCCCGGAAAACTTAACGGACGTGCCCGGAAAATCATGGAACTTGTCATTGACATGTCACTGTCTACGCGCGTCATCATGAGGCCATGCGATTCCCCCCACGAGCACCACGCATCGGAGTGGCGGCCGCCCTCCTGTCCGCCCTCCTCGTCGGCGGCACCGTCACGGCCACACCGGCGGCCGCGGCGGTCGGCAGCATCTGCTACAGCGACCTGCCGTCGCAGGCGCACACCACGCTCGACCTGATCGCGCGGGGCGGCCCCTACCCGTACGCGCAGGACGGCAGCGTCTTCCAGAACCGTGAGCGCGTCCTACCGTCGCGGTCCACCGGTTACTACCACGAGTACACGGTGAAGACCCCCGGCTCCTCCACCCGCGGCGCCCGCCGCATCGTCACCGGTCAGGCCCACGAGGAGGACTACTACACCGCCGACCACTACGCGTCCTTCGACCTGGTCGACCACGACTGCTGACCAGGCCGGCCAACACCCCGCGCGACCGTCCGTCCTTCCCCCACCGGACGGACGGTCGCGCGGTCACCGGTCAACGGGACCTCCGGCTCTCCGCCGCCGCGAACAGGGCGATCGCCAGGACGATCAGCGCGATGCTCACATAGATCTCGTAGCCTTCCAGGGCGCTCCACCGCTGCGTCACCCCCCACCTCAGCTTGCCGGTGAGTTCGTACACCAGACCGCCGGTGCCCTGCAGCAGGGCGATGAACCCGAGAAACTCCAACAGCTCCTTCATGTCCAGGATCCTCGCCCCGCGGTCCCCCCACGTTCATCGGCCGCGGGGCGAGGTCCGCGCGACGGGAGTACCGATCCTCGGCGCGACGCACAGCCGAAAGTCGACGGCGCCACGACTTCGGTCGTGATCACCGCCGTAGGGGAGGTGGCGGGACCCGGCTCCCCATAGATTTGTCGACCGTGAGCGGTGACAAGACGGTACCCGAGCCCCCGAACTTCCCGGGGCGGAACTGGCTGCTGCCGTCGGCCCTCCTCGACTCCGGCCCCGACACCGCGGACGGCCGACCCGGACGGCCGCCCAGACGCACCGCCCGCGACTGGGCCGTCGACTTCACCTGCTTCCTGCTGGCCGTGTTCCTCGGCCTCCTGGGCGCGGACACCGTCAGGAACGAACCCGACCTGCCGCCGGCCTTCGCCGCGTTCGACCAGGTGCTGGGCGCGCTCGCCTGCGCCGCCGTCTGGCTGCGCAGACGTTGGACGGTCGGCCTCGCCGTGGCGATGGTCCCCGTCTGCTTCGTGTCGAACACCGCGGGCGGCGCCGGTCTGATCGCCTTCTTCACCCTCACCGTGCACCGGCCCTTCCGGTACGTGGCCTGGATCGGCGGCGTGTCCCTGCTGCTGACCCCGCTCTTCTTCTGGCTGCGCCCCGACCCCGACGTCCCCTACCCCTGGGCGGTCCTCCTCGTCTTCGTCCTCACCGCCGCGATCGTCGGCTGGGGCATGTTCGTGCGCTCCAAGCGGCAGCTCATGCTGAGCTTCCGGGACCGCGCCCGACGTGCCGAGACCGAGGCGGCACTCCGGGCCGAACAGGCGCAACGGCTCGCCCGGGAGGCCATCGCGCGCGAGATGCACGACGTCCTGGCGCACCGCCTGACGCTGCTGAGCGTCCACGCGGGCGCGCTGGAGTTCCGGCCCGACGCGCCGCGGGCCGAGATCGTCCGCGCGGCGGGCGTCATCCGGGAGAGCGCCCACGAGGCGCTTCAGGACCTGCGGGAGATCATCGGGGTGCTCCGCGCGGGCGATGCCGACGACGCGGGCCGTCCCCAGCCGACCCTGGCCGCGCTCGACACCCTCGTCTCCGAGTGCCGTGAGGCCGGGATGAAGGTCGTCCTCGACCAGCACGTCACCGACCGCGCCGCCGTCCCCACCTCCGTCGGCCGCACCGCCTACCGCATCGCCCAGGAATGCCTGACCAACGCCCGCAAGCACGCCCCCGGCGCCGAGGTCACCGTCACCGTCACGGGCGCCCCGGGCGACGGACTCACCCTCTCCGTACGCAACTGCGCGCCCCCGGGGGAGGTCCCGCCGGTGCCCGGCTCCGGGCAGGGCCTCATCGGCCTCACCGAACGCGCCACGCTGGCCGGGGGCCGCCTGGACCACGGCCCCGAGGAGGACGGCGGCTTCGCGGTGCGCGCCAGCCTGCCCTGGGACTGACCCCGGGCACCACCCCGACCGGACACCACTATCGGGGTGCGCCGCACCATCTCCTGCCCCATGATGGCCAGTTGACCCGTACGACCGCCTCGGCACGTACGGCACACAGCACTGGAGCGTCCCGGGAACGGGACGGGAGGGGACAGCGGAGTGAGTTTCGGGGGACGGAATCCGTATCAGCCATCCTGGCCGCCACCGGACGACGGACCGTACCCACCGCATCCCCCTCACCTCCCGCATTTCCCACCGCATCCCCCCTACGGCCTGCCGCCCACCCTCGTGCGAAGGCTGCGCGAGGACGAATGGCCGCCGCTCAGGGAGTTCCTCAGCGGGCTCCGGCTGCACGGCTGCCTGTGGGTGCTGGCCGCGATGTGCGCGTGGCCGATGGTCGTCGGTCTGCTGGTGGGCTACCCGCTGGCCCGCTCGGCGCGCCGCCCCGCCCGGCGGATCTTCCCCTCCCGCTCCCGCCACCGCCCCCCGGACGACGACGTGACGCGGTTGCAGCGCAGACGCGCCTGGACGGCCACCCTCATGTCACTGCTGATCCTGGCGGTGTACGGGAAGCCCGAGGACGTCGACCAGGCCCAGCAGCAGTTCATGATGCGGCTGACCATCAGCCCCTGGCTGTTGCTCCTGAGCGCACCCGTGGTCGTCGCGGCCCTGTTCCGCTGGTCGTCGCCCGACGCGCGCCGGGCCATGCGCGCCCCGCTGCGCACCGCCGGGAGATCCGCCGTGTGGTACGTCGGCGCCTTCACGACGGTCCCGCTCCTCTGCGGGGCGATCTACTACACCCGCGTCCACCTGGCACCCGACATGAACCTGTGGTCGCCCCTCGCCCTCCTCGTCCCGCTGCTCTGGGTGCTGCTCTTCATCGTCTTCGCCACCGGGCCCGCCGTCCGCAGCGCCTTCAACACCGTCGATGTGCACCCCGCGCTCCCCGCGCTGCTCACCGGCGCCCTGGTCTGGGAGTTCTCCGCCATCAACCTGGCCGTCGGCGGACTGCCGCCGGGCCCGCCGCCGGTCCAGCTCGCCGCCCTCGTCGGCGGCCCGGCCTCGGTGACGGCCGTCGCGTGGTGGGAGATACGCCGGCTGCGCACCCGCCACGGCGTACGACTGCGCGCCTGACGGGCGGCCCTGACGGGCGGCCCCGGCCCGGGTCACGCCGTACGCGGTACCACGCGCTGCCCCACCGACCCGTACACCCACGCCGACGCCTCGTCGATGAAGTCGCCGGGGAAGCCCAGGCGGAAGTCGGTGGTCTCCTCCAGCCGGGCCAGGACCTCCTCCGGGAGGACCAGCCGGGCGGCGCCCAGGTTGTCCATCAGCTGTTCGACGCGGCGGGCGCCCAGGACGGGGTGCACGGCGGGGGAGTGGGCCATGGTCCAGGCGATGGCCACCTGGGCCGGGGTGGCGCCGAGTTCGTCCGCGGCGGACTGCACGGCCTCCGCCACCGCCCGCTCGCGCGCGCCGATCGCCTCGGCGGACAGCCGGGTCGCCGTGCCCGGCGCCACCCCGCCCGGACGGGTGTACTTGCCGGACAGCACGCCGTTCTGCAACGGGCTCCACGCCGCCACCGACATGCCGAACGCCTCCGCCATCGGCAGCAGCTCCCGCTCGATGTCCCGGTTGAGCAGGCTGTACGGCACCTGGAGCGCCGACAGCGGCGACCAACCCCGCCACTCGGCCAGCGTGTTGGCGCGCGCCACCACCCACGCCGGGGCGTCCGAGATGCCGACGTACAGCACCTTCCCGGACCGTACGGCGTCGTCGAGGGCGCGCATCGTCTCCTCGACGGGGGTGTTGCGGTCCCAGATGTGCACCCAGTAGAGGTCGATGTAGTCCGTCCCGAGGCGCCGCAGACTCGTCTCCAGGGACAGGGCGAGGTTCTTGCGGTGGTTGCCCGCGGCGTTGGGGTCGGCGCCGTCCCGGGACACGGTGTACTTGGTGGACAGCACGAACCGGTCGCGCCGCCCCTTGAGCAGCTCACCGACGATCCGCTCGCTCTCCCCGCCCCGGTAGTTGACCGCCGTGTCGATCACATTGCCGCCGGCCTCCGCGTACACGTCGAGGATCCGCGCGCACTCCTGCGGGGGCGCCCCCACCCCGCCCTGTTCCCCGAACGTCATGGCGCCCAGGAACAGCTCGGAGACCCGCAGCCCCGTCCGGCCCAGGAGTCGGTAACGCACCCAAAACCTCCGTCAGTTGAATGCCGTACCGGCCGACACTAACGGGTCGGGCCGAGGCGACGCGGCGGTCCGGGCGAAGCGCCCTACGGTGGTGCTCCATGACCGACATCCGAACGGTGGGCCGATGACCGCGATCCGACTGCTCCTCGTCGACGACGACCCCCTCGTGCGCAGAGGCCTCTCGCTCATGCTGGGCGGCGCCGAAGACATCGAGATCGTGGGCGAGGGCGCCGACGGCGACGAGGTGGAGGCCCTCGTCGACCGTACGCGCCCCGACGTCGTCCTCATGGACATCCGGATGCCGACCCTCGACGGTCTCTCGGCCGCCGAGCGGCTCCGCGCCCGCCCGGACGCGCCCGAGGTCGTCGTCCTCACCACCTTCCACGCCGACGACCAGGTCCTGCGTGCTCTGCGGGCCGGTGCGGCCGGCTTCGTCCTCAAGGACACCGCTCCGGCCGAGATCGCCGAGGCGGTACGGCGGGTCGCGGCCGGCGACCCCGTGCTCTCGCCCGCCGTCACCCGCCAGCTCATGGCACATGCCGCGGGCCCCGGCCCCGAGACCCGCCGCGCCACCGCCCGTTCGCGGGTCGCCGCCCTCAACGACCGCGAACGCGAGGTCGCCGTGGCTGTCGGCCGCGGCGCCTCCAACGCCGAGATCGCCGCCGAGCTCTTCATGAGCGTCGCCACGGTCAAGACCCATGTCTCCCGCGTCCTAGCCAAGCTCGGCCTCAACAACCGTGTGCAGATCGCCCTGTTGACCTACGACGCCGGGCTGCTGGAGGAGGACGGGCACCCCTGACGGACGGCGGGCACCCCTGACCCACGGCGGGCACTCCTGACCGAGGCGGGCACTCCTGAGCGACGGCGGGCGTTGGACGGGTGAAGGGGGAGCCATGGGGCATGAGCAGGTGATCGATCTCGGTGAGTACGGACCGGGGTTCACCGAGAACCCGCATCCCGTCTACGCCGAACTGCGGGCGCGCGGTCCCGTCCACCGGGTCCGGCTGCCCAAGCATGACGCGCACCACGAGGCCTGGCTCGTCGTCGGGTACGAGGAGGCGCGGGCGGCACTCGCCGACCCCCGGCTGTCGAAGGACGGCTCGACGATCGGGGTGACCTTCCTCGACGAGGAGCTGATCGGCAAGTACCTGCTGGTGGCCGACCCGCCCCAGCACACCCGGCTGCGCGGGCTGATCGCCCGGGAGTTCACCGGGCGCCGGGTCGAGCGCCTGCGGCCGAGGGTCCAGGAGATCACCGACGCGCTGCTGGACGAGATGCTGCCGCGCGGCCACGCCGACCTGGTCGAGTCCTTCGCGTACCCGCTGCCCCTCACCGTCATCTGCGAACTGCTCGGGGTGCCCGAGATCGACCGGGCGGCCTTCCGCAAGCTGTCGACGGAGGCGGTGGCACCCACCAGCGGGGAGAGCGAGTACGCGGCCTTCGTCCAACTCGCCGCCTACCTGGAGGAGTTGGTCGAGGCCAAGCGGTGCGCACCGCCGGCCGACGATCTGCTGAGCGCGCTGATCCGGACGACCGACGAGGACGGCGACCGTCTGTCACCCGCGGAGCTGCGCGGGATGGCCTTCATCCTGCTGATCGCCGGCCACGAGACCACCGTCAACCTGATCACCGGTGCCGTTCACGCCCTCCTGACGCATCCCGGGCAACTCGCCGAGGTACGGGGCGACATGAGCCTCGTGGACGCCGTCGTGGAGGAGACGCTGCGCCATGAGGGGCCGGTGGAGAACGCGACGTTCCGCTTCGTCGCCGAGTCGCTGGAGATAGGGGGCACGGTCATCCCGGCGGGGGACTCGGTGCTGATCGGGCTGGCCGCGGCCGATCGGGACGGCGCCCGTTACCCCGGCCCCGACCGCTTCGACATCCACCGCGACACGCGCGGTCATCTCGCCTTCGGCCATGGCATCCACTTCTGTCTCGGTGCGCCGCTCGCCCGGCTGGAGGCGCGGGTGGCTCTGCGCGCGCTGCTGGGGCGGTGTCCCGGGCTCGCGATGGACGGGGTGCCGGGGGAGTGGCTGCCGGGGATGTTGATACGGGGAGTTCGGAGCCTGCCGGTGCGCTGGTGAGGCGGGTTCCTCGCCCCCGCCGCCCCTACCCGTCCCTCCCCCACTCTCGGCTTCGCTCGAGCGGGAGGTGCCCCCACCCAGGGGCTGCGCCCCTTCGACCCCAAGCGTCCGTCCGGTGGGGGCTGGTCGCGCAGTTCCCCGCGCCCCTAAAAGCCCCAGGCCCTGCGGGCCTGAAAAGCACGGGGCGCAGCCCCTGTTTTTCAGGGGCGCGGGGAACTGCGCGACCAGCCCCCACCGGGCCGGCAGCCGCGATCACACGCGAACCTCCCAGAGACGTCGCGCTACTCCCGACCCCCAGGAATCTCCCCCAGGTTGACCGGCCGATGCTCCCGCCGGGACAGCTCGCACGCCTCCGCCACCCGCAGGGCCTGCAGGGCCTCACGGCCGTCGCACGGGTTCGCCCGCTCCCCGCGCACCACCTCCACGAACGCGCCGATCTCGGCTTCGTACGCGGCCGCGAACCGCTCCAGGAAACCGGTCCACGGCTTGTCCGCCGGCGGCGGCCCGCTCGGCTCGGCGGACGCGACCGGCGTACGGTCGTCCAGCCCGACCACCACCGTGTCCAGTTCCCCGGCCAGCTCCAGCCGTACGTCGTACCCGGCCCCGTTCACCCGCGCCGCTGTGGCCGAGACGAGCGTGCCGTCCTCCAGCGTGAGCACGGCCACCGCCGTGTCGAGATCGTGCGCCTCCCGGAACATCGGGTGCCCGACGTCCGACCCGGTCGCGTACACCGTGCCGACCTCGCGCCCCGTCACCCACCGCACGATGTCGAAGTCGTGGATCAGACAGTCCCGGTAGATCCCGCCGGAGACCGGCAGATACTCCGGGGGCGGCGGCGTCTGATCGGCAGTCAGCGCCCGTACGGTGTGCAGCCGTCCGAGCCGGCCCGCGCGCACCGCCTCCCGCGCCGTGACATAGCCCGAGTCGAAGCGCCGCTGGAAGCCCATCTGCAGCACCGTCCCCGCCGCGTCGACCTCGGTCAGCGCGCTTAAGGTGCCCGGCAGGTCGACGGCGATGGGTTTCTCACAGAAGACCGGCAGTCCCGAGCGTGCTGCCCGACCGATCAGTTCGCCGTGGGCCGACGTCGCGGCCGTTATCACCACGGCGTCCACGCCCCAGGTGAAGATCTCGTCCACGCCCGGCGCCGCCGTCTCGCCGAGGCGATCCGCGAGGTCATGGGCCCGAGCCCGGTCGACGTCAGTGATGATGAGGGAGCCGACATCACGGTGGCGGCTGAGGGTGGTCGCGTGAAACGTCCCGATGCGACCCGCCCCGATGAGTCCGATGCGCATGGGAAACAAAGTGGGGTCGTACCTGCCGCCGTGTCAATGGTTTGTCCGGACAACCGAACCACGCGGCTTCCCGTCACCCGGGACCGCGGTTACGCTCGGCCCGTGCCGAAACCAGAAGTGGATCCGACCGTGTCGCTCCAGCTCAGCGTCGACCGCAGCAGCCCGGTCCCGCTCTACTTCCAGCTGTCCCAGCAGCTGGAGGCCGCGATCGAGCACGGCGAGCTGACCCCGGGCAGTCTGCTGGGCAACGAGATCGAACTGGCCGCCCGCCTGGGCCTGTCCCGGCCGACAGTTCGCCAGGCCATCCAGTCCCTGGTCGACAAGGGACTGCTCGTACGCCGCCGCGGTGTGGGCACCCAGGTCGTGCACAGCCAGGTCAAACGCCCCCTGGAACTCAGCAGCCTCTACGACGACCTGGAGGCCGCCGGCCAGCGCCCGGCCACCCGCGTCCTGGTCAACACCACCGTCACCGCCTCCGCCGAGGTGGCCGCCGCCCTGGCCGTCGCCGAGGGCGGCGAAGTCCACCGCATCGAGCGACTCCGTCTGGCCCATGGCGAGCCCATGGCCTACCTGTGCAACTACCTTCCGCCCGACCTGCTCGACCTCGACTCGCCCCAGCTGGAGGCCACCGGTCTCTACCGCCTCATGCGGACCGCCGGCATCACTCTCCACAGCGCCCGCCAGACCATCGGCGCGAGAACGGCCACCCCGGAGGAGGCCGACCGCCTCGCCGAACCCGAGGGCGCCCCCCTGCTGACCATGCAGCGCACGACGTTCGACGACACGGGCAGAGCGGTCGAATACGGCACCCACATCTACCGCGCCTCCCGCTACTCGTTCGACTTCCAGCTGCTCGTGAGGGCGTAGGAGATCTCCGTGCCGCGCCCCTGGAAAGCGCGGGGCGCAGCCCCTGTTTTTCAGGGGCGCGGGGAACTGCGCGACCAGCCCCCACCGGCCCCGCACCCGAAAAACAACCCATGGCACCCCCCGCCCCCACGCCGCACCGAGCGGAGCGCTAAGGCAGAATCGGCCCGATGAGCACTTACCGCGACTTCACCCACCGCGGCTCCGCGCGGGCCACCGTCCTGCGGACCGTGGGAACGCGCGAGCGCCGCTCCCACCTGACGGCCCCGCGCGTCCCCACCGTCGGCATCGACATCGGCGGCACGAAGGTGATGGCGGGCGTCGTGGACGCCGACGGCAACATCCTGGAGAAGCTCCGCACGGAGACCCCGGACAAGTCGAAGAGCCCCCAGGTCGTCGAGGACACCATCACGGAACTGGTCCTGGACCTCTCCGACCGGCACGATGTGCACGCCGTCGGCATCGGCGCCGCCGGCTGGGTGGACGCGGACCGCAACCGCGTGCTGTTCGCCCCCCACCTGTCCTGGCGCAACGAGCCGCTGCGCGACCGCCTCGCCGGCCGGCTCGCGGTGCCCGTCCTGGTCGACAACGACGCCAACGCCGCCGCCTGGGCCGAGTGGCGGTTCGGTGCCGGCCGCGACGAGGACCACCTGGTCATGATCACGCTCGGCACCGGCATCGGCGGCGCGATCCTGGAGGACGGCCAGGTCAAGCGCGGCAAGTTCGGCGTCGCGGGTGAGTTCGGCCATATGCAGGTCGTGCCCGGCGGCCACCGCTGCCCGTGCGGCAACCGGGGCTGCTGGGAGCAGTACAGCTCGGGGAACGCCCTGGTCAGAGAGGCTCGCGAACTCGCGGCGGCCGACTCCCCGGTGGCGTACGGGATCATCGAGCACGTCAAGGGGAACATCGGCGACATCACCGGGCCGATGATCACCGAGCTGGCCCGCGAGGGCGACGCGATGTGCATCGAGCTGCTCCAGGACATCGGCCAGTGGCTCGGCGTCGGCATCGCCAACCTGGCCGCCGCCCTCGACCCGTCCTGCTTCGTCATCGGCGGCGGTGTCTCGGCCGCCGACGACCTGCTGATCGGCCCCGCCCGGGACGCCTTCCGCCGCCATCTCACCGGCCGCGGCTACCGCCCCGAGGCCCGGATCGCCCGCGCCCAGCTCGGGCCCGAGGCCGGCATGGTGGGCGCCGCCGACCTCGCCAGACTCGTCGCCCGCCGCTTCCGCCGCGCCAACCGGCGCCGGGTGGAACGGTACGAGCGTTACGCGCGGTACGTGGAGGCCCGCCGCACGACCCAGGACACCGCATGACCGCCGTGGTGCCCCACCAGGGCTCCTCCCCCGAGGAACCGGAGCGGCCGGCCGAGGACCGCCGTCACGTGATCCGCCGCCGGGCGATCACCCTGGCGATCATCGTGCTGCTCATCGGCGTACCGGCCGGCTATCTGGTGATCTCCGCCAACCAGAGCCGCGACAGCGGCAAGGACAAGGAGAAGAAGTACTCGGCGACCGGCCTCACCGCCCACTGGCCCTCCCGGATCCAGCAGCGCCTCTTTCAGGTGCCGATCCCGCCGTACTCCAAGCACGTCGCGTACTACGAGACGAACAACTGGCGGACCAGCCGTCTCTACGTGCAGTTCTACACGAGCAACGAGGGCCTGGAGAGCTTCCTCGACCAGATCGGCGTCGGCACCGGCGACCTGGTCGAGGACAAGGCGGCGATCAACGCCCGTGACCGGGGCATCGTCGGCTGGGACTTCACCGGGACCGGCCCCTGGTACGGCCTCGTCAACGTCCAGAAGAACCCCGCGCCCACCCACAACATCGTCGTGAACCGGTCCAACCCGGACCATCCGATGGTGTACGTGGTGTCCCGAACCGTCCCCTGACCTGACCTGCCCGGACACGGTCGCGGCCGGGCCTTCGCCCGCTCGTCGCGGCCGATTGTCAGACCCCGCCCGTAGAGTCGGAGACAGCTGATCGAGTCGCATCGTCGAGCCGCGTGGCCGAGCCACGTGGTCCAGTCGCACGGCCGAGTCGAGAGCGGCTGACGGGAGCCGGACCGGAGAAGGCTCATCCGACGAGGGGCGGGAGGTGACCGGAGATATGCGGGACATGGCTGTTCCCGAGGCCGACACGGCCGTACCCGCGGGGACGTCCGTCCCCGCCGTGGCCGAGCGGACTTCCGTCCCCGTCCGGCTGGCCGCCGTCTTCCTCCCGGCCCCGCTGCCCCGGCACAGCAGGTTCGCCTTCTGGGACCCGGCGGGCGCGGAGCCGCCCCCGGGCGCCGCCGAGGACCTCACCGTCGTACGACCTCACGGCTCCGGCGCCCGCCGGGGCACCGTCCCCGCACTGTGCCTGCCGGTCGGCGAGGCCCTTCCCCTGCTCACCCGAGCCCGCCGCGACCCCGCCGCCCACCCCGCCACGGCCTGCTGGGGCGCGGCCGCGCTGCACGCGTTGCGGCTGGTCGCGCGGGGGAGGCTGCTGCCCGGGCTGACCGCCGACGGATACGACGCCTGGCGGGCGGGACCGCTGGACCCGGACGACATCGCCCACCTCAGAGCCGTCGCCGCGGCCCTGCCGTACGAGGGCCACGCCGTCCCGCTGCCCGGCAAGGGGCCGCTCCGGCTGCCCGAGCCGGAGGCACTGATGCGGTCCTTCCTGGACGCGGTCGCCGACACCCTCCCACGCGGCCCGGCGGCGCCCTACGTCTCCGGGAAACCCTTCGCCGCGTACGCCGGACAGCGCCTGCCGCACGCGCGCGACTGGGCGGCCGAAGTCGCCGCGGGCATGGACGCGGGCGTACGGATCTCCCTGCGCCTGGACCTGTCGGCGTACGACCTCTTCGACGACGTCGAGCGGGCCCCGCGCGCGGGCGCCGCCGTCGTCCAGGTGCACAGCCTCGCCGACCCCACCCTCGTCGTCGACGCGGCGGCGCTCTGGGCGGGCGACGCGGACGCGGCGTTCGGGCCCCGCGCGCGCGTGGACGCCGCCCTCGCCGTACGCCGCGCGGCCCGGGTCTGGCCGCCCCTGGACCGCCTCTGCGAACAGGACGTCCCCGATGTCCTCGCCCTCTCCGAGGACGAACTGTCCGACCTGCTCGGGGTCGCCGCGACCCGGCTCGGCGCGGCCGGTGTCGAGGTGCACTGGCCCCGGGACCTGGCCCACGACCTCAGCGCCCGCGCCGAGGTACGCCCCGCGCCCGGCTCCGCCACGGACGGCACCGGCTTCTTCGAGAGCGAGGAACTGCTGCGGTTCCGCTGGCAGCTGGCGATCGGCGGCGACCCGCTCACCGAGACCGAGATGGACACCCTCGCCGAGGCACACCGCCCGATCGTCCGCCTCCGCGACCAGTGGGTCCTCGTCGACCCGGCCCTCGTGCGCAAGGCCCGCAAGCGCGAACTGGGCCTGCTCGACCCGGTGGACGCCCTGTCCGTGGCCCTCACCGGCCAGGCGGAGGTCGACGGCGAGACGGTGGAGGCGGTACCGGTCGGGGCACTGGCGTCCCTCCGCGACCGCCTGACGGCCGGCCTCGGCCCGGTCGAACCACCGGCGGGCCTCGCGGCCACCCTCCGCGACTACCAACTCCGGGGCCTGGCCTGGCTGGACCTCATGACCTCTCTCGGCCTCGGCGGCTGCCTCGCCGACGACATGGGTCTCGGCAAGACGATCACGGTCATCGCGCTGCATCTGCGCCGGGCCCGCCCCGAGCCCACGCTGGTCGTCTGCCCCGCCTCCCTGCTGGGCAACTGGCAGCGGGAGATCACCCGCTTCGCCCCCGGTGTCCCCGTGCGCCGGTACCACGGCACCGACCGTTCCCTGGACGACCTCGACGGCGGTTTCGTCCTCACCACCTACGGCACCATGCGCTCGGCCGCCCCGCACCTGGCCGACCAGCACTGGGGCATGGTCGTCGCCGACGAGGCCCAGCACGTCAAGAACCCCTACTCGGCGACGGCGAAGGCCCTGCGCACGATCCAGACGCCCGCGCGTGTGGCCCTCACCGGCACGCCGGTCGAGAACAACCTCTCCGAACTGTGGGCCCTCCTGGACTGGACGACCCCGGGGCTCCTCGGCCCGCTGAAGTCCTTCCGGGCCCGGCACGCCCGCGCCGTGGAGAACGGCGAGGACCAGGAGGCGGTCACCCGCCTCGCCCGTCTGGTCCGCCCGTTCCTCCTGCGCCGCAAGAAGTCGGACCCCGGCATCGTGCCCGAACTCCCGCCCAAGACCGAGACGGACCACCCCGTCCCCCTCACCCGCGAACAGGCCGCCCTGTACGAGGCCGTCGTCCGCGAGTCGATGCTGGCCATCGAGACCGCGGAGGGCATCGCCCGCCGGGGTCTCGTTCTGAAGCTGCTCGGCGCCCTCAAACAGATCTGCGATCACCCCGCGTTGTATCTGAAGGAGGAGGCGGGAGCCGCCGCCGGAGACCGCCTGGCCGCCCGCTCCGGCAAACTCGCCCTGCTGGACGAGCTGTTGGACACGGTGCTCGCCGAGGACGGCTCGGCGCTGGTCTTCACCCAGTACGTCGGCATGGCCCGGCTGATCACCGCCCACCTCGCCGCCCGCGCGGTCCCCGTCGAACTGCTCCACGGCGGTACACCGGTCAGGGAGCGCGAGCACATGGTGGACCGCTTCCAGAGCGGAGCGACACCGGTCCTCGTCCTGTCGCTGAAGGCGGCGGGCACCGGCCTCAACCTCACCCGCGCGGGCCATGTCGTGCACTTCGACCGCTGGTGGAACCCGGCCGTCGAGGAACAGGCGACCGACCGCGCCTACCGCATCGGCCAGACCCAGCCCGTCCAGGTCCACCGTCTGATCACCGAGGGCACGATCGAGGACCGCATCGCCGAGATGCTGGAGTCCAAGCGCGCCCTCTCCGACGCCGTCCTCGGCTCCGGTGAGGCGGCCCTCACGGAACTGACCGACCGAGAACTGACCGACCTGGTGTCGCTGCGGAGGTCGTCGTGAGCGGGGGTACGGGGACGCCGGGCGGGGTGCCCGGCCGGGCCGGGGCGAGCGCGCGGAGCGGGGAAGAGGGCCGGGGAGCCGAGGTGGAGGGGACTCCTCCGGCGGAGACGGACGATGCGCCGCTGTCCGACGCGGCAGAGATGGGAGAGCCTGCGGAGGTGGGAGAGCCGGCAGGTTCGGGCGGGCCTGATTCCGGTGCCGGGCCCCGCCCTGCCGACGCGGCTCGTCGGGCGCTGCGGGCGGCACGGGGACGGGACGGGCAGGGAGCTGAGCCCGGCGACGGCCAGGGCTCGGCGGCCGCGCCCGGTACCGGCGTGGCCGGGCCGAACAGCGCGGCGGACGTCCGGACGGCGGCGAGGCCCGGCGCCCGGCCCGGAGACGTGGCACGAGAGGCCCTGCGCAGGGCGCGGTCGGCGGATGTGGAGGGGCCGACGGAGGAGTGGGGTGTGGCCGCGCTGAGCGGAGCGAGTGCCTCCGGCGCGCGGACGGCGGAGGACGCCTCGGCGCAGGCGAGCCCGTCGGACGCACCCACGCCCACCACCGGTGAGGGCGAGGACGGTCCGTCCGGCGCAGTCCCCGGCTCAGCAAGTGCCACTGGCTCACAGCCCGGTTCGCCGGAGAGGCCGAGCGCCGTCCCCGGCGAGCCAAGTGCCTTCGACGCTCACTCCGATGACGGTGCGGCCGTGCGGGCCGGCGAAGGCGATGCGGCCGGCGCCGGGCGGGGTGACGCGGGCAGGGCCGGTCGGCGGCCCGGTGACGTCGCCCGGGAGGCTTTGCGGGCGGCGCGTGATGCTGAGCGGGCCCGGGTCGAGGCGGAGGGCGTCCGGGCCGGGGCCGCGGGCCAGGGTGGCCGGGCCGCGCGGCGGGGCGGGTCGTCGTCGGCCCGGTCGCGGGCGGACCGGGGGGCGTCGCCGAGCCCCGACAGTGGTGGGATCGGTGACGGGGGCGGCGAGGCAGCGGGACGCGGGGCTCCGTGGGACACCCCGCGTGGCCGGGCACCCGGAGGGGTCCACGAGGAGCGCCGCTCGGGAGGCACCCCCGCAGGCCGAACCCTGCGCGACCGTACGCGCGACCTGCGCGAACTGCTCGCCGGTGCCTTCGAGTTGCCGGCCGAGGAGACCGACCCCGGTGAGACCTCGGCCGTGGAGCCGTACACCGGCAACGGCACTGGCACCGGCGCTGACAACGACATCGACACCAACATCGGGTGGGACCGTGCGGCCGACGAGCCGGTGCCGCCGCACGAGCGCGCACCTGTCGACCGCGCGTCGCGCGCCCCCGCCGCTCCCGGCCCTGGCCCGAGTTCCGGACCCGACCTGCTCGGCACCCCGCCCCCGGACCCCGCCCTCCCCGCGGCCCACGTCCCGGACGCCCCCACCACCCCCCGCGTTCCCCGCACGATGGCCGCGCCCTCACGGGACGGTGAACTGCGGCGCACCTTCCGCCCGTTCCCGCCCCGTCCCTCCGCCGGGGAGGCGTTCGCGGAGAGCTGGTGGGGCAACGCGTGGGTGACGGCGCTGGAAGAGGGCGCGCTGGACACGGCACGGCTGGCGCGCGGCCGGGTGTACGCCGACAAGGGGAACGTCGACGCGATCACCGTCACGCCGGGGCTGGTGCTGGCGTATGTGCACGGCAGCAGACCCCGGCCGTACCGGGTGCAGCTCCGGCTGCGGACGCTGGACGACGCCGAATGGGACCGCTTCCTGGACGCGGCGGCGGAACAGCCGGGCCACATCGCCGCGTTGCTGGACAAGGAACTGCCCCACGCCCTGGCCGGGCCCGGGGCCCGGCCAGGAGGCGGATCCGGAGGCCGGGGCGTGCGCCTGCTGCCGGGCGCGGGCGAGCTCGAACCCCGGTGCAGCTGCCCCGACTTCGGGCACCCCTGCAAGCACGCGGCGGCGCTCTGCTACCAGACGGCGCGGCTGTTGGACGAGGACCCCTTCGTGCTGTTGCTGCTGCGCGGCCGGGGCGAGCAGGAGTTGATCGACGCGCTGTCACGGCGCAACGCGGCCCGCGCGGCGCGCGCCGCGCAGGAGCAGGAGCCCGCGCCGCTGCCGGGCGTACGGGCCCGTGACGCCCTGGCCCCGCGCGCCCTCCCGCCGTTGCCCGCCCCGGCGCCCCCACTGCCGCACCCGGAACAACCGCCGGTCTACCCGGGCGCGCCCGGCGGCCCCGACCCGTTCGCGCTGGACCAGCTGGCCACCGACGCGGCGGCCCGCGCGCACGCCTTGCTCACCACGGGTCGGGACCCGGTGGCCGAACTGACGCTCTGGCAGGACGCGGTGCGGCTCGCCGCCGCCCGCCCCGGCTCCGGTCTCACCGCCACCACCCGCGCCCTCTACTCCTCGCTGGTCGCCGCCACCGGTCGTACCCCGGCCGACCTGGCCCGCGCGGTCGCCGCCTGGCGCCAGGGCGGTCTCGAAGGGCTGGCCGTGCTGGAGCAGCCCTGGGACCCGCCGGCCGGCCGCTTCGACCGCGCCCGCCCCCTGCTGCTCGCCGCCGACTTCCCGGCCTTCCGCCCCTGGCGCAACCACCTCACCCACCCCCACGGCCACATGCAACTGCGCCTCGGCCAGGACGGCCTGTGGTACGCGTACGAGTCCGAACCGGGCCACGACGACTGGTGGCCGAGAGGCACTCCGGACCTCGACCCGGTGGGCGCCCTGACCGTCCTGGGACCGGCCGACGACGACTGACCACACCCCGCTACCGGAAGCCCCGCCGACCTCCGGCAGTCACCGACGCGGCCGTGCCCCGTGCCTCGCCCGCCCCTTCCCGTCGGGTTCGGTCGTGCGACACGCGGGGATGTGTGTTCGAACCCTGTACCAGTCGTCGCGTGGAGACGACGTGAGCGGCGTGTGACCTGCGTTGCGGTGAAGACGGTGCGAGAGTTGCCCGCTGACGTTCGGGAGTCGGCTGGGCGGATTCGAGGGCCTGGGACCGAGCACCGAGGAAGGGACGTCAGCGTGGAGCGGTGACCGTGGCGACTGCAGGCTGAACCACGTGGGCATCACGGTGCTGGACGAGGCCCGTCACCTTGGACCGTAACGTCGACCTGCTGGTTCGCCGCTGTCTGACCGACCCCGTCGTGCATTCGGGGCCATGACTCAGCTCGGCTTCACCCGCCGCGCCCTCCCCAAGGTCGCGCCGCTGGGCATCCCGGCT
Source organism: Streptomyces sp. 11x1 (assembly GCF_032598905.1). Taxonomy (NCBI): domain Bacteria; kingdom Bacillati; phylum Actinomycetota; class Actinomycetes; order Kitasatosporales; family Streptomycetaceae; genus Streptomyces; species Streptomyces sp. 11x1. The sequence goes on along the minus strand of NZ_CP122458.1, from coordinate 1,995,898 downwards.
CGCTGCAGCACGCCTGCGTGATGCTCGGCACCCCCGTGACGGTCTGACCGGGTAAACAGGCACAAGCCGACATCTGACCACCAGTGTGGGCCCGACCGGTACGCCGGTCGGGCCCACACTGCGTGCAGCGGGTTCCCGTCGCCGTCGCTCAGTGGTCGGAATAACTGAAGTCGCCCACGGTCCAGGCGCTGACGTCCTTGATCGCAACCCGGTACATCCCGCCTGTCTCCGGGATCCCCATAGCGCCCTGGAGGATTCGGGCGACATGGAAGTGCAGATGTGTAGGCGGCCCCTTCGTCGCGGGAGTGTTGAAGACGGCGGCGAACTCGCCCAAGCGGGCGGAATCCGTCAGTACCTCCGAGACCCTCTGTCGCCACACTGCTTCGGGAGCCAGTCGACCGGTGATGACAGCACCACCGGTGACCACGGTCAGGGACATCTGGTTGCTCTGGCCGGACTCCACCAGGGCGGCGAGGTCAACCAGCAGTTCGTCAGGCTTCGACACGACACAGATTATATTCGCCGGCCATCCGGCTGCTTGAGCGGTGACGCCACCAGGCAAGGCAGGCGCTCACGGTCTTGCCGCCGGAGGCCCGGTGAGGACCACAGTCGAGGCATAACGGCACCTGCTGCCGTGCGCCCGTGTCTCGGCAGCCCACGGTCTGCTCGGGCCGGGGGCCGTGCCGGTCCGAGAAACCGGCCCATCCGCGACGATGCCACCGGCTTGACGAGCACGAGAGCGTGGCCGCGGACGAGGAGACAGATCCTCGGTACGGCGCTGAGGCGGCAGCAGGAGCGCCGACCCGCGGATCGCGGCACCCGAGTGCACACTTCCACGAGCTGCTCGATCGTCCCGGAATCGTCGAGGGCGGCGCAGACCCGGTCGAGGCGGATTACCTCGTCTTCGAGTGCGCGAAAATCTATATTGGCCAGAGTAGACATTGGGCTGCGGTGTGGTTAGGGTTTCTCTCGTAGCCGAGATCGAGCGAGGCTGGCAGAGATGAACTGCCGGTCAGTAGTGCAGTAGTTGCAGTCGCAGGACGGTGCGGTGGTGGAGTTCCGAAGCCAGAGTGGTTGCAGGACGGCGACGGGACTGACGACCGGACCGGGTGGCCCGCAGTGATCAGGGGCCGCCATGAGCAGTACGCAGTGGCAGTACCCGTAAGTGCAAGTTCGCAGTACCCAGCAGTGAGGTCATTGAGCGGTACCTCGGTGAAGGCGTCGGCTGCGGGCGCGCGCATCGGGAGGTTCGGCAGTGGGGTTCCAAGCCAGAGCAGACGAAGGACGGGCGACGGGGCTGGCTGCCGAAGAGTGGCGCTGTTCGAGGCCACCAGCAGTTTGCGGTACCAGCAATTCGCAGTTTCCGTCAGTGAGTAGTTGATCAAGAGGGAGAACGGAGGAGCCGAGCGCCATCAGGATCGCCCGGGCGGAAGTCTTGGACCCGGGTACCGCAGGACATCGACAGTGAGGTGGTCTCCGGTCAAGCAACCGCGATCCCCGCGTCCCCGACAGCGTTTCGGTCGGGTTTGCGGAAACAGAGGGCCGGTGCAGTGTCAGGGCCGGCGGATGGTGTAGTTCCTTCGGGGCCCTGGTGCCAGTACGGTGCCAGGGCCCCTCGACGCGTTCCACAGAGAGGTGCAATGACAGCAGACGACACGTTCGGCCGTCTCGACGACGACGATTGCCCCGCCTACACCATGGGCCGGGCCGCCGAGATGCTCGGCACCACACAGGGCTTCCTCCGCGCCATCGGCGAAGCCCGCCTCATCACCCCGCTCCGCTCCGCAGGTGGCCACCGCCGCTACTCCCGCTACCAGTTGCGCATCGCCGCCCGGGCTCGGGAACTCGTCGACCACGGGACTCCCATCGAGGCCGCCTGCCGGATCATCATCCTCGAAGACCAGCTCGAGGAAGCCCAGCGCATCAACGCCGAATATCGCCGCGCCGCCGAATCGGCGAACCCGACGGCAGCAGCATGAGATGAGCGTGCCCGTCAGCGTCGGCGGGCACCGCACGCACGGTCTCGTGCGCGGCTGATCACTTCCTGTGGTGACCCGGAGTGTGGGCGTGTAACGTCTGCGTCAGCTGTCGTGGTTCAGAATTCTCTGCCCGCGCCTTTGCTGTGGGCGTTTTGCTGTGCTGTGCCGCAGGGACCAGGGCGATCACCTCCGTCTGCCACATGGAGTGGGAGGCGTTCATCGACTGGAAGGCATGAGGCATGGCAACGGGAACTGTGAAGTGGTTCAACGCGGAGAAGGGCTTCGGCTTCATCGCCCAGGACGGCGGCGGCCCGGATGTCTTCGCGCACTACTCCGCGATCAACTCCACAGGCTTTCGTGAGCTCCAGGAGGGCCAGTCGGTGACGTTCGACGTCACCCAGGGCCAGAAGGGTCCGCAGGCCGAGAACATCAACCTGGTCTGACCTCGCAGACCTGCCCGAGCGGCGGCCCCCTGGTCTGTGGAGGCCCGGGGCCGCTGCGACTTCGGCTTGAACCTTCCTGACCTCGGTCGCCGCAAGCGTCGTCGGGCACGGAGCCGCATGTCTGGCGCGGCTACCGTGCAACTCGGAGGAACCGACGTTCAGACGCTCGCCCAGGCGTCGAGGAAGGCTTTCCGTCCAGCCGGAACGTCCGACCTGCGGGCTGCGTGCAGCACGCGCCAGGCGGTGAGCTCGAGATCTCGGAGCCACAGTTCTCCGATGACCTGTGTCTTGAGGTCGGGCAGATGGCCGGACTTCGACGAGGGCCTGACCGATCACCTCCCCGACCGCGACGCGCTGGGGCGGGAGCATCTCATCGACGGCCGAGAGGATCTGTCGGGCCAGGGCGGTTCCTTCTCCTGCCAGGGAACGCAGCACCAGAGCCTTGATGCCGACGGGTAGCAGGTACGCGGCGCCCGAAGACCTCCACAGCTCCGACCAGAAGCCTTCTCCTCCCTCGGTGGAAGCAGGCGGCGCGGCTGGCAGCCCGAGGAGATGGCCGGCTTCGTGACGCGAAGCCGGACCCAATTGATGTTCCAACTGGTGGGTCAGGGCAGCGGAGACGTGGGGGCGGACCTCAGGAAGCATCGGCGATCCTTGCGCGTGGGCGAGCGGAGATGCCCGTTCGGTGACCCTGGCCGGCCTGCGTCCCCAGGGCTGACGTCCGATCTCTGTGCCGGGCGCCCGGCCCTGGTGATCGGCTCCGCCATACGCCGGTCAGTGTCCGCCACTCGATTCGACGGCAAGGCGCTTGCGGAAGGTCTTGCCGCCGTCCTTCGACTCGTGGACGCCGTCCTGGGTGGCGGCCAGCACGTGTTCGGCGCCGACCGCGGTGAGCGCCTGGGGCGGGCCGCCCGGCACGGTGGAGACCTTCTTCCAGGTGGTGCCGCCGTCGGTGCTGTGGTTCAGGTCGCCGGCCGGGCCGATGCCGTAGAGGACGTCCGCGGTCTTCCAGGAGAGGAAGGCCAGCACCGGCTCCTTGCCCTTGGTGACCGCCTTGCCGGTAGGGGCCCTGCCTTCCGGCAGGGCCCCTAACAGTCAACGAGGTTGCTCACGGGCCTACTTGAAGGAGCGCAGGCGCAGGCTGTTCGTCACGACGAACACCGACGAGAACGCCATGGCTGCGCCCGCGATCATCGGGTTGAGCATGCCGGCCGCGGCCAAGGGCAGGGCGGCGACGTTGTAGCCGAAAGCCCAGAAGAGGTTGCCCTTGATGGTGGACAGCGTCTTGCGGGAGAGGCGGATGGCGTCGGCCGCCACCCGCAGGTCGCCGCGGACGAGGGTGAGGTCGCCGGCCTCGATGGCCGCGTCGGTGCCGGTGCCCATGGCCAGGCCGAGGTCGGCGGTGGCCAGGGCGGCCGCGTCGTTGACGCCGTCGCCGACCATCGCGACGGAACGCCCCTCGGTCTGCAGTCGCTTGACGACGTCCACCTTGTCCTGGGGGAGGACCTCGGCGATGACCTCGTCGATGCCGACGGCCTTCGCCACGGACTCGGCGACGAGCTGGTTGTCGCCGGTCAGCAGGACGGGCTTCAGGCCCAGCCTGCGCAGCTCGGCGACCGCCTCGGCGCTGGTCTCCTTGATCGCGTCGGCGACGGTCAGGACGCCGCGAGCCTCGCCGTCCCAGGCGACGGCGACTGCTGTACGGCCCTCGGCCTCCGCTGCGGCCTTGGCCTCGGCCAGCTCGCGCGGCAGCTCGATCATCCTCCCCCACTCTCGACTTCGCTCGAGCGGGGGGACCCCCATGGCGAGGAGCTTCTCGCGTCCGACAAGGACGGCGTGCCCGTCGACGACGCCCTGGACGCCGAGGCCGACGACGTTCTCGAAGTTCTCGGGCACCGGCAGGCTGCCGGCCCGCTCGATCGCTCCGGCGGCGATGGCCTGGGCGATCGGGTGCTCGGAGGCGTGCTCCAGCGAGCCCGCCAGCCGCAGCAGTTCGAGCTCGTCGACGCCTTCGGCGACGTACACGTCCTGCAGTGTCATCCGGCCGGTGGTGACGGTGCCGGTCTTGTCCAGGACGACGGTGTCGACGCGGCGGGTGGACTCCAGGACCTCGGGGCCCTTGATGAGGATGCCGAGCTGGGCACCGCGGCCGGTGCCGACCATGAGCGCGGTCGGGGTGGCGAGCCCGAGGGCGCACGGGCAGGCGATGATCAGGACGGCGACGGCGGCGGTGAACGCGGCGGTGGCATCGCCCGTGGCGCCGAGCCAGCCGCCGAGAGTGGCGACCGCGATGAGGAGCACGGCCGGGACGAACACGGCGGAGATCCGGTCGGCGAGGCGCTGCACGGCTGCCTTGCCGTTCTGCGCGTCCTCGACGAGCTTCGCCATCCGGGCGAGCTGGGTGTCGGCGCCGACGCGGGTGGCCTCGATGACGAGTCGGCCGCCGGCGTTGACCGTGGCGCCGGTGACGGCGTCGCCGACGGTCACGTCGACGGGTACGGACTCCCCAGTGAGCATGGAGGCGTCCACAGCCGAGGCGCCTTCGATGACGGCGCCGTCGGTGGCGATCTTCTCGCCGGGCCGTACGACGAACCGGTCACCGACAGCCAACTGCCCGACGGGGATGCGTACTTCCTTGCCGCCACGCAGTACCGAGACGTCCTTCGCGCCCAGCTCCAGCAGAGCCCGCAGTGCCGCGCCCGCCTTGCGCTTGGACTTCGCCTCCAGATAACGCCCGGCGAGGATGAAGGCGGTCACGCCGGCCGCGGCCTCCAGGTAGATGGCGGAGGAACCGTCCGAACGCGAGATGGTGAACTCGAAGCCGTGCCGCATGCCGGGCATCCCGGCGTGCCCGAAGAACAGCGCCCACAGCGACCAGCCCAGTGCGGCGAGGGTGCCGATGGACACCAGCGTGTCCATGGTCGCGGCACCGTGCCGGGCGTTCGTGAGCGCGGCTTTGTGGAACGGGAAGGCGCCCCACACGACGACCGGGGCGGCCAGAGTCAGCGACAGCCACTGCCAGTTGTCGAACTGCAGGGCCGGGACCATCGCCATCAGCACGACGGGCACGGACAGCGCCAGCGACACGAACAGCCGCTGCCGCAGCGAGAGCAGCTCGCCGTCCGCAGCCGTCGGGGCCTCGTCCTGCGCCCTGTTCCCGGTGGCCGGGGGCGGCGGTTCCTCGGCGGTGTAGCCGGTCTTCTCGACGGTGGCGATGAGGTCGGCGACCTCGATGCCCTCCGTGAACGAGACCTTCGCCTTCTCGGTGGCGAAATTGACGGTCGCGGTGACGCCGTCCATCCGGTTGAGCTTCTTCTCGATGCGGGCGGCGCAAGAGGCACAGGTCATGCCGCCGATGGAGAGCTCGACCTCGGAGGCGGGCGTGGACGCTGCGCGGGGGGACGTGTTTTCGGGAGCCGTGCTGGTCATGCGTATCTCCTGGGAGAGGCCGGAACGCACGGCGTCCGTATCAGCGGAGCGGTGCGTCCCGGCGCGGGAGGCAATGCGCGGTATGTGGGCCGGATGCCCGGACAGGACCTTCAGTCCCGGCCGACGAGCTCATAGCCGGCCTCGTCGACGGCGGCCCGGACGGCCTCCTCGTCGAGCGGGACGGCGGAGGCGACGGTCACCTCGCCGGTCTTGGCGATGGCCTGGACCGCAGTGACGCCCTCCAGGGCGGATATCTCCTGACTGACTGCGCCTTCGCAGTGGCCGCAGGTCATGCCCGAGACCTTGTAGACGGTGGTGACGCCGACGCCCTGGACGTCGGTCCCGGTGCCCGAGCCGCAGGAGCCGTCGGAGGAGCAGCAGGATCCGGAATTCGTCTGGGTGGTCATGGGTGCTCCCTCAGGGTGTGGATGCGTGGGGCTGCCGTCGCGAGGGCTGCTTCCGCGGTCCTCCCGACGATGCAGAGACTATACCCCCTAGGGGTATGGTGAGCCTGTGATCCCACTCACACGCACACGAGGCCGGCGGGTCCGGTGAGGCGTGTGCTCGTGGCGTACCGACGTGTGCGTGCCCTTCATGTGCGCCGCAGTGAACGGGAAGCTCGCGGCCGTGCGCCGCAAGGGCTTTGGTGAGAGGTGTAGTGGGTGGTGAGCGGTGACAGTGGCGGGCGGTCGGCACCGTGATCGCCGTCTCCGGAGCTGTGTGGCGTTTTCATGGCGTGGCCCGGCCGCGGAGCCGTGGTCGCTCTCGGGTGGCGGGAGGCGCCGCTGCTGCCGGCCGGTACCGTCTGCCTGGCGCTCCGCCTCTCGCTCCGTCCTGGTGTAGGGGCGAAGCGGGCTGAGGGAGGGAAGGTCGCGGTTCCGTTACGTGGGCCGTGGGCTGTAGTGGCTCAGGAACATGTCGACGCCGCTGGTGAGGAGACGGTCGGTGAGGTCGTCGTCGATATGTGTGCCGTAGGAGCCGAAGACCATATGGGGGAAGGCCAGGAGCGCGTAGAGCTGGATGATGGCCGTCTCCAGATCCGGGATCACCAGTCGGCCCTGGTCCGCCAGGGTGCGCAATGCGTTCGCGACCGCGGGATGGTGCCCCTCGGGTCCGTGCTGCTGCCAGGCCCGGCCCAGCTCGGGAAAGCGCTGCGCCTCGGCGGCCACGAGATTGCGCAGCGCCGCCACCTCGCGATTGGTGCGCACTGAGTGGACCCAGTTGCGTGCGGCGTCGAGGAGGGCCGTGCGGAGGTCCTCGGCCTCCGCCAGCCGTTCGAGAGCAGTCGCCGCATTTCCCGCGAGGGGTTCGTCGAGGGCGCCCGTGATCACCGCTGTCAGGAGCCGGCCCATCTCTTCCCTGCCCTTGCCCCCTGCTCCAATAAATCTCGGGTGTGTGTTCCTCGGCCTGCCGCTTTTCTACTAAAGATGTTCGTAGAATGTTCGCGCAGTCGACCTCATCCCCCGTTTACCCCCGTGGGGTATATTGACCGGCAGTACTCTCGACAGGAAGCCCCCGGTGCAGTGACGGCAGTCCCGGCAGCCCTCGCCTCGCGGACTCGCGCCCCCCGTGGCGTCGTCCGCTGGACCCGTGCTGCCGTCATCGCCCTGTTCGCCGCGCTCGCCGTACTGATTCACCATGAGGCGGCGGCCGCGCCCATGGCCTCGTCACCGTCGTCCGCCGTACACGTGATGCCCGGGGGCATGGTGATGGCAGGCAATCCCGCACTGCGGGCCATGGAGATGTCCCGGCACACGCACCGAGACGCGGCCGCGGAGCAGGCGGCCGCTGCGCTCGCCGGACCCGCTGCGGACGGCACCGAGAGCGCGCCATGTGTCGGCATGGCCATGCAGCACTGCGCGCCGGCGAGCGTCGGCGAGTTCACCCTCGTGCCGCCTGCGGACTCGACGGTGCCGTGGGGCCTCGACGCTTACGGCCCCGCCGCCCTTGGTGCGGCGCAGGCCGGGGCGGTGGGCCGGGCGCCCCCGGATCTGTCCGTTCTCTCTCAGTTGCGCATCTAGGCCGTGCCCAACGGCCTCCTCGCCGCTTTCTCATGCCGAGGAGCCGTCTCCGCACGTGTCGTCCCATGCGTACAGAGAGATTTGAGGTCAATCGACATGAACAGCATCAACCGCCGCTCCGTCCTGCTGGCCGGCCTCGGCGTCGCGGGCGCGGGCGCGCTCGCCGCCTGCAGCGCCGGCTCAGGCAGTACGCCTTCCCTGGTCAGCCCCTCCGGCTCGGCGGTCGCTGCCGCAGAGAAGAAGCGCCCCAGCACCGGCAACGTGCGCAACGTGACCCTGACCGCCGCGCCCGCCACGCTCGACCTGGGCGGTGGTGTCATGGCCAAGAGTTGGGCCTTCAGCGGCCGGACCCCGGGCAAGGAGATCCGGCTGTCCGTCGGCGACACGCTGGCCGCCGAACTCTCCAACCAGCTGCCGAACAAGACCACCACGTCCATCCACTGGCACGGCCTCGCCCTGCGCAGCGACATGGACGGCGTGCCCCCGGTCACCCAGCAGGCGGTGCGGGCGGGCTCCACCTTCACCTACCGCTTCCTCACCGATGCCCCCGGCACCTACTTCTTCCATCCCCATGTCGGTGTTCAGCTCGACCGGGGCCTGTACGCGCCGCTGATCGTCGAGGACCCGAAGGAGCCGCTGTCGTACGACGACGAGTGGGTCGTCGTCCTGGACGACTGGGTCGACGGTGTCACCGGCACGCCCGACGAGGTTCTCGCCGAGCTGAGGCAGGGCATGGGCGCCATGGACATGGGGGACGGCTCCGGATCCGGCAGCGGCCACGGTGGCCATGACATGGGGGACATGGAGGGGATGGACATGGGCGACGGTTCCGCCTCTCCGTCCGCCTCGTCCTCGTCCGGCGGGATGTCCATGAGGTTCATGCTGATGGGCGCCGAGAGCGAGCTGCTCGGCGGCGACGCCGGTGATGTGAAGTACGCGTACCACCTGGTCAACGGACGCGTCCCCGCGGACCCGGACGTCTACCGGGCCGAGCCCGGCAAGCGCGTACGGCTGCGGATCATCAACGCGGGCGGCGACACCGCGTACCGGGTGGCGCTGGGCGGCCACAAGCTGACGATCACCCACACCGACGGCTTCCCGGTCGAGCACCAGCAGGTCGACGCCCTGCTGATCGGCATGGGCGAGCGCTACGACATCCTGGTGACCCTCGGCGACGGCGTCTTCCCGCTGGTCGCCGTGGCAGAGGGCAAGAACGCCGGCGGTATGGCCCTGGTCCGTACCGGATCCGGCAGCGCGCCGCAGCCGTCCGTCCGGCCGAAGGAACTGAACGGCAGGATCCTGACCGCCTCCCAGCTGAAGGCGGCGGACGACGTCCGGCTCGCGTCGAAGAAGGCGGACCGGGTGCACCGCATCGAGCTGACCGGCGGCATGGGCACATACAACTGGGCCATCAACGGCAGGGCGTTCGACATGGACGACCCGTCCGCGAACCCCGTCCTCGTCGAGGAGGGCCGGCGGGTCCGGCTGGACTTCGTCAACACAACGGAAATGTGGCATCCGATGCATCTGCACGGCCACACCTACCAGCTCGCAGGTGGCGGCCCGCGCAAGGACACCGCCATCGTGCTGCCGAAGAAGACGCTGTCGGTGGAGTTCGACGCGGACAACCCCGGCCAGTGGATGCTCCACTGCCACAACGCGTATCACGGCGAGGTCGGGATGATGGCGCTGGTGGCCTACCAGGCGTGAACGCCGGCCGTCTCGCGTGCCGGCCGGTCCGCCGGCCGGCACAGGGCGGGTAAGCCCGGAACGCGGCTGATCGCTGCGAACGAAGCGGCGTCGCTTTGTTCACCGACTTTCGGCATCAGCTGTTCAGCAGCCCGGGAGGCACCCTGACGGTGTCGTGTTCGATGTTCACGAGAAGCAGCAGCACTGTGCCTCGGCCGGGCGAAGGGCGTGGTACGGGCTTCCGGTGGCGTCACCGGGACACTCGCAGCGAAGGGGAGGGCATCCACTCGTGGACCTGGGCATCATTGGGCAGGCCGCCGGGCTGTTCGCCGTCACCAACATCGACGACATCCTGATCCTGGCGCTGTTCTTCGCCCGGGGAGCCGGTCACCGCGGCTCCACCCGCCGCATCGTGCTGGGCCGGTATGTGGGCTTCGCCGCGATCCTCGCCGTGGCGGTGGCCGCCGCGTTCGGAGCGACCTTCCTGCCCGAGTCGGCCATCCCCTGTCTCGGCCTGCTGCCTCTCGCCCTCGGCCTCAAGGCGGCCTGGCAGGCATGGAAGGATCACCGCGAGGGCAGTGCGGACGAAGAGGAGGCCCAGGCCAAGGAGGGCGGCCCCAGCCCGCTGGAAGTCGCCGCGGTCACCTTCGCCAACGGAGGCGACAACATCGGCGTCTACGTGCCGGTGTTCGCCACCGCGGCATCGGCGGGATGAGCGTGTACGCCCTGGTGTTCCTCGTTCTGGTGGGCGTGTGGTGTTTCGTCGGCCGCTTCTTCGCGACCCGCCCCCTCGTTGCCAAAGCCCTCGCTCGGTGGGGGCACATCCTGCTGCCGCTGCTCCTGATCGCCCTCGGCCTGCTCATCCTCATCGAAGGCGGCGCCATCGGGCTGTGAAGCACCTGGGACACGCAGCGCGCGGGTGCTTCGGCGTCGTGCGTTGGTGTCGATATCCGGCCGTTCGATGATGTCACCGGGCTGGAGGTCCGACCGCGAGACCTTCCGGCCGGCCGAGTACTGCTGCTGCACGGTGTGCGGCAGCGAAACTCCGGCGGCACGCCACGCCGCGCCCGTCAGTCCGGAGCAGTCGTAGGAGCCCGGTCCGGTCGCCCCCCACTCGTACGGCTTGCCGAGCTGGGCGTAGGCGAACTCGATGGCGGTGCGGGCGTCCGCTGGCGGGGCCGTTGTTACATGATCTCTGCCTCGAGGTCCCCCAGCCGCATGCCGTCGCTCCCTTTCGCTGCACTACGCAGCCCCATAGTAGAAGCTTCATCAGCGGCCCCATGCCCGCATCCGCGGCTGGGACCCCTGCGCTCTCGGGGGAGTCGGGATCGACAGGGAAGGGCTGTCGAGCGCCGCCGCGCGGGTCAGGCGGCTCGGCGGACGGGCTCGTCGGCGCTGACGGCGGCCGGTGCCGGCGGGGCGGGAACGCGGCCGGGAAGAGCGATCGGCAGACGCAGGCGTTTCAGCGCGAGTGCGTTCACGGCCACGATGACGCTGGAGCCGGACATGGACAGGGCGGCGATCTCGGGCCGGAGGACCAGGCCGAAGGCGGGTTCGAACACCCCGGCGGCGATCGGCAGAGCGAGGGCGTTGTAGCCGATGGCCCAGCCCAGGTTCTGGCGCATCTTGCGCAGGGTGCCGCGGCCGATGCGCAGGGCGGTGGGCACGTCCAGCGGGTCGGAGCGCATCAGGACCAGGTCGGCGGTCTCGATGGCGACGTCGGTGCCCGCGCCGATGGCGATGCCGAGGTCGGCCCGGGCCAGGGCCGGGGCGTCGTTGACGCCGTCGCCGACCATGGCGACCGTGCGGCCGGTGGCCTGCAGTTCGGAGACCTTGGCGGCCTTGTCGCCCGGCAGGACCTCGGCGATCACCGTGTCGATGCCCAGCTGCTCGGCGATCCGCTCGGCGGTAGCCCGGTTGTCGCCGGTGAGCATGACCACTTCGATGCCGAGGGCGTGCAGCTCGGCCACGGCGGTGGCGGAGGTCTCCCGGGGTGCGTCGGCGATGCCGATCAGGCCGGCAGCTCGCCCGTCGACGGCGGCGATCACGACCGTACGGCCGGTGGCGGCCAACTCCTCCCGCTTCGCCGCTAGTTCCGTCAGGTCGACGTTCTCGCGTTCGGCCAGGCGGCGGTTGCCGACCACGATCCGGTGGCCGGACACGGTGGCGATGGCTCCGTGACCGGGGACGCTCGCGAAGCCCGCCGCGAATTCCGTCACGTGCTGCGTCGCCTCCGCATGGCGTACGACGGCTTCGGCGAGCGGGTGTTCGGACTCCCGCTCCACCGCCGCGACCAGGCGCAGCAGCTCGCCTTCGTGGAAGCCGCGAGCGGTGACCACGTCGGTGACTTCCGGCTCGCCCTTGGTGAGCGTGCCGGTCTTGTCCATGACGACGGTCTGGATGCGGGCGGAGGTCTCCAGCCCCATGGCGCTCTTGAACAGCACGCCGCGCTTGGCGCCCAGACCGGTGCCCACCATGATCGCGGTGGGCGTGGCCAGCCCGAGCGCGTCCGGGCAGGTGATGACCACGACCGTGATGGCGAACAGCATGGCGGCACCGAGGGAGCGGTCGGTGGCCAGCAGCCAGACGGCCAGCGTCGCGGCCCCGCCGATCAGCGCGACGAAGACCAGCCAGAACGCCGCCCGGTCCGCGAGCCGCTGTCCCGGGGCCTTGGAGTTCTGGGCCTGCTGGACCAGCTTGACGATCTGGGCCAGGGCGGTGTCCGTGCCGACCTTCGTCGCCCGCACGCGCAGCGTGCCGTTGGCGTTGATGGTGGCACCCACGACCTGCGAGCCCGGCTCCTTGTGCACGGGCAGACTCTCGCCCGTGACCGTCGACTCGTCGACCTCGCTGCTGCCTTCCTCGACCACGCCGTCGACGGCGATCTTCGCGCCGGGGCGGACCAGCAGCAGGTCGCCGACGACCACCTCGGCGGTGGGCACCTCGACCGGCTCGCCGTCGCGCAGCACGAGCGCCTTGGGCGGGGCCAGGTCGAGGAGGGCGCGGATGGCGTCGTTGGCGCCGCCGCGGGCACGCATCTCGAACCAGTGGCCGAGCAGGACGAAGGAGGTCAGCACGGTGGCCGCCTCGTAGAAGACGTCTCCGCCGCCGGTGAGCGTGACGATCAGGGAGTACAGCCAGCCGGAGCCCACGGCGACCGCCACCAGCACCATCATGTCCAGGGTGCGGGCCCGCAGGGCCCGTAGCGCACCGTCGAAGAAGATCACGCACGAGTAGAAGATCACCGGAAGGCTCAGCAGCAGCGCCCACACGTCCTCCCGCAGCCCGAACGGGACGGGCACGTCCAGGTGGAAGACGTCCTCGCCGATCGGCGACCAGATCACGATGGGGATCGAGAACAGCGCCGCGACCAGGAAGCGGTTGCGCATGTCGGCCACCATGGCCGCCATCGACATGGCGCCGTGCCCGCCGTGGCCCATCACCTCGTGGGGCGAGGGCGTCGCTTCCTCGTGCTCGTGGGCGGCGTGGTCCGCGGGCGCGGCCGGTTCGTGGACGTGAGGCGCGGCTGTCGTCTCGGGCCGCACGTTCGCGGGGCCCGCGTGCACGCCCGGCGGCGGCGCGCTCGGTGCCGTTGCGGTCGGGGCGGGCGGCTCCGGCTCGGCCATCGGATCGCAGACATGGGCCGGGACGGACTGACCCGCGCAGTGCAGGCCGCACTCCTGCACCCAGTCGCGCAGCTCCGCCAGGGACGTGCGCCTTGGGTCGAAGACCACCGTCGCCGTCTGCGCCACCGGGTTTGCCTCGACATCGAGCACGCCGGGCCGTCGCCCCAGTACGGCGGTGACAGCGCTCTGCTGGGAGGCCCAGTTGAGACCCCGTACGTCCAGCACCGCGGTACTGCATTCCTTGGGAGTACGGGCGTACCGGGGCTCGGAGGGGCTGGCGTGACCCTCATGGCCTTGGTGTTCCGTGTGATGGTCGTGCACGGTCACTTCTCCTTCGCAGGGCGGGCAGTGGCACCCTCCCAAGGTCGAGGGATGCGTGGCGGACCGGCGAGGGCGGTCACGATCCGGGCCGCCTGGACGCCGGTGGCGATCAGGGCGAGCGCGCTGACGAGTACGAGAATTCCGGAGCCGAGCCCGGGCTGGGAGCGCGGCGTCTGGTACAGCGCGCCCATGGTCGGCACAGCCAGCATGGTCATCGCCCAGAACCAGCGCCGGGCGCGAAGGGCGTCGACACGCGAGTCAGAGTGGTGGGCGGCGTTCATCAGTGGCCCTTCGGGTTGGGGCACCCATATTTCGACGGTGCGCGAAAGGAGGGCCGGCAGCAACACAACGGCGGCTTTGCCTCGGCGGCATCCGGTGGCGTCGGGGACGGGGAGGCGTGGTCCGTGGGAAGAACGGGTCCTCCTGGAGTTCGCGGAGGCGGTGGTCGGCTGGTGGCCGCCGGTGTGCCGCTGGGGGTGTCGCCGAAGGCGTCGACGAACGCGTGCACCAGGGCGGCGGCGGTGCAGCCGACTCCCCAGGGCCCCCAGGCCGCGGCTGGTGCGTCGGTGGCCAGGAGCGGGACGAGCGGGAGTACACAGACGATCACGAGTGCCGACGTCGCGCTCCGGGAGCGGTACGCCTTGGTCACGCAGCGATGGCGCACACGCCTGAGGTGGAAGGCGCTGTGCCCGGTGACGAGAAGTTGGACAGCGATCAGGGTCCAGGCCATGGCGATCACGGCTGTCACCTCCGGGCGCTGGTGTGATGCTGAGGCGCGGGCGGCTGGTCGCCATGCGACATGGGCGAGTGGCCGTGGCGCTTTCCGTGGCGGGCCCGGAAGGCGGGGGTGTGGGTGGCGTACGCCACCCAGTCGGCGCCGAGCCTCTCGGCGACCGCTGCGCGGCGCACGGACGCGTCGCATCGGGCTCACGATCATTGGGCCGGCGGTGCGGTCCGGCTTGGTCCGGTCGGCTGCTCAGCCTTCCGTCTCGCCTGCGGTGAGGGCGGCGAGAGCGGCGTCGAGGCGGCGGGTGGCCTCCTCGGCAACCGGGCGCAGGGTGTCGAGTTCGGTGAGGGCGACCATCGTGCCGGGGTCCAGGGCCTGTACGGCCGTGCTGTCGCCGTCGCGGCGGACGACCACGTTGCACGGCAGCAGCAGGCCGATGGAACGGTCGGTGTCCAGGGCACGGTGGGCGAGGGGTGGGTTGCAGGCGCCGAGGATGACGTAGTCCTCCATGTCATGGTCGAGCTTGGCCTTGAGAGTGGCGGTGACGTCGATCTCGGTGAGGATGCCGAAGCCCTGGTCGGCGAGGGCGTCGCGGGTGCGGGCGACGGCGGTGGCGAAGTCGGTGTCGAGGCGGACTGTGCGGTCGTGGCGCATGGGCGAGGCCCCTTCTCGGCGGCTTGAGCGGGGCGGGACGAGTGTCCGGCCCTGTGCGAGGTACTCGTAGGGCGTTTCCGGGTCTTTCCTGCCCTTGGAAATACCCCCCGGGGTACTTGTGTTACCTTCGGAGGCATACCCCCTGGGGTAATTCTTCGCTGGAAGGGAGCACAGCGTGTTCTTCGTCGACACGATCGAGGTGTCCGGGCTCGGCAACCGTGGCTATCTCGCCGGCGGTGAGCGAACGGCCGTCGCGGTCGATCCGCCCCGCGACGTCGATCAGATGATCGCGGCCGCGGCTCGGCGCGGGGTGCGGATCTCGCACGTGGTCGAGACACACGTGCACAACGACTACGTCACCGGTGGCCTGGAGCTCGCCCGGATCGCGGGTGCGGACTACCTCGTGCCGGCCGGGGCGCGGGTGTCGTTCGAGCGGACACCTGTGCGCGACGGTGATGTCACGGCCCTCGACACCGGCCTGGCGCTGCGCGCGCTGGCCACCCCCGGGCACACCCCGCACCACACCTCCTACGTACTGGAGGCGAACGGCACGGCGGTCGCCGTGTTCACCGGCGGGTCCCTGCTCATCGGCACCGTCGGCCGGCCCGACCTGGTCGAGCCGCGGCTGACGGAGCGCCTGGCCCGTGCCCAGCACGCGTCCGCGCACCGGCTGGCCGCCGAGCTCCCGGACGACACCGCCGTACTGCCCACGCACGGCTTCGGCAGCTTCTGCTCGTCCTCCCAGGCCGAGGGCAGTGACACGACCATCGGCAAGGAGAAGGTGTCCAACGAGGCGCTCACCCGGGATGTCGACAGCTTCGTCGCCGATCTGCTGGCCGGCCTGGACGACGTGCCCGCCTACTACACGCACATGGGCCCGGCCAACGCCGCCGGACCCGCGCCCGTCGACCTGACCCCGCCCGCCGTCGCGGACGCCGACGAGATCGCCGAGCGGCTGGACGCGGGGGAGTGGGTGGTCGATCTGCGCAACCGGGTCGCGTTTGCCGCCGGGCACGTCTCCGGGTCCTTCAACTTCGAGGTGGAGGGGCAGCTCGCCACGTATCTGGCCTGGCTGATCCCGTGGGGCAAGCCGGTCACGCTGCTCGCCGAGTCGCCCGCGCAACTCGCCGCCGCCCAGCGGGAGCTGGTCCGGGTGGGCATCGACCGCCCCGCCGCCGCGGCCACGGGCGGCCCGGCCGACTGGGTGCGCGAGGGCGAGGAGCCGGTTTCCTTCCCGAGGGGCACCTTCGCCGACCTTGCGGGACGGGGCGCGGACGTCGTCGTCCTGGACGTGCGCCGGACGTCGGAGCGGGCCGACGGATATGTCGAGGGCTCGGTGCACATCCCGGTCCACACCTTGCACCGCCGTCTCGACGAGGTGCCAGACGGGCAGGTGTGGGTGCACTGCGCGGGCGGAATGCGCGCCGCGATCGCCGCCTCCCTGCTGGCCGCCTCGGGCCGTGACGTCGTCGCCGTGGACGACTCCTTCGACGCGGCCGAGAAGGCGGGACTCGCCCTGCGGACCCCCTGACGACGCCGGCCGCCGCGGGAGCCGGCCGATCTTCCCTGACGACGTGACGAACAGGAGCCAGAAACCGAGATGAGCATCTTCCGACGGGCCCGCAGCGGCCCGGGGCGCGTGAGTGCGCAGGAGGCAGCCGCACGCACCGGGCACGACAACGCCGACGGCGGCGGTGACGCCGTACTGCTGGACGTGCGCGAGCCCTACGAGTGGCAGGCGGGTCATGCGCCGCGCGCCGTGCACCTGTCCCTGTCGGCGCTGGCCGCCGGGGCGGGGCTGCCCGCACCTGCGCAGGCGCGGCCCCTGATCGTGATCTGCCGCTCCGGCAACCGGTCCCGGCAGGCCGCCGAACTGCTCGTCGCCCGCGGCTCGGAGGCCGTCGACGTGGTCGGCGGGATGCAGGAGTGGGCCAAGGCGGGGTTGCCGGTGGTCGACGCGGGTGGTCGGAACGGCACGGTCGCGTGAGCGCTCTCCTCCTCGCCCTGGGCGCCGGGGCCGTGATCGGTCTGGCGCTCGGTGCGCTGGGGGGCGGCGGCAGTGTCCTGGCCGTCCCGGCGCTGATCTACCTGCTCGGCTTCAGCCCGGTCGGGGCGACGACCGCGAGTCTGGTCATCGTCACGCTCACCTCGGTCACCGCGCTGGTCGCGCACGCTCGCGACGAGCACGTGAACTGGCGTACCGGGCTGCTGTTCGCGGCGGCCGGGATCGGCCCGGCGATGCTGGGCGGCGCGCTCGCCGGACGCGTTCCGGCGGGCGTACTCACGGCCGCGTTCGGTGTCGTCGCGGGAGCGGCCGCCGTGCGTATGCTGCGGTCCCGGCCCGCTACGGAGGGGGCCGTGACGGTACGGCCGGGGCGGGCGGCTGCGGCCGGTGCCGGCCTCGGTGCGGTCACCGGTGTCCTGGGTGTCGGCGGCGGCTTCCTCGCCGTACCGGCGCTGGTGGGGGTGCTGGGCATGCGGATGCGGGAGGCGGTGGGCACCAGCCTGCTGGTCATCACCGTCAACTCGCTGGCTGCACTGTCGATGCGGGCCGGCACGGTCGAGGGGCTGGACTGGGCGGTGGTCGGCCCGTTCATCGGGGCCGCGATTCTCGGCGCCTGGGACGGCAAGCGGCTGGCCGTGAAGGTCTCCGGGCGCACGCTGCAGCGGATCTTCGCGCTGGTGCTGCTGGCCGTGGCGGCCTTCATGCTGATCGACGCGCTGCTGTGACGGCCGCCGCCGCGAGCACCTTCAGGCCAGGGACAGGAACAACTTCTCCAGCCGGGCGCGCATCGCCACAGGGTCCTCGCCGTTCTTGCGACCTGACTCCATATCCGCCACGCACTGCTGCAGGCCCGTCGCGATGATCGCGAAACCAGCCCGGTCCAGCGCACGCGAGGCGGCGGCGAGCTGCGTGACGACGTCCTCGCAGTCGCGTCCCTCCTCGATCATCCGGATCACACCGGAGATCTGGCCCTGCGCCCGGCGCAGCCGGTTCAGCACGGCCTTCAGGTCCGCACCCTCAAGCTCCAGTTCCACGATCACTCCTAGATAAATACCCCTCGGGGTACTGTACGTCCCGGTTCGGGACGGCGTCGACCATTAAGGATCACACCTGCCATGACGAACACCCCCGCTCCCGTCGCCCTCGGCGCGGACCAGGCCCGCACCCGGCTGCACGAGCTGACCGTCATCGACGTGCGCACGCCCGCCGAGTACGCCTCGGGCCACCTGCCCGGCGCCCTCAACATCCCCCTGGACCACGTCCGACGGGCGCTGCCGGAGATACGGCACGCCGCCGAGCGCGGCGACGTCCTCGTCGTGTGCGCCTCAGGCGCCCGCTCCGAGAACGCCTGCAAGCTCCTGGCCGAGCAGGGCGTCACCACGGCGACCCTCGTCGGCGGCACCGGTGCCTGGGCCGCCGAGGGGCACGATCTGCACACACCGGCGGCCTGTGACACCCGTTCCGGCTGGAGCATGGAACGCCAGGTCCGGTTCACGGCCGGCGCCCTGGTGCTCCTCGGCCTCGTCCTCGGCCTGCTCCTGCATCCGGCCCTCCTGCTGATCTCGGCCGGTGTCGCTGGCGGCCTGGTCTTCTCCGCTCTCACCGACACCTGCGGCATGGCGGTCGTGCTCGGCAAGCTGCCGCACAACCGCCCGCGCGCGGCCGACCTCGACGCCGCGCTCGCTGCTCTTCGCACTCGCTGACCCCGACGTTCCGGGGCGCCCTTCATGCTTCGCGGGCGTCCCGGGCGTCAGCTCGCCTCCGCAGAGCCCGCGGCGGCCTTCCGGCGCACGTCGTCCATGTCGACGGCGCGGATCTTCCCGATGAGTTCCTCCAGCGCCTGCGGCGGCAGCGCGCCCGGCTGCGAATACAGGACTGTCCGGTCGCGGACGGCCATCAGGGTGGGGATGGAGGAGATCCGGAAGGCGCCGGCGAGTTCGGGCTGCGCCTCGGTGTCGACCTTGCCGAAGACGATGTCCGGGTGGCGCTCGGACGCCTTGTCGTAGACGGGGCCGAACATCCGGCACGGTCCGCACCAGGCGGCCCAGAAGTCGATCAGCAGGATGTCGGAGCCGGTGACGGTCTCCTCGAAGTTGTCCTTGGTCAGTTCGACGGTCGGCATGGGTTTCCCTCCGCTCCTGTATACCCGGTGGGGTATCTGTGTCTGTTCGGTTCAACCGGTGCCGGTGCGGGTTTGTTCCACGCAGGCGGGCGGGAGCGGGAACCAGCGCATGCGCTCGAAGTCGGCCGGCAGCCCGGTGGGGCCGTCGTCGAGCCGGTCGGACGAGTGGCCAGTACCGCGCGGGCACGGGCGAGTTGACCGGCCGGCGCCTCTTCGCCCAGTCGGTGATCGCGGGCAGACGGAGCGGAGTAGTTGAAGTTGACGCGGGCCCAGCCGGGCTTGATGCCGTCGCCACGACGTAGTTGTGGTGCAGACAGGAGTGCTCTCCGTGGCGGATCCGGAAAGAGACGATGGACAGCCGACGGGCGTGGTGGTCGCCGAGGATCTCGATGCCGCGGTTGCTCTCCCGGACCGAGAGCGCGCGCCGCCAGTGGCGTTCCTCCGCGACCTGGATGGTCTCGGTTCCCACCGCCTGCTTGAGGGCGAAGACCAGTCCGGCCCGGATGGACTCCACGATCGCGGGGGTGCCGCCCTCCTCCCGGGCCACCGGGTCGTCGAGATAGCGGTGGCCGAGCGGGTCGACGAAGGCGACCGTGCCGCCGCCGGGAGCCGCGGGCACCCGGTTGCGCACCAGCTCGCGCCGGACGACCAGCATCCCCGGGGTCTGCGGACCGCCGACGAACTTGTGCGGGGACAGGGACAGCGCGTCCTTGTGGTTCCCGGCCCCCGGCGAGCTCTCGGCTGGATCGGGATGTACGGTGCCGCCGCCGCGTAGTCCCAGAAGGGCGGCGCGCCGTACACGTGCAGCAGACGCGTGATGCGGTCGGTGTCGGTGAGGATGCCGGTGACGTCGGACGCGGCGGAGAAGCTGCCGATCAGCAGTGGACGGTCGGCGTACCGCCGTAGCCCTGCTTCGAGTTCGGTGAGATCGATGTGGCCGTCGGCGTCCTCGTCGATGACCACGACGTCGGCGATGGATTCGCGCCAGGGCAGTTCGTTGGAGTGGTGCTCGTAGGGGCCCACGAACACCACCGGCCGCTCGTCCGGCGCCGGGCGGTCCGGGCGGCGCAGCTGGAGGATGCCGATCAGCTTGTTGACCGGGCCCCTGATCCGCAGAAGATCACCAGATCGCGCTCGGTGCCGCCGACCGCGTCCCGGATGATCCGGCGGGCGTCCTCGCGCAGCCGGGTGGTCTGCAGCCCGGTGCTGGAGCTTTCGGTGTGGGTGTTGCCGTAGCGCGGCAGCACCTGCTCACGGACGAAGTCCTCGACGAAGTCCAGGGAGCGTCCGGATGCGGTGTAGTCGGCGTAGGCGATCCGGTTCGGGCCGTAGGGGCCCTCCAGGATCTCGTCGTCGCCGAGGTCGTACTCATGGCGTCAGCTCGATGTCGATCTGGGGCGGCTGGTGGAGGGTGTTGTGGACCGTGCAGTGCGAGGCCACGGCCAGCAGGGCCGCACGCCGCTGCTCGGGCAGTTCCGGCGGCGGGACGATGACAAGGCGCAGGGAGGCGACCCGGGCCGGGCGGTCGGTGGCCATGGTGAAGTCCGTGCGGACGCGCAGCCCGGTGCGGGGCAGGCCGTGCCGGTGGAGGTAGCGGCCCGCGTAGAACGCCACGCAGGTGGCCACGGAGACCGCGAAGAGCTCGGTGGGGGTGGGTGCGGTGTCCGTGCCGCCCGCCTCCAGGGGCTGGTCGACATGGAGGCGGTGTCCGCGGACGTCCACGGTGTAGGCGTCGCCTTCGACGTGAATGACCTCCATGCGATGCATGTCCTCGGACTGAGGGTGGCCCGTGCCGAGGGTCTGAGGTGTGCTGCCGGTCATGGCCGGGCCCCTCTCTCTGGTGTCGACTGCTCCGGACTCCAGTCGACCGCTGAGCGCGGGATGGAGTGAGGGGCCGACGGGGTGCGTCGGGGACCGTTCGGCCCACGCGCCTGCTGGTGCGTCAATATACCCTGCTGGGTATTTTGTCAGGGTGTTCACGGCGGGCACATGGGTCCTGGGGCCAGTGGGCCCGGTCGAAGACATACCCGGG
Organism: Streptomyces sp. 11x1; assembly: GCF_032598905.1. NCBI lineage: Bacteria > Bacillati > Actinomycetota > Actinomycetes > Kitasatosporales > Streptomycetaceae > Streptomyces > Streptomyces sp. 11x1. The sequence continues at coordinate 1,974,850 of NZ_CP122458.1, read as the reverse complement.
TGGGTACTCAGGTGGGGACCAGTGGCCCATGACCGTCCGTCATCGTCCGCACGACAGTGGGGGCATGGGCAAACACATAGTGGTTCTCGGCGGCGGAACCGCCGGCACCATGACGGCGAACCGGCTGTGCCGCACACACGGTGCGAGCGAGCACCGGATCACCGTGGTCGACCAGGACGGCGACCACGTCTACCAGCCCGGCCTGCTCTTCGTGCCGTTCGGGCTGGCCCAGCCGCATCACCTGGTGCGTTCCCGTCCCCGGCAGTTGGACGCGGCCGTCGACTACAAGCAGGCGAGCGTCGATCGGGTCGACCTGGACGCGCGGACCGTGCACCTCGCCGGTGGCATCCGGCTGCCGTACGACGTCCTCGTGGTCGCCACCGGGGCCAGGCTGCTGCCGGAGGAGACCGAGGGGCTGACCGGCCCCGGCTGGGGTGAGAAGGTCTTCACCTTCTACGACCTGCCCGGCGCCGTCGGTCTGCACGACGCGCTGGAACGCTTCGAGGGTGGCCGCCTGGCAATAGATGTCGCCGACCTGCCCCTCAAGTGCCCCGTCGCGCCCTTGGAGTTCGCGTTCCTGGCCGACTGGTACTTCCGGCACCGGGGCATCAGGGGCCAGGTCGAGCTGACGTACGCCACCCCGCTCGACGGGGCGTTCACCAAGCCGGTCGCCGCCAGGGCGCTGGGCGGGCTGCTCAGGGACAAGGGCATCGAGCTGGTCACGGAGTTCACCCTCGGCGAGGTCGACGGCGAACGCGGGCGGCTGGTGTCGTACGACGAGCGCGAGGTGCCCTTCGACCTGGCCGTCGTGGTGCCGCTGCACGGGGGCGCGGAGTACGTGGAGCGTTCCGAGGGTCTGGGCGACGAACTCGGCTTCGTCCCCGTCGACCCGCACACCCTGCAACTCCCGGGCCGTCCCGAGGTGTTCGCGATCGGCGATGCGGCGGGTCTGCCGGCGTCCAAGGCGGGGTCGGTGGCCCACTTCGAGGGTGAGGTGCTGGTGCACAACATCGGCCGCTTCCTCGCCGGGCAGCCGCTGGACGCCTCCTTCGACGGGCATGCCAACTGCTTCGTGGAGACCGGCTTCCACAGGGCGCTGCTGATCGACTTCAACTACGACACCGAGCCGCTGCCCGGTCACTTCCCGGGTCCGGTCGGTCTGCCGCTGCTGAAGGAGTCGCACGCGAACCATCTCGGCAAGCTCGCCTTCGAGTGGCTGTACTGGCACAGCCTGCTGCCCGGCCGGGAGCTGCCCGGGATCGGCTCGGCGATGCCGGAGCACGGCAAACGCCGCGTATTCGACTGAGAATCATGTGTCCGTCCGAGGCCGCATGTCCGTTCGAGGGGAGAGGACCCCGCCATGCCCACCATCACCTACGCCGACACCCCGGTCCCGATCGACGACGAGGGCTTCTTCACCGATCCCGACCGGTGGACCGAGCCGATGGCCGAACAGATCGCCAAGGAGTCCGGCATCGAGCAGTTGACCGACCGGCACTGGACGGTCATCCGCTTCATGCGCGAGCAGTACGCGGCCAAGGGCACCGGCCCCACCGTGCGCGTCCTCGGCAAGGCATCCGGTGTAGGCGTCAAGGAGCTCTACCAGCTCTTCCCCAAGGGCCCGGCGAAGACGGCCGCGAAGATCGCCGGGATCCCCAAGCCCCGCGGCTGCATCTGAGGAGCGTGAGCCGTCATGACCGGTGCCGCCACGATCGAGAAGGTCTCGATCATCGTCTCCAAGGGCTCCCTGGAAGGGATCTACCCCGCCCTGATCATGGCCAACGGCGCCCGCGCCGAAGGCATCGAGGCCGACCTGTTCTTCACCTTCTTCGGCCTGGACGCCATCACGAAGAAGCGCTGGGAGCACATCAAGCTGGCCACCGTCGGCAACCCCGGCCTGCACCTGCCGACTCTGCTGGGCGGCATGCCGGGGGTCCCGGACCTGGTCACCCGCTACATGGAACGCAAGATGGACAAGCTCGACATCCCTCCGATCCCGGAGTTCATCGAGATGATCGCCGACACCGGCGCGGGCATCTACGCCTGCAAGGCATCCGTCGACCTCTTCGAACTCGACAAGGACGACCTGGTCGAGCAGGTCCAGGGCATCATCACCGTCGGCGAGTTCTACGAGCACGCGGCCGGCAGCCAGATCATCTACACCTGAGATGGCCGGCACAGGTGCCGGGCGCGGCCTGCCGGACGGGATGCGGCGGGTGTCGGCGGTGGTCGCCCACCCCGACGACGAGTCGTTCGGCCTGGGTGGCCTGCTCGCCCTGCTGTCCGCCTCCGGTGTGCCCACGGCCGCCTCTGCTTCACCCATGGCGAGGCGTCCACCCTGCACGGCAGGCCCGGCGACCTGCGCACCGTGCGGGCGGGCGAACTCGCCAGCGCGGCAAGGGAACTGGGTGTCGAGCGCGTGGAACTGGCCGGGCACCCGGACGGGGCGCTCGACGACGTGCCGGTGCCCCGGCCCGCCGCGGAGGTGACCCGCCTCATCGGCGAGCACCGTCCCACCCACCTGCGGGTGTTCGACACGGGGGGCGCCACCGGGCACCGGGACCAGCAACGGGCCACCAGCGCCGTGCTGCTCGCCGCCCACGGGACGGGCGTCGTCGTCCTGGGGTGGACCCTGCCGCGGGACGTGGAGGAACGGCTGGACACCGAGTTCGGTACGTCCTTCCTCCACGCGCCCGAGTCAGTACCTGGGTGAGTCCTCGCGTGTCGGTCCGACGGGTTCGGTGCCGTGCTCGGCGAGGCCGGCGTGCAGGAGGAGCAGGTGGGCCAGGTCACGTGCCTCGCCGGCGGTGAGTGCCGCCCATGCGCCCGGCTCGCCGCCCTGGTCGCGGCCCACGTCCAAGGTGACCCGGCCGATGGGTCGCTCCGCGGGTGCGAGCCGCAGGAATCGCACGGCGATCCTGCGCCCGCAGGCGGTCACGACGCAACTGTCCTCGTTCGCCGGGGGTCGGTCATGTCCTGCCATCGCCATTGTCCTCACGCTCCTCCGCCGGGTTGGGTGACGGTCCCCGGCGGGTGTTGTCCGCGACAGAGGTGTCGTCGATGATTGAATACCCGGAGGGGTATAAGCGTCAGCAGTCGGCGAGGCCGCGTTGTTCCCCTCGTGCACATGCCGTCGTGACGCGCCGACCGGTGTCATCTCCGCACGGCGTGGACGAGTGCGTCGAGGGCCGTGCGGCTGCCGCCCTCGGCGTCGGTCACCCGCCGGGAGGCCGTCTCGGCCCGCAGGATGTCGGCGTACGGCCGCCACAGGTCGGCGACCTGCTCGGCGGTGTAGAGCACGCGCGGGTCCTGCGGGCCGCCGTATCCGTGCTCGGGGTTGGCCGCGTCGTGACCGACGAGCAACAGGGTGCCGCCCGAGCGGACGGCAGCGGCGGCCCGGGGCAGCACCTCGGCCATCTCTGGCCACGGCAGGTGCAGGTACGCGATCAACGCCAGGTCATACGTCGCCTCCGCGGGCGCCCAGAGGGTGAGATCGGCGTGGACGGTGTGCAGCCGTACACCGCGGTCGACGGCCAGCCGCCCGGCCTTCTCCAGGGCCACGGCGGAGAAGTCGACTGCGTCCACCTCCCAGCCCTGTTCGGCGAGCCAGACCGCGTTGCGGCCTTCGCCGGCGGCGAGGTCCACCGCCCGTCCGGACGGCTTCAGACCGGCCAGCTCCTCGGCGACGAAGCGGTTGGGCTCCGCCTTCCAGACCAGTTCCCTGCCGCGGTAGCGCTCGTCCCAGGTCGCCGCGTCCATGTCCTGCGCCTCATTTCTCCGCGTGCGCGGGCTCGTCGGTCGGGTCGATGCCGCCGTCCGGGTCCATCGTGTCGTCCCCCCCCGCGAGCAGATAAGGATAAGGACAGCTGCTGGGGTCCGGGGCGATGCAGGCGTTGCAGGGGCGGGATCGGTCCAGTACGCATTTCGGGGTCGGTTTCACATCTAGTCGCCTCTCTCGTCCGGGGTGGCGAGGCGTTCGGACAGCTGCCCCGCGGCACGTTTGAAGGTCAGGACGGGAACGTAGTGCCGTACGTGCGCGTCGACGAAGAACGCGAACGCCTCCGTCGCTGTCGTCGCCGGTGTCTCGGACGGGAGGTCCGGGAATCGGTATGCGAGCCGCTCCTGGACATCCTGGCGGGCGCGCTGCTCCGCTGCCGGTGCCGGAAGGTGGGTCGGTCGAGTGTCGGGGCAGTGTTTGCCGGGCTGGACGGACCGGTCGGTGACGACGGCGCGGGAGATCACCTTGCATCCCCTGAGATGGGATCACGGCGTCCGGGTCAGGCGAGCGTCAGGTACAGCTTCTCCGGTTCGGCCTCGCTCAGCGGCGGGACGTGTCCCGGGTGCTGTTCGGTGAGGCACTGGCGGATGCCGCCCGCCACTGTCTTGAAACCGGCCCGGTCCAGGGCGTGGGTGACCGCGGCCGGCTGGTTGACGACGTCCTTGCGGTCGCGGTCCGCCTCGATCATGGTGATGACCGCGGCCCGTTGTCCCTGGGCCCGTCGCAGCCGGTTGAGTACCTCGGCCCACGAGTCCGCTTCCTTGTCGTCGGTGTTCACTACTTCGGTGGTGTGCACCGGACACCACCTCGGGGCCGGGTTCGGGGAGCGTGTACCGCGTACCTAGGTGTCCTGCGGCGACGCGCTGACGCCGTTGCCGCGCGCGGTCTCGGCACGGACGGCGAGCGAGACCACAGGTTCGGTTGCGCCATCCGGCACCGCCGGGGTGTCGCCCGTCCGCTCCGGCGTTCGGTCGGAGCGCCCCAGCATGTACCAGCTGAACGCGACCCCTGCCGTCGCGGCCACGGAGGCCCATGTCCAGGGGCTGGTCAGCAGGGTGTGGCGCAGATCGGAGCCGGTCTGCTGGCTGAGGACGAAGACGCCCATGACGGCGACGAACCAGCCGAAGGACTTGCGCAGCGCGTCCTGCGGGATGCGCCCGGCGAGCAGGCCGCCGATGAGGCTGCCGACGACGGCGGTCGCTGTGACGAGGGCGGCGAAGCCCCAGTCGATGTGCACGCTCGCGAGGTATCCGGCCAGCCCGGCGAACGACTTCATGGCGATGACCAGCAGGGAGGTGCCGACCGCGACGGTCATCGGCAGCCCGCCGAGCAGGGCGAGCGCGGGGACGACGAGGAAGCCTCCACCGGCGCCGACCAGCCCGGTGACCAGTCCCACGACGATGCCGTCGAGCAGGACATGCGGGACGGGCAGTTCGTGGTGGGCCTTCTTCGGCGTCTGGCGGCGACCGCGGATCATGGCGACGGCGGTGGCGATCATCATGAGGGCGAAGGCGATGAGCAGGATGCCGCCGGGGATGAACTCGGCGAGCCGTCCGCCCGCGTAGGCGCCGGTCATGCCGGCCAGGCCGAACAGCAGCCCGGTACGCCAGCGGACGCGTCCGGCCCGCGCGTGGGAGACGACGCCGGCGGCACTGGTGACGCCGACGACGAACAGCGAGGTGGCGATGGCCTCTTTGGTCTCCATGCCGGCCAGGTAGACCAGGATGGGCACGGTCAGGATGGACCCGCCGCCGCCCAGTACACCGAGACTGACGCCGATGAGCAGGGACGCGGCGATGACGACGGCGATCATGGCGTGCCCCGCAGGGCGGCGACGACCGTGTCGAGGTCGGTGCGCGGGCCGCGGTTGTAGGGCAGCTTCGACAGCAGCATTCCCATGGCGCAGGTGTTGGTGAGCGCGGCGATGGTCAGCCCGGCACCGACGGCGGTGCCGATCAGGTGCAGTCCGGGCACGAACAGGCCCGCGACGCCGGTCAGCAGGACGAGGGTTCCGGCGACGAGTCGGACCTGGCGTTCCAGGTCCCAGCGCTCCGGGCCGCGGGTGAGCGGGCCGCCGCAGGACTCCCAGGCCACGACGCCGCCGTCGAGGACGCGCAGGTTGGGCAGTCCTGCTTCGGCGAGGGCCTGTTCGGCTTGGGCGGCGCGGGCCCCGGAGCGGCAGATGAGTATGACGTCCTCGTCGAGGTGGTGGAGCAGTTCGGCGCGGTGTTCGCGCAGGGTGTCGAGGGGGACGTTGTAGGAGCCGGGGATGTGGGAGGTGCGGAACTCGCCGGGCGTGCGCACGTCCAGCAGGCGCGGGCCCTCGCCGGATCGGGTCAGGTCGCGCAGGGCGGCGGGTTCGAGGCGTGGTGTGTCGGTGCGGAGGTTCATCGGGGCTTCCTGGTGTTTTCGTGGCGGTCGGGCGGGGCGGCGGCCGGTTCGCCCGACCGCCGCCCCGGGAGCGGGGTGTCAGACGTCGGCGGCTGCGGGCAGGGCGAGCCAGGCGCCGTATCCGCCGAGCAGGTCGGAGACGTCGGGGCGGCCCTTGTGGCGCAGCAGGCTGGCGGCGATGGAGGAGCGGTGGCCGCCCGCGCAGTGGACGACCAGCGGCCGGCCGGCCGGGATCTCCTCGATACGGCGGGCGAGTTCGGCCAGCGGGATGTGCAACGAGCCCTCGATGAAGCCCTCTTCGCGCTCGGCGGTGTTGCGCACGTCGAGCACCAGCGGGGGTGCGTCGCCGTCCAGCAGGCGGCGCAGGTCGTCGGCGGTCAGGCGACTGGCCTGTTCCATCTCGTCGGCCAGGGCGGGGAAGGCTCCCTCGGGCTCGCGCAGGTAGCCGCCGACCTTGTCGAAGCCGATCCGGGCGAGCCGGGTGACGACCTCCTCCTCGCGGTCCTGCGGCGCGATGACGAGGACGTCCTGTTCGGGGGCGACGACCATGCCGGACTGCTCGGCGAAGCGACCGTCGGCGGGGACGTTGATCGAGCCGCGCAGATACCCGGGCGTGAAGTCCTGCGGGGAACGGGCGTCGAGGATGACCGCTCCGAGCGCGCGCCGCTCCATGAACTCCTCCACGGACAGCGGGCGGGGTGCTGCGGCCGCGTCGAACAGGCCGTGTTCCTTGCGGTTGAGGATGGCGTCGTAGACGAAGTAGGCGGGCGCGGACGGCTGGCCCTCGGTCACCAGCGACACGAATTTCTCCTCGCTCATGGGCCGGCAGGCGTAGTTGGTGGCGCGCTGCTCGCCGATGGTGGACTGGCGCTGGGTGGAGAGGTTCTTGCCGCAGGCGGATCCGGCGCCGTGCGCGGGGAAGACCCGGACCGCGTCCGGGAGGTCCATCAACTTGTGCTGGATGGTGTTGTAGAGCATGCGGCCGAGTTCGTCGGCGGTGACGCCGATCGAGGCGAGCAGGTCGGGCCGGCCGACGTCGCCGATGAACAGCGCGTCGCCGGTCAGCACCCCGTAGGGGAGGGTGTCGTCGGCGTGCTCGTACACCAGGACGCTGATCGACTCCGGGGTGTGGCCTGGGGTTTCGAGGATCTGGAGCTGGACGTCGCCGAGGGTGATGCGTTCGCCGTCGACCAGCTTGTGGATGGGGTATTCGGCCTCGGCGCGCTGCCCGTAGCCGATCCAGGCGCCGGTCCGGTCGGCGAGTTCCAGGTGGCCGGCGAGGAAGTCGGCGTGGAAGTGGGTGTTGATGACCGCCTCGATGGTGAAACCGTGTTCGGCGGCGTCGGTGAGGTATTCGGAGACGTCGCGGCGCGGGTCGACGACGACGGCCTTGCCGGTGCTTTCGTCGGCGATCATGTAAGACGCCTGGGAGAGGCAGTCGAGGTAGTACTGGGCGAAGAACATGGTCGGGTGACCTCCGTGTCGACTGGGTTCAATACCCAGGGGGGTATATAGAAGGGTCTGGTCCGCCCTTGCAGGAGGACGAGGACGGGATGGTGGCCGGCCCGGGTCGGGGGAGGCCCGGGCCGACCGGTCAGAGGCGGCCGGTGAGCATGCCGTGCCAGTAGATCGGTGGCAGGCCGTACCGCTTGAACGCCCACATCGTGCGCCGCTCCTTGAACGGGTCGAGCAGCGGGAAGGAGGGCGTGGGGTTGAGGTCGTAGTCGAACTCGGCGAGCAGCATCCGGTCGCGGGCCGTCACCAGCGGGCAGGACGTGTAGCCGTTGTAACGGTGCGACGGCGTACGGCCGTTGATGACGTCGAGCAGGTTCGCCGCGACCACCGGGGCCTGTTTGCGCACCGCGGCACCGGTCTTGGAGGTGGGCAGGTTCGCCACGTCCCCGAGTGCGAAGACCTCGGCGTAGGCGGGGTGTTGGAGGGTGTGCTTGTCGACGGTCACGAACCCCTGCGGGCTCGCCGGGTCGGCGAGCGGACTCGCCTTGACCCAGTCGGGTGCGCTCTGCGGCGGCACGGCGTGCAGGAGGTCGTAGTCGATGATCTCTTTGGTGCCGCTGGCGTGGTCGGTGACCGTGACCTCGCGGGCGTCGCCGTCGATGGCGGTCATCTCGGAGCGCAGCCGCACCTCGATGCCGTACCGCGCGGCGACCTTCTCCAGGACCTGCGTCCAGGCGGGCACTTTGAACATCGCAGGATCGGGGATGACGAGGATGATCCGGATGTCGTCGAGGACTTTCCGCCTGCGCCAGTGGTCCGCGGCCAGATAGGCGATCTTCTGCGGGGCGCCGCCGCACTTCAGCGGCGTCGCCGGGTGGGTGAAGACGGCCGTGCCCGAGCGCATCGCGCGGATCAGTTCCCAGGTGCGCGGGGCGTACTCGGGCGCGTAGTTGCTGCTCACCTGGTCGTGCCCCACGGCCTCGTCGAGACCGGGGACGCCGTCCCAGTCCAGCTGGAGACCCGGCGCCATCACCAGATGTTCGTAGGTGAGTTCTGCACCGCCGGACAGGGTCACGTTGCGCGTGTCGGGGTCGACGGCCAGGGCTCGGCGGCGGATCCAGCGCACGCCGTCCGGGACGACCGACCCCTCAGGGCGGCGGCTGCTGCGCAGGGGGGCCTGGCCGCCGCCGACCAGGGTCCACAGCGGCTGGTACCAGTGGGTGTCGGACGGTTCGATCAGGGTGATGTCGCTGACGCCGGCGCGGCGCAGGCGGGCGGCGACGCTGATGCCGGCGCTGCCGCCGCCGATCACGGCGACGCGGTGGCGTCCGCGGATCGGAGTGTCGGTGGGGGAGGGTGTGGCGGCCAAGGCGGTGCTCCTTTCCGGCTGGCCGTCGTACGGGTGTCGGGCGGGGTCAGGCGGCGTGCTCGTGGGAACCGGCCGCGACGGGACGTCCGGCGCGGGCCCAGGCACCGGTGCCGCCGGTCACGGAGTAGGCGTCGATGCCGTAGGTGTTCATCCAGTCGGCAGCCGACTTGCTGCGGTTTCCGCTGGCGCAGATCACGAACACCGGGCGGCCGCTGGGCAGTTCGCCGCAGCGCGTGGGGACGGTGCGCAGCGCCATCAGGCGGGCGCCGGGCACGTGCCCGGCGGCGTACTCGTCGGCTTCCCGTACGTCGACCACGAGCGCTCCCTCGGCCCAGGCCGCCGCGAATGCTTCCTGTGTCACTTCACGAGCCACTTCCTTGCCTCCTCAATTACCCCCGGGGGTATCTCTCTGGCGAGAGTACGGCGGTTTGGAGGTGAGCGTCAAATACCCCTGGGGGTATTTGCCCGAGAGGCAATGCGCGGCTTTGTGTCAGGGCCGGAAACGAGCTGTGGCCCCTGAGCCGTGGCCCTGGGCAGCCGGAGCGTCATCCGCGTCCCGCCGCCCGGTCCGGACTCCGCGGTGACCGTGCCGCCGTGGGCGGTGACCAGCTCCTTGACCACGGCGAGGCCGATGCCGCTGCCGCCTCCGGCACGAGAGCGGGTCCCGCGCCACAGCCGGTCGAAGACGTGCGGCAACTCGTCGGCGGGGATACCGGGGCCGGTGTCGACCACCTCGACGACGGCTTCGGCGGGCGTGGAGGACGTGGTGACGGTGACGGTGTCACCGGGGCGGCAGTGACGGGCGGTGTTGCTCAGCAGGTTGCCGAGGGCCTGGTGCAGCCGGTCGGCGTCACCGCGGACCGGCAGGGGAGCGGGGCCGGGGACGGTGTGAACGGCCAGTCCGGCGGTGCGCAGCTCGGCCTGCCGCTCGGCCACGGCGGCGCCGGCCAGGGCGTTCAGGTCCACCTCGGCCAGGTGCAGGGACATCCGGGCGGACTCGGCCTCGGCGAGTTCACCGAGGTCGTCGATGATGCGGCCCAGCCGCAGGGCCTGGTCGTGCAGGGAGGCAAGACGGTCCGGGGTCGGCTCGGTGTAGCCGTCGCGGAGTTCCTCCAGCCCCGCCTGCAGCGAGGCCAGGGGGGTGCGCAGTTCGTGGGCGACGTCGGCGGCGAGGCGGTGGAGGGCCTGTTCGGCGTGGCTCACGTCGTCGGCCATGGCGTCGAAGGCGTGGGCGAGGTCGCCCAGTTCACCGGGTGCGTCGATGCGGGCCCGTGCGCCGCGGTCCCCGGCGGCCAGTGCACGCGCGGTTGCGGCGACCCGGACGACGGGAGCCGTCAGGCGCCGGGTGACGAACCAGCTCACGCCCAGCGCCAGAGCCAGCGCGCCAACAGCGGCCGCGGCCACCCAGCCCCAGGCGACGGACCGGCCCGCCGATGCGGAGCCGGCCGAGAAGACGAGGCGTACGGAGCCGACCGTGTGGCCGTCGACCACTACCGGAGCGCTCACACCGGGGCCCGAACCGGCACCCTGCCCTTGATGCCCGCGACCGGAACCGGGCATGCCGTGCTCGTCCGACGACCCGGAGCCCGAGTCGTCGGAAATCACCTCGGCGTCCGCGTCGCGCACCGTGAGCACCACATCGGCGCCGGTCGCGACGGAACGCGCGACCGACAGATCAGCCGATGCCCAGCCGCCCGCAGCCCGGTAGGCGTCGGCGGCGGCCGTGGCCACCCGGTCGGCGGTCCGCTGCCGGTCGGCCTGATGGGCGCTGCTGAGCCCGCGGTCGGTTCCGACGAGCGCCGCGGCCGTCAGCAGGGCGACGGATGCCAGCGCCACCAAGGCGAACGCGGCGAACAGCCGTCGCCCGAGCGGGCCGAGCCCACCGGACGGCCGAACGCCGGAGCGCGGCTCACGTGTCACGGGCCCACCCCAGGCGGTAGCCCACGCCCAGCACCGTCTCCACAAGGTCGGGGCCGGCGCCCACGAGCTTGTGGCGCAGGTTCTTCACATGCGAGTCGATCGTCCGCTCGTACCCGGCGAACTCGTAGCCGCGCACCCGGTTGACCAGCTCGTAGCGCGAGAACACCCGGCCCGGTACCGACGCCAGCGCGGTCAGCAGGCCCCACTCGGTCGGCGTCAACTCGAGAGAACAGCCGTCCAGCACCGCCTCGTGCCGAGCTTCGTCGATCCGCAGCCGTCCCTCGCCGTATGAGACCACGGGCGCCGCCCCCGTCGCCGTACCCCGGGCCCGTTGCAGCACCGCACCCACCCGCAGCACCACCTCGGTCGGGCTGAACGGCTTGGTCACATAGTCGTCGGCACCCAGCCGCAGCCCATGAATGCGGTCCTCGACGGTCGTACGCGCAGTCAGCACCACCACCGGCACTCGCCCACGCTCACGGGCCTCGCGCAGCACCTCGTCCCCGTCCACGTCCGGCAGCCCGAGATCCAGCAGCGTCAGATCGATCCCTGGCTCACCGAGAAGCCGCACCGCCTCTGCACCCGAGCCGGTCGTCAGCACTCCGTATCCCGCGCGCTCCAGGTAGCGGCGCAGCAGCTCGCGGATCTCCTTCTCGTCCTCGACGACGAGCACGGTGGCGGCCATGTCCCACGTCTACGCCTCCCGCGCACGCCCGGGGAGGGGCCGAACAGCCCCAACCCGCCCGTCGGTTGTCTCCATCCCGTCTCCATACGCACCGCACGCCGACTGCAGGGTCCGGGGCGACGGTGATGGTGCGGGAGCGGAAGACGCTCCCGCGGACCCGAGGAGGTTCGCCATGAAGCGCAACATCAAGATCGCGACAGCGGTCACCGCGGCCGCCCTTGCCATCGGCGGAGTGCTGGCAGTCGGCCCGGTGACCGCGGGCACGGGCGGCGGTGCGCCGGCGGCCGCGCAGACCACGTCCCAGAGCATGTTGAAGAACGCTCAGTACCAGGGGCGCCACCACGGCGGTGACACGGACGGCATCCGCCGGCACGACGGAACCTGCAACGGAGCCGCCCTGGCCGAGCAGGGCACCCTGACGGCCTCCCAGAAGGCCACGCTGGCGGGCATGGCCGAGGAGGAGAAACTTGCGCACGACCTCTACACGGCGTTCGCGGCACGCTACGACGCACGGGTCTTCGAGCGGATCGCGGCGGCGGAGACCAGCCACCTGACCGCCGTGCGCACTCTGCTGAACCGCTACGACGTCACCGACCCGACTGCCGGCGAGCAGGCCGGTGAGTTCACCGACCCCGCCGTGCAGGCGACCTACGACCGGCTCCTGAATCAAGGCGAGGACAGCCTGTCCGAAGCCCTGAAAGCGGCCCGCGCGGTCGAGACCGACGACATCGCCGCACTGACCCAGGCCCTGTCCGGGCTCACCGCCCCGGACACCCGCCAGGTGTACACAAACCTGCTCGCCGCCTCCGAGCGGCACCTGACGGCGTTCGAGGACTGGATCGCCGCGCAAGTGGGGAGGTGATGTCGGGTCGGCATGTGTGGTGCTCAGACCGGGGCGTCCGGCAGGCCGCGCTCGATCGCATCCATCGCGCGTCGTCGGAAACCGGCTTCCGACGACGCGGCGCGCAGGGTTGTCCGGTGAGCCGGGATCGGGGTGGGGCGGCAGGCGTACGGTGAAGCGGGTGCCGCCATCGGGTGCGTGGCGGTGGGCGGTGGGCGGTGACGGCGGCGCCGAGCCGGCCGGCCGGCCGGTGGGCGATCGCGAGTCCGAGGCCGCTGCCCACGGGACGGACGCCCCGGTAGCGTCCGGTGAGGGTGCCGCGTTCGAAGACGACGGCGATGTCGTCGTCGGTGAGGCCCGGGCCGCCGTCGCGGACCGCCAGGACGGCGCCGGGAGCTTCCGTGCGCAGGGCCAGGACGAGGGGCTTTCCGGCCGGTGTGACGCGCAGCGCGTTCTCGGCGAGGCCGTCGATCGGACATCGCCGATCCGCTGGGCCTCAAGGCCACCTCGGTCGACGTCACCGAAACCGGCCTCGACGTGACTCTCGAGGGAGGGCCGAGCCGGTTCCCGGCGCGGAACAGTGTCTGAACGGTGCGCACACAAGAGCGGCGTGCCGGGCGCATGACCGGCACGCCGCTCTCAACGCTGCGGATCGACATTCTGGGCCTTGAGGTCCTGAACGTAGGGCGGGTACGCGCCCTGAGCCGACGTCGACGGCTGCGCGTAGCGGTGCGGGATCGGCCTCGCAGTCGGCAGTACCGTCGCCTCAACCGCGGCGGCGACCGGGAAGCGAACTCGGCCCTGCATCGGATCGTGCAACCCGACGGCGCGTCGACCCGCGTACCCAGGACCACGTCGAACGCCGCAGCAAAGAGGGCAAAACCCGGTGCGAGTCAGTCGAAGTCTCAAGCGCTACGTTGCACGGGAGGTCTTCCACCTGCTCAAACTGTGCAGTCGCAACCCCCGGCACAGGGGAAGTCGTGATACGTGAGAGGGTCTGAGGCGTGAGTGAGACACCGTCGAACACCCTGCAATACCGCTTTGACGGGCCAGAAGAGGCTCCCGTCCTGATCCTGGGCCCCTCCCTGGGCACCACCTGGCACATGTGGGACCGTCAGATCCCGGAACTGACCAAGCAGTGGCGGATCTTCCGCTTCGACCTGCCGGGCCACGGCGGCGCACCGGCGTACCCCGGCGGCTCGATCACCGAACTGGCCGCCCGTCTGCTGGCCACGCTGGACGCGGTCGGTGTGCAGCGGTTCGGCTACGCGGGCTGCGCGCTCGGCGGCGCCATCGGCACCGAACTCGCGCTGCGCCACCCCGAGCGCCTCGCCTCGCTCGCGCTGATCGCCTCCTCGCCGCGCTTCGGCACGGCCGACGAGTTCCGCCAGCGCGGGGTGATCGTGCGGACCAACGGCCTCGACCCCATCGCGCGGACGTCCCCCGACCGCTGGTTCACCGCGGGGTTCGCGGCGGCGCAGCCCGCCATCACCGAGTGGGCCGTGCAGATGGTCCGCACCACCGACCCCGGCTGCTACATCGCCGCCTGCGAGGCGCTCGCCTCGTTCGACGTGCGCGCCGAACTCGGCCGGATCGGCGTCCCCACCCTCGTCCTCGTCGGCTCCGACGACCAGGTCACCGGCCCCGCCGAGGCCCGTACGCTCGTCGCGGGCATCCCGGACGCCCGGCTCGCGGTCGTCCCCGGGGCCTCCCACCTCGTCCCGGTGGAGCAGCCCGCCGCCGTCACCGATCTGCTCGTCCGCCACTTCTCCACCGCCTGGCAGCCCGCCTACGACTCGACCACCGGCCAGGTCGCCATTCCGGCCGCCCCGGTCAAGCCCGCCCTCGCGGCCGTCCTGCCGCAGACCGGACCGGTCGCCGAGATCGCGCCGCCCGCCCTCCAGCCGGAGGCGACGGGCAGACCGGACCCGTACGACGCCGGGCTGAAGGTCCGCCGCGAGGTGCTCGGCGACGCGCACGTGGACCGGGCGCTGGCATCGGCGGACGACTTCTCCGGCGACTTCCAGGAGTTCATCACCCGCTATGCCTGGGGCGAGATCTGGGACCGGCCCGGCCTCGACCGCCGTTCCCGCAGCTGTGTCACCCTGACCGCGCTCGTCGCCGGCGGGCACCTGGACGAGCTCGCCTTCCACACCCGCGCCGCCCTGCGCAACGGCCTCACCCCGAACGAGATCAAGGAAGTCCTCCTCCAGGCGGCCGTCTACTGCGGGGTACCGGCCGCGAACAGCGCGTTCCGCGTGGCCCAGCAGGTCATCCGCGAGGAGACCACCCCCGAGGAGTGAGCCGCCGCCGACCGCCCGCCCGGGGGAGGATGGAGTCATGACCATGAAGCTCACGAAGAAGTCGCACGCCTGCGTCCGGCTGGAGAAGGACGGACGCACGCTCGTCATCGACCCGGGAGGGTTCAGCGAGGAGGACGCCGCCCTCGGCGCGGACGCCGTGCTGGTCACCCACGAGCACCCGGACCACTTCGACGAGGGACGGCTGCGGGCGGCCCTGGAGGGCAACCCGGCCGCCGAGATCTGGACCCTGCGCTCGGTCGCCGAGAAGATCTCCGCCGCCTTCCCGGGCCGGGTGCACACCGTCGGCCACGGCGACACGTTCACCGCCGCCGGCTTCGACGTGCAGGTCCACGGCGAGCTGCACGCGGTGATCCACCCGGACATCCCGCGCATCACCAACGTCGGCTACCTCGTCGACGGCGGCCGCGTCTTCCACCCCGGCGACGCCCTCACCGTCCCCGGCCGGCCCGTCGAGACGCTGATGCTCCCCGTGATGGCCCCCTGGAGCAAGATCTCCGAGGTCATCGACTACGTCCGCGAGGTCGGGCCGCAGCGGGCGTACGACATCCACGACGCCCTCCTCACCGACCTCGCCCGCCCCATCTACGACCGCCAGATCGGCGCCCTGGGCGGCGCGGAACACCTCCGGCTCGCGCCCGGGGCCTCGGCGGACGTGTAGCGGCCCACGGGACCAGGAGCCCACGGGACCAGGGGCCCCACCGGGCCCGTGACCGGCGGGACGGGCGTTGTCGGACCCGCCCGGTAGGTTGTGGGGCATGCGCATCGCGACCTGGAACGTGAACTCGATCACCGCCCGCCTCCCGAGGCTCCTCGCCTGGCTGGAGAGCAGCGGCACGGACGTGCTCTGCCTCCAGGAGGCCAAGATCGCGGAGGACGGCTTCCCGCTGGACGCCTTGCGCGAGGCGGGCTACGAGGCCGCCGTGCACGCGACGGGGCGGTGGAACGGCGTGGCGGTGATCTCCCGCGTCGGCATCGAGGACGTCGTCAAAGGCCTGCCCGGTGATCCCGGCTACGACGGCTCCGTGGAGCCCCGCGCGATCTCGGCGACCTGCGGCCCGGTCCGCGTCTGGTCGGTGTACGTGCCGAACGGCCGCGAGGTCGACCACCCGCACTACGCGTACAAGCTCCAGTGGTTCGAGGCCCTCAAGGCCGCCGTCGCCGGTGACGCGGCCGGCAGCCGCCCCTTCGCCGTCATGGGCGACTACAACGTGGCGCCGACGGACGACGACGTGTACGACGTCGCCGCGTTCGAGGGCCTCACCCACGTCACCCCCGCCGAGCGCGCCGCACTGGCCTCCCTGCGCGAGGCGGGCCTGACCGACGTCGTCCCCCGGCCCCTCAAGTACGAGCACCCCTTCACGTACTGGGACTACCGCCAGCTCTGCTTCCCGAAGAACCGTGGCATGCGCATCGACCTCGTCTACGGCAACGAGCCGTTCGCCAAGGCGGTCACCGACGCGTACGTGGACCGGGAGGAGCGCAAGGGCAAGGGCGCCTCGGACCACGCGCCGGTCGTGGTGGACCTGGAGGTCTGAGCCGCGCGACACCTCCGGGGCCGCGCGGGCCGTCACAGCAGGTCGAGGTCCACCGACTCGGCGAGCGCCGCGAGGCCCGCCTCGTTGGGGTGCAGATGGTCCCCGGTGTCGTACGCGGGGAGCAGCCGGGCCGGACGAGCCGGGTCGCGCAGCACCTCGTCGAAGTCGAGGACCCCGTCGAACGCCTCGCCCGCCTCGCCGCCCCGGATCCACTCGTTCACCGCGACCCGCTGGGCGTCGGCGGCGGCCGTGCAGCGTGCCTCGCCCTCGCAGGGCGCCACG
Organism: Streptomyces sp. 11x1; assembly: GCF_032598905.1. Lineage (NCBI taxonomy): Bacteria > Bacillati > Actinomycetota > Actinomycetes > Kitasatosporales > Streptomycetaceae > Streptomyces > Streptomyces sp. 11x1. Next base: position 1,958,270 of record NZ_CP122458.1, on the reverse strand, counting down.
GTCGCCACGAGCACGCGCAGACCCCGCTCGCGGCCCCGGGCCGCGATCTCCCGCAGCCCGGCGACGACCTCGCCCGCCGTGGCACCCCAGCGGACGTCGTTGACGCCCTGGAAGACGACGACGGTACGGGCGGAGGTCTGGGCGAGGACATCGCGGTCGAGGCGGTGCAGGGCACTGACGCCGCCCGTGTCGGTGGAGACACCGTCACCGGGGTAGCGGTCGGTGACCACCCGGTTCGCCGAGATCCCCTGGTTGAGGACGCCGTAGCGCGGGACCTCGTCCTGGCTCAGCAGCCGCCGGGCCAGGACGTCCGGCCACCGCCGGTTCGCGTCGACCGTCGTGGCCTCCCCGTCCGTGATCGAGTCCCCGAGGAGTACGACGGAGCCCGGTCCGCCACCCACGTCCACGCCGGTCAGCAGCGGCCAGGACGAGATCGTGGAGGTGTACGCCGTGGCCGACGCGTCCCCCGCGTGGTTCCCGGGCTCGCTGACGTACGACGTCTGCCGGGCGAGCCGGTGCACGGGGGCGGCCGTCACGGTGCCGGGCAGGTGGAAGCTCACCAGCAGGTCGGTGTCCGGCGGCACCTCGAAGCCCAGCGGATCGCTGAGCGCCTGCGCACCGGCCGGGATCTCGGTGCCGGCCGCACCCTGGAAGGACAGGGCCACCGGCTTGCTCCGGGCGCTCGCGCCCGTCGCCCGCACCGCCACCGTCGCGCCGCCCACCCGTACCGGCGCCGAGGCGAAGGTGTTGTCGAGCCGGATCCGCACCCGGTGCCCGCCCGCCGAGGTGTGGACGACCAGCCGCAGGGTCCGGTCCGTCCAGGGGCCGACGGCCGGGTAGCCGGACGTGGAAGCGGCCCAACCGCCGGTCCAGGCAGCGGTGTCGGGGCGGACCGAGAGGGCGAACACATGCAGGTCGGGGACGCGCGGGAGGGACACCGAGGAGACCTCGCGGCCCCGTACGAGCGGCACGGTGACGACGTACAGCCGTGCCTTCTCGGCGAGTTGACCACCGGGGGAGTTCACATGGGGGAGGGCGACGGCCTTGGTGGCGAGCGGTCCGGTGCGCCAGTCGGGGGCGGTCAGCCGGTACGGGGAGCGGGCCCCGTCCCGGTAGCGGACGGTGCCGACGCCCGTCGCGGCGCCACCACCCGTGGCGGCCACCAGGAAGGCGAGGGCGTCGCCCCGGCCCCGTACGCGCACGGCCTGGCCCGCGGCGCGCACGTTGTCGGGCTCGCCCGCCGCGCGGCGCGGCCAGGTCAGGCGCGCGCCCTGAACGGTCAGCGTGCGCCCCGGCGTCCATCCGGCGGACGTCAGGTCGGTGGCGGAGAGGGAACGGCCGGAGCCGTCGAAGTCGGCCTCTGCGGGCCGCGCGTCGTCGCTGACCGCCCTGTTGTCGAAGAGGTGTTCCAGCGGGGCCGGTTCGGCCTCCGGGCCGGCGGCGGCTTCGGCGGTGGCGACGGGTGCGACCGCCGCCAGGAGTGCCAGGACGACGACCGTTCTCCAGACGCGTCGGCGCACGCGTGATCCCTTCTGCTCGCTGGACCCGCGACGGCGGCGATGCCGACGGACGCGACATCGCTGCGCCCACGGGTGCGACACCGGTACAACGACGAGACGACCGATGTGTCATGACGACGGATGTGCCATGAAGCTAAAGAGGCGTCAGGGACCCGTCAATGAGGCAGGCGGGAACCACGGCCGAACTCCCGGCGAACAAGCGGTTTCCGCGCGCCTGTGGTGCGAAGGGTGAGGCGAATGACACGCTGAGCCCATGAACATCTCTTTCCTGGGCAACTGGCGCAAGAGGCGTGACCCCGCGTTCGGGGTCGCGGTGTTCACCGGCGGCGACGGTGACGACGACGGTCACGAGGGCCTCGCCGAACTTCTCTCCGAATGCGAACTGCTGCGCGCGCAGGCGGCGCTGGCCGGCGTCGAACTCGACGACTCCGCAGGGTCGTTGGAGGCGATCGACCAACTCGTCCCGCGCTGGCGCGACGACGAGGAGACCGCGGCCTGGCTCGGGAACGACGCGGGTCTCTACCTGGGCACGGTCGTCGTCCGGACCGTCCCGGGCGCCCGCTGGGAGATCTGGCCCAACGGACAGCCCGTGGTGCGGCTGGACTCCGGACGTGAGATCGACGTGGTCGAGGCGGGCCAGGCGTGGGCCGCCAGCGGCGCACCGGAACTCTCCCAGCTCTACGCCGAGGTCGCCGAGCAGTGATCAATGGCCGATGGCCGATGGCCGGTGACCGACAATACGGCTAATCCCCGCGAGTGCGTGTCGCGTCCTGAGGTCCCCTCCGTCCGGATAGTTTGCGGCACCTGCGACACCACACGGTCGAGGGCGAGTAGGGCGGGCAGGGCATGGCGGTCGATCCGCTGATCGAGATGCACGACGTGAACAAGTACTTCGGCGAGCTGCATGTCCTCCAGGACATCGGCCTCACCGTCGGCAAGGGGGAGGTGGTCGTGGTCATCGGCCCCTCGGGGTCGGGGAAATCGACGCTGTGCAGGGCCATCAACCGGCTGGAGCCCATCCGTTCCGGCACGATCCGGATCGACGGGCAGCCGCTGCCGAGCGAGGGCAAGGCCCTGGCGGCTCTCCGCGCGGACGTGGGCATGGTCTTCCAGTCCTTCAACCTCTTCGCGCACAAGACGGTCCTGCAGAATGTGTCGCTCGGTCAGGTCAAGGTGCGCAAACGGAAGAAGGAGGAGGCGGACCGGCGCTCCCGCGAACTCCTGGACCGGGTCGGTCTCGCCGACCAGGCGCCGAAGTACCCGGCCCAGCTCTCCGGCGGCCAGCAGCAGCGGGTCGCCATCGCCCGCGCCCTCGCCATGGACCCCAAGGTCATCCTGTTCGACGAGCCCACCTCGGCCCTCGATCCGGAGATGATCAACGAAGTCCTCGAAGTGATGCAGCAGTTGGCGCGTGAGGGCATGACCATGGTCGTCGTCACCCATGAGATGGGTTTCGCCCGCTCGGCCGCCAACCGGGTGGTCTTCATGGCGGACGGCCGCATCGTCGAGGACCGCTCTCCGGACGTTTTCTTCACGAACCCGGAGAGCGACCGCGCCAAGGACTTTCTCTCCAAGATCCTCAAGCACTGACCACCGGCTCCGGACCGGGTGCGGGCCTCGACTACGATGAGCGGTTCATCCACTTGGGGTGAGCGAGGCCGTGGACGCCACCCCCGGCCGAACAGGGACGCCGCTGCCGGGCGCGCAGCGGCCAGGGGCCAGGCCCGCCCGGCAGCAGCCGGAGATCACTGCTCGCGCAGCGGGATCGACACGTACGACGGGTCGTTCGGCGGCGAGGAGAAGGTCAGCTGCGCGCCGGTCGGGTTGTGCTCGATGTAGAGCGGGTCGACCGTGTCGACGACCAGGGCGAGACGGTGGCCCGCCGGAACGTCGTAGGCCGTGGAGAGCAACTCCAGGTCCACGCCGAACGGCTTGCCGGGCGTCTCGCCGTGGAAGGTGTACGGCGCGTGGCTGACCAGCTTGCCGAGGCCGAGCGGGCCCACGTCGTAGAGGTATGCGACGAGGGTGCCGCTCTCCTTGGTGGCCGTCACCGTGGTGTGCAGCTTCGCGGTGCCGCGCACGGCCTGCGAGGTCGGGTACTTCTCCGACTGCCACACGGCCGCCCAGCGGCGCGGCAGCAGCGGTATCGATGCCACAGGCGGGAGTTGGGCCACCTGGTCCAGGATGCTGGAGAGGAAGACCACCCCGCCGTTCGCGCCCGAGTCGACGTTCGCGCGGATCGTGGTGGAGTTCGCCAGAGTGATCTTCTTGCGGGTGGCGGTGACCGACTTCCAGTCCGGGTAGCCCTCGAAGGCGCCGCCCGTACGGGACTTGAGCCGGACGGGCTGCTCGCGGTCGATGCCGTTGGCGGTCCCCTTCAGGTAGCGGTCGAACCAGCGCCGGGTGTCCGTCCACACGTCGTTGGGGAGGCCGAACAGACCGGTCATCTCGGTGGTGGCGTGGTCGCCCGGCCGCAACTCCAGCCGCTTCGGGCCGGTGAGCTTCTCGTAGAAGTCGGCGTACTGGTTGGGCGGGAAGATCGAGTCGCCCCAGGCATTGGCGAGCATGACGGCCGTGCCGTGGGTGTTGAGCTGGTCCACATAGGTCCTGGGGGAACGTTTCTTCCCCCAGGTGATCATGTCCCCTTCCTTGGCGAGGTTGGAGGCGTAGAAGTCCGCGAAGATCTGCTGGAGTTCGGGGCTCTGCCGGCCGGTGATCCGTCCGGCGCCGTCGAGCAGGGCGGAGGCCTGGAGGTGCTGGGTGCGTCCGCCGTAGATCGAGTCGATCAGGTCCGACCAGCCGCTCAGCGCGGCGACCGCCTTGACGCGTTTGTCGTGCGCGGCGGCGAGGAGACTGATGCCCGCCCCGTACGACAGCCCCGCCATGCCGATGTGCGCCGCGTCGGCCGGGGTGTTGGCGAGCGCCCAGTCGATCACCTTGGAGGCGTCGGCTGTGTCGGGTGGCCCGGCGACCTCTATGTATCCGCTGGACTCCCAGAAGCCGCGCACGTTGTAACTGACCACGACGTACCCCGCGTCGGCCAGCTTGCGGGCCTGGGCCAGGTATTCGACCTGGGGCAGGCCCCAGCTCGTGGGCAGCACCAGGAGCGGGTACGTGCGGGAGGCGTCCGCCGGGGCGACGACATTGGCCTTGAGGACGGTCCCGCCGTCGCCCTCGATGTCGACGAAGCGGGTGGTGGGCGTGGCGGTGGCGCCGGACGCGGCCTGGGCGGCGGGGGCGAGACCGAGGGCCGTACCGGCGACCAGGGTGGCCGAGACGGCCCCCACGGCGCTCGTCCGCAGCGCCCTGGTCGTACGCGATGTGGTGCCGTGCGGGTGTCTCACGGGTCGCTCCTCACTCGTGTCAGTGCAAAGTGACCCGACGGTAACCGGACACCCTTACCGGAAGTAACTCCTCGGTAAGTTACGTGACGGTAACGTTCGGCGGTGAACTATGAGGCGCGGTGGGAGATCTGGGCGGGGGCGGACGGTGCGGGTGCCGGGGTCTGGGCCGCCCGGGTGACGTCCGCGACGAGCTCGACCACGTCGGCGCCGTACGCCTGGGAGTTGACGACCTTCAGGAGGAGCACGAAGGTGCCCGTGCCGTACTTGCGGTGCAGGCGCTCGTGGTTGCGGGCGAGATAGCGCGTGGCGGCCTGGTTGGTGATGGCGCGCTGGCCGCAGAAGAGGAAGACCGGCCGGGCCTGGTCCGGCTGTCCGGTGGTGAGCCGGGCCAGGAGCACGTGCTCGGTGACGCCGGGCTCCAGGCGGTACTGCTCGCTGCCGATCTGGAAGGCCGCCCGGTGCGGGCCGGGCTCAGGATCGGTGTTGAAGGTGATGCCGGGCAGCATCGCCCCTATGTGCGCGGCCATCCGGCGGTTTGAAATGGGGCCTCCCACGCAGAACTCGGTGCGCTCGCCGAACCCCTGCTGAGCCGCGTCCTGGGTGATGATCTGGGCGTGCGAGCCGCAGTCCTTGATCAGCGCGGAGAGCTCCAGCAGCGCGAACACGTCGAAGCGGTGGACCGCCAGGTCCGCACTGGACGGATCCCGGTTGACCACCAGCAGGGACTCCGAGTTCGCCGGCAGCCCGAAGAACGCCTGCTTGCGGCGGAGCTTCCGCTTCCACAGGTACGTCCGGAAGAACCAGCCCAGGGAAGCACTGAGCCCGGCCGCGATCACGCCGAGGACGATATTGCGCACGTCGTCATTCATGGCCGCGCATGGTAGCGGGCGCCGTCGAACGGTGCTCGAATCCCGTGTCCGATTCGGGGCCTGGAGTGCCTCCTGACGGGGCCATGGCAGCCGCGTTAGTCTGCGCGGACGGTCCTTGACTGGAGGTACGGATGCGTCTGCGTCGCTCTGTCGCGCGGAAACTGGCTGTACTGGCGGCGACGTCCGCCGTGATGTCGGTGGGGGCGGCCCCGCCGACCTCAGCGGCGACGAACACCCCCTCGAAGAGCCCGGTCGCCGTCGGCTACGGCGGCGCCGTCTCCAGCGTCGACCCGGACGCCTCCGCCGCAGGCATCGAGGTGCTCCGCAAGGGCGGCAACGCGGTGGACGCCGCGATCGCCACGGCCGCCGCCCTCGGCGTCACCGAGCCCTACTCGGCGGGCATCGGCGGAGGCGGCTACTTCGTCTACTACGACGCCGAGTCCCGCACGGTGCACACCGTCGACGGCCGCGAGACCGCGCCGCTCAGCGCCGGCGAGGACCTCTTCCTGGAGAACGGGCAGCCGATCCCGTTCGCCGAGGCCGTCACCAGCGGGCTGAGCGTCGGCACCCCCGGCACCCCCGCCACCTGGGGGACCGCGCTGAAGAGCTGGGGCAGCAAGCCCCTCGGCAAGCTGCTCAAGCCCGCCGAGAGACTCGCCCGCGACGGGTTCGTGGTCGACGAGACCTTCCGCGCCCAGACCGCCTCCAACGAGGCCCGGTTCCGCAACTTCCCGGCCACGGTCGACCTCTACCTCCCCGGCGGCAGTCTCCCGGTGGTCGGCTCGACCCTCAAGAACCCCGATCTGGCCCGCACCTACGCCGAGTTGGGCCGCAAGGGCGTCGGCGCGCTCTACCGGGGCGACCTCGCCCAGGACATCGTCGACACGGTCAACAAGCCGCCCGTGGACCCGGCTTCGGGCTACAACGCCCGCCCCGGCGACCTGACGAGGGCCGACCTCGCCCAGTACCGCACCAAGCGCCAGGCCCCCACGAAGACGTCGTACCGCGGCCTCGGCGTGTACGGCATGGCGCCCTCCTCCTCCGGCGGCACGACGGTCGCCGAGGCGCTCAACATCCTGGAGCGGACCGACCTCTCCAAGGCGAACGACGTCCAGTACCTGCACCGTTACATCGAGGCGAGCCGGATCGCGTTCGCCGACCGGGGCCGCTGGGTCGGCGACCCCGCCTTCGAGGACGTACCGACGAGGGAACTGCTCTCGCAGCGGTTCGCCGACTCCCGCGAGTGCCTGATCAAGGACGACGCGGTGCTCACCAGCCCCGTCGCCCCGGGCGACCCGCGCAACCCGGCGCCCTGCGCGACCGGCGGCACGGCCGCGCCGACGACGTACGAGGGCGACAGCACGACTCATCTCACGGTCGCCGACAAGTGGGGCAACGTCGTCTCCTACACCCTGACCATCGAGCAGACCGGCGGCAGCGGCATCACCGTCCCGGGCCGGGGCTTCCTGCTCAACAACGAGCTGACGGACTTCTCCTTCACCCCGGCGAACCCCGCCGTGCACGACCCCAACCTGCCGGGACCGGGCAAGCGGCCTCGTTCATCGATGTCACCGACGATCGTGCTCGACCGGCATGGCAAGCCCGTGGTGGCGCTCGGCTCGCCCGGCGGCGCGACCATCATCACGACCGTGCTGCAGACCCTGACCGGCTTCCTCGACCGGGGGGTGCCGCTGGTCGACGCGATCGCCGCGCCGCGCGCCAGCCAGCGCAACCAGACCACCACCGAACTCGAACCGGGCCTGTGGAACAGCCCGTTGAAGACCGAACTCGAAGCCATCGGGCACGGCTTCCGGCAGAACCCGGAGATCGGCGCGGCCACCGCCGTCCAGCGTCTGCCGAACGGCAAGTGGCTGGCCGCCGCGGAGACCGTACGGCGCGGCGGCGGCGCGGCGATGGTCGTGCACCCCGTCAGGTAGCGCCCCCGGGTGCGCCCTTGGAGACGGGCGGCGGCGTCGTACGGAATGCCAGCCGCCCGTCCTCCACCTCCGCCACCACCCGGCTGCCGGACGGCAGCCGCCCGTCGAGCAGCAGCCGCGACAGCGGGTTGTCGACCTCCCGCTGGATCGTGCGGCGCAGCGGCCGGGCGCCGTACTCGGGCTGGTGGCCGTGGCGGGCGAGATGGTCGACGGCCTGCTCGCCGAACTCGATCGTGACGCCCCGCGCGTGCAGCCGCAGCCGCGTCCCCTCCAGCAACAGATCGGTGATCCGCCGCAGTTGGTCGTCGCCGAGCCGGCGGAAGACGACGATCTCGTCGATACGGTTGAGGAACTCGGGCCGGAAGTGCTCCCGGAGCGGCCGCAGGATCCGCTCCCGCCGGTCCTCCTCGTGCGCCTCGGTGCCGCCCGCCGAGAAACCGAGCCCCGCCCCGCCCCGGCCGATGGCGTCCGAGCCCAGGTTGCTCGTCATGACGACCACGGCGTTGGTGAAGTCGACCGTACGGCCCTGGGAGTCGGTGAGCCGGCCGTCGTCGAGGACCTGGAGCAGCAGGTTGAAGACGTCCGGGTGGGCCTTCTCCACCTCGTCCAGCAACAGCAGCGAGTACGGGTGGCGTCGTACGGTCTCGGTCAGCTGACCGGCCTCCTCGTGGCCGACGTAGCCGGGCGGGGCGCCCACCAGGCGGCTGACCGTGTGCCGTTCCTGGTACTCGCTCATGTCGAGCCGCACCATCCGGTCCTCGCTGCCGAAGAGGGCCTCCGCGAGCGCCCGGGCCAGCTCCGTCTTGCCGGCACCGGTCGGGCCCAGGAACAGGAAGCTGCCGATCGGCCGTTCGGGACTGGCGAGCCCGGCGCGCGAGCGCAGCACGGCGTCCGCCACCACGTCCACCGCCTCGTCCTGTCCTACGACCCGGCGGCGCAGCCGCTCCGCGAGCCCCAGCAGCCGTTCCCGCTCTTCCTGGGTGAGGCTGCTGACGGGGATGCCGGTCTGCCGGGAGACGACCTCGGCGATGTCCTCGGCACCGATCTCCAGGCTCTGCCCGTCGTCGGCCCGCGCCTCGTCGCGCCCCGCGTCGATCCGCTGCCGCAACTCCCCGATCCGGTCCCGCAACCGGGTCGCCTGCTCGTACCGCTCACCGGTGACCGCCTGGTCCTTGTCACGGGTCAGCTGCTCGATCTCCCGCTCCAGGGCTCGTACATCCGTGCCCTTGGTCCGCGCCCGCAGCCGGACCCGGGCCCCGGCCTGGTCCATCAGGTCGATGGCCTTGTCGGGCAGCCGTCGGTCGGTGAGATACCGGTTGGACAGCTCCACGGCGGCCGCCAGCGCCTCGTCGGTGTAGCGGACCTGGTGGTGGGCCTCGTAGCGGTCGCGCAGCCCCCGCAGGATCTCCAGGGCGTCACCGCTGTCGGGCTCCGGGACCAGCACCGGCTGGAACCGGCGGGCCAGCGCCGCGTCACGCTCGATCCGCCGGTACTCCTCCAGCGTCGTCGCCCCGACGATGTTCAGCTCGCCGCGCGCCAGGGCCGGTTTGAGGATGTCGCCCGCGTCCAGCGCGCTGCCCTCGCCGGAGCCGGCGCCCACGACCGTGTGCAACTCGTCGATGAAGACGACCAGTTCGGCGGAGTGCGCGCGGATCTCGTCGACGATGTCGGTGAGCCGCTCCTCGAAGTCGCCGCGGTACCGGGTCCCGGCGACCACACCGGACAGGTCCAGGGCGACCACCCGGCGCCCGGCCAGCACATCGGGCACGTCCCCGTCGGCGATGCGCTGGGCCAGCCCCTCCACGATCGCGGTCTTGCCGACGCCGGCTTCACCGATCAGCACCGGGTTGTTCTTGCCGCGCCGGGAGAGCACCTCGACGGTCTGCTCGATCTCCGCCTCCCGTCCGATGACCGGGTCGATACGGCCCTGGAGGGCGAGGTCGGTCAGGTCGCGGCCGTACTTGTCGAGGGTCGGGGTGGCGCTGCCGGAGCGGCGCGGCAGGTCGGAGCGCGGAAACCCGGGCAGGGGGATGCCCACGGGCGGCGTCGGTGCCGACGGGTCCGCCGCGTCCGGCGGCAGCGCGCCGGCCGACAGGTGCGCGGCGCCGAGGATGTGACCGGCGGCCGAGTCCGGGTTGGCGGCGAGGGCGCTGAGGACGTGTTCGGGGCCGAGGTGGCCGGAGCCGGTGACCCGGGCCAGCTCGTGCGCGTCCAGCAGCGCGCGCTTGACCGCCGGGGTCAGCGCGAGCGACGCGGGCGCGGGGCCCTGGCCGGGTTTGTGCCGCTCGGGGCCCGACCGCTCGTCGATCGCACCGGCCAGCGCGTCGGGGTCGGCGCCCGCGCGGGCCACCAGACTTCGGGTCGGTTCGGCGCTCAGCGCGGCGCGCAGCAGATGCTGGGTGTCCAGGTCGGTGCTGCCGTGCCGCGCCGCGTAGGCCGCTGCGTCGGCCACCAGTTGGCGGGCCTGGCCGCTCATCAGCCGGCCGATCTCGATCCGCTGCGGGCGCGGGCCGCCGAAGAAACGGGCGAAGAACTCAGTGAAGGGGTCCGGACCGTAGCCCTCGGGCCCCGGGAATCCGCTGTTCATTCGCCGCCGGGTTCCCGTGTGCGGGCGGTCTCTAGCCACAAGTAACTGTTGCACTCGTGCAGGTCCCAGCCGGTTCTCGGCCCGGCCAGCGTGGTGTGCTGGTCGAGCAGTGCGCGGGCCTGGCCGTAGGAGAGCCGGGCCAGCCCTGAGTCGGGGGGAGTTGGCGTACAGGAAGTAGCGCCGAGATTGATTTTGGTCGCTCAATGTGACGCATAGTCCGAAAGCATTGCGCCGACCCCGTTGGGTCCGTAGCTGCCTCGCTGCCCAAGGGCTGGACAAGAGCTCGAACCGGACCGTGTCTGCGTGTCGAGCGTGACGTCACGGGGTCGAAGATCGTTGCCGTCGCATGAACAACACCAAGCGCGTACTTGCCGCTCTCGTCCTCGCGGGGGCTGCCCCCACGATGGTGAGCGAAGCCAGCGCAGCAGACGGACCGATCATCTACAAAGGCGACAATGGCTACGTCTGCATCAGGGTGCCCAACGGCAACGGAGGGTCCTACCGGGTGTGTGGGCCCCTGGACAATCTCAGGGAGTACCTGACTCCCCAGAGCAACCAGGAGGAAGACTAGACGGTGGGCGGCACAGCCCCGGGGCGCCTGCCCGACCTATACCCTCTGTGCGGGTGAGCCGCGCCCAGGTCTGTCAGCGGATGCCAGTCACTTCTCGCCGGCGTACTGCTCGATGTCCTCGTCCTCAGCGGAATCCATCGCGTGCAGGCTCTCTCGCCCCGTGCCCGTCGCGGGAGCGCACTCATGGGGTAGGTACAGGGTGCGGTCGGGGGTGAGGATGACGGTGGCGTCGGTCAGGCCGTTCCAGTGGTGGCCGCTGCCGTTGTAGCGGGGGGTGAGGTAGGACCATTCGAGGTTTCCGGCGATCATCGCCTCCAGCGCGTCCAGGTAGGTGAGGAGGCCGCTGTCCTGACCAGTCACGCCGGCGCGCAGTTCGGCGGCGAGGTGGTCGAACTCGGATTCGGCGTGGTGGACGGTCGCGGCGATGCGGTCGACGGCTGCCTGTAGGTCGCCGCCGTTCTCGGCGAGCGCGAGCTGGATCTCGTTCATCATGTCGCCGCTGTAGAGCTCCTTGCGGTAGGAGAAGACGTCGTTGACGCCGATCCAGTGGCGTGCCACCAGCATGTTGAGGCGCCGCAGTTCGGGCAGCTTTTGCAGGCGGTCGCTCAGGTCGATGCCGAGGCCGAATTCGAGGAGGGGGAAGCAGCACTCCCCGATCGAGCTGTTGCGGTATGTCTCGTAGGTGGGCAGATCCAGTGCCGCGAGGTCCTGAACGAGGTCACGCTCGGCGTGGCAGGCCTCCAGGAACTCATACAGGGTGCGCGCGTAGCGCTGCCACACCCGCTCAGAAGCCAGGGGAAGGGTCTGCTCCCGCAGATGCCCGAAGGCTCGGGTGAAGGCGGTGTCGACTGCGGGCGGACTGCCGTCGAGGACGACAGGCAGTTGGTGGATGCCCAGCTGCCGGATCCGGGACGGCGGTGCCTGGGCGAAGACGTCGTCGATGCTGAACAGGACGTCGATCCAGGCGCAGACCAGTTCGATGCGGTCCTCGCGGACGTCGGCATAGGTGAGCAGGTTCCACAGGCTGGTGCGGTGTTCCAGGAACGTCTCCAGCTCCCCCTGGCTGTCGTAGGCATCGCGCAGGAGTGCTGCGAGGCGGGCCGCACAGCGCTGTTCCAGAGCCTGGAGTCCGGGGCGGCGCCGGGCGGGCGTGAACCGGGGGAAGAGCGGCATCCGGAAGCAGGGGTGGTCCTCGGGCGACCCGACTGTGGTACCCGAGGGGGCGCCGTCCTCTGCGTGGCCGGGGGCTCTCATCACTGCTCTCCCCTACCGCTCTGGCACCCGGCGGGCGAGGCCGTACGGCGGATTGCAACCAGAGGGCCCGCCTTGGGGGTGAGGAGGAAACGGGGCAGTGGCCGTAAGGGTGCGGCGTTGGCCTTGCGTAGTTGCCAGCGGTTGCTGATCGTCGCGAGGGCGAGGACGGTCTCCGTCATGCCGTAGTGCTCGCCCAGGCACTTGCGGCGCCCGCCGCCGAAGGCCGTGAACGCCTGGCGCTGGGCGGGGGTGACGCGTTCAGGCAGCCACCGGTCCGGATCCAGACGCTCCGGGTCGGGGAAGATGCCGGGGTCGCGTTGCAGGGCGTAGGGGGAGACGATCACATCCGCGCCCGTGGGAACGGTGAAACCGGCGACCACAGTCTCCTCAAGGGCGACGCGGCTGAGCATCCAGGTCGGGGGCCACAGCCGCAGCACCTCGGTGAGGACCTGGCGCGTGTAGGGCAGGCGCTCGATGTCGGCGAAGGCGGGAGCGTTTCCGGCGAGCTCGCGGTCCAGCTCGGCCCACAGCCGGCTCTCCACGTCCGGGTGGTCGGCCAGGGCGTGCAGGGTCCAGGCGAGCAGGGAGGCGGTGGTCTCGACACCTGCGGCCAGCACCGACAGAACCTGATCACGTACCTCCGTATCGTCGAGAGGGCGGCCATCGTCGGCGGCGGCGGCCATCACCAGGGACAGCAGGTCGTCCCCCGGCGCCTCGCCGGTCCGGTACTGCGCGATCACGTGACCGACGGCCAGCTCCAGGCGGGCCTGTGCCTGATGGAAACGGCGGTTGGCCGGCAGCGGAAGACGGTGCAGCAGCGGCCACGGCATCAGCAACTGGCGGAACATGCCCTCCAGCAGCACCGGCAGGGCCGCGGCCATGGTGTCCGCTGCCTTGCGGCCGGCGGGGGCCGCGATCAGAGTCCGCGCTACCACCTGGGCCGCCAGCCCGTACATGCGCGCTTCCACATCCAGCAGCTCACCTTCACGCCATCCGTCGACCGCCTGCTCGGCGCAGTCACCCATCACCGGGGCGTACCGGGCGACCTGGTCACGGTGGAACGCTGGCCGCATCACCGGCTGCTGACGCCGGTGGTCGGCGTTACTGCACGTGATCACACCGTTGCCGACCAGGACCCGCGCCGTGTCCATGAACGGCCCGCCCTTGTCGAACACCGACGACACCAGCACCTGGTTCGCTGCCTCCGCCGCATTGACCACATACACCGCACGCCCGGCGAGCTGCACCCTCACCACTGCCGGCCCTTCCCGCAGGGAGCTGAGAAAGGTGAGGGGATCACGCACCATCTGGGTCACGTGACCCAACCACGGCACACCACCCCCGACCCGCTGAACCTGCTGAGCCCCCACCGCGCCAACTCCCTCCGCTACCTGTCCGGCAGCACACCGAACGACAACCGCCCGCCCAACCGCGCGCGAGACACAAATCCGTTTCCTCGTCCCCCACAGACCCCGCCCGTACCGCGCCGCTCGCGACGTGCCCGCCGGTCAGCCGCTCATCCGGGTACGCGGGTACGCGGGGGCGCACGACAGCATTCCTGCGGCGGGTGTTCACTCCGGGGCTCTCACGTTCACCAAGTCGACCGCGCACCGCGCCCAGTCCAGCTCGCCCCGCGGGCCGAGTTCGTCCGGACGACTTGGTGGAGCTTGGTCCACACGCGGGCTTTGCTCCACTCGGTGAAGCGGCGATGGGCGGTTGGCCCAGGCGGGTCGAAGCAGGGCCCAGGTGCACCCGGAGGTCGCGACGAATTCGGCGTGCTCCTTGTCCGGACCGGTCAGGGCGCCCGAGCCGGGTCGTCCCGCTCTTGTGCGCCACCAGGTTCCAGTCGCCGTCTACCAGCGTCCAGTGCGCCAGCAGCTCCTCTGGCGACCACTCTTGCCGCACGCCCGCCCCTTTGGCCTCGATCATTCGATCAGAGCAACGACGGCGCCCCGGACGGGGAAACGGGACTCGTTCTGCTGCTCAAGACCTACTTTGCGGCTGTTGTCTGGGCTAGGACAGCGGGGCCGATTTCAGTGACTGTTAGTGGCTGTACGTTTACTCGTTGATGATCGATGAACTTGAGGTGGAAGCCGGTCCGTTGGCGCGGTGGCAGGTGCATTGGTGCGACCCGCGGCGGGAGGTGTCGTGGTACGCGGCCGATCCGGTGCTGGCGGGCCTGCCGACGCTGGCGGAGTGGGCGCACGCGCACGGCACGCAGAGGGGACAGCCGGTGCTGCTGCGGGCCGATGGTTGGTCTGTGCCGGAGGTCAACGGTTCTTCGCCTCGGCGCGGATGCGCAACGCGAGCGCGGGCACGCGCAGGAAGTACGCCTTCGCAGTAGCCGTCTGGCTGGGGTTCCTTGACGCGGCGGGCCGGGCCTGGCACGACGCCGACGAAGAAGACGTCGCCGGGTTCAAGTTCTGGCGGATGACCGACGAGGCCAACGTCCGGCGCGTGGCTGGCGGGACGGTGCTGGACGACCTGGTCGCGATCAGCGCGTTCTACCGCTGGGCCGGGTCCCGGTTCGGAGTGAGTGATCCGGTGGCCCGGCGGCAGGTTCCCGGCCCTGATCCGGGCACGAGTACGGAGTCGTTCGAGGCTGGTCCGCATATCGTGCGCGGCAAGGACGTGAAGTGGCTGGACCCGGCCGGCTACGCCCGTTGGGCCGACGTGGGACTGCGCGGACTGGACCTGCGTGGTCGGGAGATCGACGGGTGGCGCGGGCGCAACAGCCAGCGTGACTGCGCGTTCGTCGACGGGCTTTACGGCACCGGGCTGCGGCTGAGTGAGTGGGCCAGTGTCCTGCGTCTGGAGCTGCCCGCCGACGACGCGGCCCGCACCTACTACACGTGCCGGCTGTCAGCGGCCTGCGCCAAGGGCGGTCGCGGGCTCCGGTTCTGGATGCCGCGCAGCGTGCTGGCCGACGTACTGGCCTACGAGGAGGGCGAACGCGCCGCAGCGGTCCGCCGCGCTCAGCGCGACGGCCGCTACGAGCGGCTGCCGCGGTTGCTGTTGGTCGAACGCAGGACCCGCAACCGGCGGCTGGAGATGCGCGACACAGGCGGCCGCCAGGTGGCCGCGTCGCTGGACTCGCTGGACCCCGGCGCCCGCAAGAGGCTGTTCCGCCGGACCGCCGCCGGACCGCCGCCGGACTGGAACCGCTGGCGGTCTGGCTGAACGAGGACGGCATGCCACGCGAGGCGCACGGCTGGCAGCACACCTTCGACACCGGCAACGAGCGGATCGCCCGCGCTGGACTGACCTCGTTTGAGGCGAACGCGCACATGATGCGGCACTCGTTTGCTCTGCACTGGTACGCGGTCGGCCGACTGCTCTACGAGCGGCAGGTCGCGCACCTGAACGCTGAGGAGGTACGCGACCTCCGCGCCCAGTTCGGCGACACCTGGTATCTGGTCAAGACGCCGCTGGGGCACGTCGACGTGACCACCACGATGGATACGTACCTGGAGCCTTTCCGGGACCTGGACGTCTCGCTGCTGATCGAGCACGCTCACGGCGACATCGAACACGTCCACGTCCAGATCGAGCGACTACGGCCGCTCGTCGACGACCCGCTGGCCCCCGCCTTCCGCCACGCCCGCGAACAGCACGAGCTCGACCGCCTGGAACGCATCGTCACCGCCCACGACCACACCGGAGAACCCCACGATGGCCACTGACCGCGACTCCGAACGCGACGCCATCACCGCAGCGATCCAGCGGCTGCTCGACGGACGTCCAACCCGGTCCACCGGGGCGCTCACCACGCTGCAACTCGCCGCCGAGGCAGGCGTCAAGCGCTGGGTCCTCACCCACAAGCACGTTGACCTGAAAGAGGAATTCGCCCGCCGAAAGTCCGAGGTGAACGGCATCCCGCCCGCGTTCCAGCATCTGCACGCCCGCGCAGTAGACGCCGAAGCCGCCGCCCGCGCACTGCGGGAGGACAACGAACGACTCCGCGAGCACGTCGCCGTCTACGCCCAGGTCATCCACGAACTCCGCACCGAGCTGGACCGGCGCACCGCCAACAGCACCCAGCGCAGCCCCGTCCGGAGCCTCCCCACCGGCATCACCTGACGCGCGAGGCGGTCGCGGCGCTGACCGTTTCCCAAGCCTGGTCCGTGTCACAAGAACTGCGATGCGTGTCTGGGATAGGGAACTCTGTCGACCGCATCAGCCGGTCGAGTGCTACCGGCCCGGCCGCTCGGGCTCCATCCGGAAGCGGACCAAGCGGGTCTTCGCGGCGGCCGTGCGCAGCTCGTTGTCGGTGGGCTGCCGGTCGCCTGGGAGGCCGAGCATCAGCCCCTTGGCGGCCTTGGGCCCTTTGCGCCGGCCGAACTCGCCCAGCAGGGCGGCGACTTCCTCAGGGTCCTCGACGACCGTCGGGACGGCGCCGTGGTCCTGGCCCCGGATGCGCAGCCGGACGGCGGACCCTTCGCGCATGCTGGGGATCCAGCCGAGCTGGGAGGACATGGCGAGCACCGTGCCGGGATCCCAGTCGAAGTAGCCGATGGGAACCGTGAATTCGCGGCCCGTCCTGTGCCCCTTGTACGTGAGCAGCATCAGGCGCCCGCTCAGCGGCTTGTGGAAGCGGGAGGCGAGCAGCGGCCGTACGACCTTGTTGGCGGCTCGGAAGATCTTCACCATGGGTGGCCTGGTCGTGTTCCCCGCGGGTGTGCCGGAGGTGCTCACCAGATGCCGCCGGGGACGGTGTGGACGATCTCGGCCTGGTCGCGCTTGGTGTAGGCGTCCCAGTAGTGCTCGGCGATGGTCTCGGGCTCGGTGCCGGGACCGCTGCCGATAAATACTCCGATGGCCACGTGCGCGGTGTGTACCCCGTGCTCGGCGAGGTCGACGCCCAGGGCCAGGGCGTAGTTGCGCAGGGCCGCCGCCGCGACGCCGATGCTGCCGAACGCGCCGCCGAGCGGCCGGACCGAGGAGGCGCCCGTGGAGAACAGCAGGGTGCCACTGCCGCGTTCGAGCATGGCGGGCAGCACCTGACGGACCGCGGCGACCGCTCCGTACAGGTAGTAGTCGAGCTGCTTGTGGAGGTCCTGCGCCGTGGCGTCGACGGCGGCGGCGCCGGCGAACGTGGGGTCGGCGGGTGAGTACTCCAGTACGTCGACGGCCCCGAACCGGTCGGCGACCGCGGCGAGCGCCGACTGCAGCGAGTCGGGACGCGTCACGTCCGCGGCGAAGCCTGCGGCCTCGATGCCGTCCTCGGCGAGCCGCGCGGCGAGCGCGTCGAGCTTGTCCTGGGTCCGGGAGACCAGGGCGACCTGGAAACCTTCCCTTCCGAAGCGGCGGGCGATGGACAGGCCCAAGCCGGGGCCTGCCCCGATGACGGCGATGACGGGCATGGGTAGTGCTCCTGTGGTCGGACGGGCTGGACGGATGAGGTGCACCTCCCGCCACGACAGCGGTCGGGACTGAAAGTCGAGGGATGCCTCATGTTCTTGGATCGTAGCAGAGAACATGAGGCATCCCTCCGGTTGGTAGCCTGAGTGACATGGCCATCGACCGTCCGTCCGCCTCTGCCTGGAACCCGGCCCCTGTCCGCCCCCTGCGGCGCGACGCGCAGCGCAATCGCGAGGCCCTGCTCACCGCGGCCCGCTCCTGCTTCGCCGAGCAGGGGATGGAGGCACCCCTGGAGCAGGTGGCAAAGCGGGCCGGGGTGGCCATCGGCACGCTGTACCGGCACTTCCCCACCCGGCTGGACCTGGTGCAGGCAACCTTCGCCGGGAAGCTGGCCGTCTGGCGGGAGGCCGCCGAGAAGGCCGTCAGCATGGATGACGCCTGGGCGGGGCTGTGCCACTTCCTGGAGACCATGTGCGAACTCCAGTCACAGGACCGGGGGTTCAACGACCTGGCCTCCATACGGTTGCCGGAGAGCGCCTGCCTGGCGGGCGCCCAGACCCGCATCCGCGAACTCGGTGTACACATCGTCGAGCGTGCGCAGGAGCAGGGCAGCCTGCGCCCCGACCTCACCCCCGAGGACCTTGCCTTCGTCATCTGGTCGCACAGCCGCGTCACCGAGGCCACCCACGCCATCGCCCCGGACGCCTGGCGCCGCCACCTTTACCTTCTGCTCGACGGCTTCCGAACCGACCGCGCCCACCCGCTACCGGCGCCGCCGCTCACCGAGGAGCAGTTGTACCGCGCCATGATCAGCCTCGGCGGAAACGGGGCCTGCGGCGCCTGACCGTCGGGACGCGGGTTGTCTCAAGGCGCCGCGGGGAGCCCCTTCCCGGCGACCAGGCCGAGCCGGTACGCCTCCGTCCCCGCGACGCAGAGTTCGTGGAGGCATTCGGTGACTCCGCATGCACCGGCGGCACAGCGTGCGTCTCGAAGGCCGCCGCCTCGGCGAAGCGTTCGTACTAGGTGCGGGTCCGGTCGGCCGCCCCGGGAGCCGGCCGGACGCGGTCCCGAGCACCGGTCAGGCTCAACCGATCGAGCGAACATCCGGACCAGACGGCGGGCAGCTGCCCACAAGAATCATGGTGATGCGGCTGGGACCGGTCCCCGGCGGGACACTGGAAGCAACAGCTGGCAATAGGCGAGAGAACCGGGGGGCTACACCGGGGGGTGGGGGCGGGTTCCGGTTCGTGGGTGGCCGCCGGTGAGTGGGGGCCGTTCGCGCAGTTCCCCGCGCCCCTGAAAAGCAGGGGCTGCGCCCCCTGCTTTTCGTCCAGCGGCCCCGCCGCCTCCAGGCCCGCGGGGCCTGGTCTTTCAGGGGCGCGGGGAACTGCGCGAGAAGCCCCACGCGCCGGTGGTCGCCCGATCACCGGCCGGGCAACGGTGCTCCGCAACAACGGTCACCGCGCGGTCAGCACGCGCGGCCCCGCCTCCGTGATCGCCACCGTGTGCTCCGCGTGCGCCGCCCGGGAACCGTCGTTCGTGCGCAACGTCCAGCCGTCCGGGGCCGCGTGGTACCCGTCCGTACCCCCGCCGATCACCATCGGCTCGATCGCCAGGACCATCCCGTGCCGCAGCTTCATCCCGCGCCCGGGGCGCCCCTCGTTCGGCACCCCCGGATCCTCGTGCATCCTGCGCCCGATGCCGTGCCCGCCGAACCCGTCGGGGATGCCGTACCCGGCGGCCCGGCAGACGCTGCCGATCGCGTGCGCGATGTCTCCGATGCGGTTGCCCACGACGGCCGCCTCGATACCCGCCGCGAGGGCGCGCTCGGCCGTCGCGACGAGCCGCAGGTCTGCCGTGCGCGGCGTGCCCACCACGAAGCTGAGCGCCGAGTCCCCGGCCCAGCCGCCCAGTTGCGCGCCGAAGTCGAGGGACACGAGGTCACCGTCGTGCAGCCGGTACGCCGTGGGAATGCCGTGCACGATCGCGTCGTTCACGGATGCGCAGAGCACCGCGGGGAAGGGCGTGGGCGCGAAGGAGGGGTGGTAGCCCAGGAAGGGGGAGGTGGCGCCCGCCTTCCGCAGCACCTCGTGGGCCAGCTCGTCCAGTTCGAGCAGGGAGACCCCCACGTCGGCGGCGTCCCGCACGGCCGTGAGCGCCTGCGCCACGACCTGCCCCGTCTCGTACATCGCTTCGATCGACTCATCCGTCTTCAGTTCCACCATGCCAATTACTATACCGCTCGGTATCCAATTCTAATACCGGTCCGCCGGAGGGGATCGGTATTAGAATGGGGTCATGGTGCGCACCCCTCTCACCCCCGAAGAGCGCGAACGCGGCGAGCGGCTCGGCCGGTTGCTGCGTGACGCCCGTGGCGGCCGCAGCATGGCTGAGATCGCCGCCGGCGCGGGCATCTCCGCGGAGACCCTCCGGAAGATCGAGACCGGCCGTGCCCCCACCCCGGCCTTCTTCACGATCGCCGCCCTCGCCCGCGCGCTGGGTCTGTCCATGGACGACCTCGTGACGCGCTGCGGGCCGGTCGACGCCGAGACGCCGACGGCGGCGGCGGCGGTGGGGGCGACGGTGGCGGCTGTGGCCTGAGGGTGGATCGTCGCCCTGGCCGAAGTTGTTCGCCGGCCCTGGCCGGACTTCTCGCTCATGGCCACCGGGGCGGCGCGCACGGCACACTGCGCCCGCTCTGAAAACTTTACGTAGCCCGTCTGTAACACAACTGGTGTTTTCTTGCGGACCGGAGCACTCCAGTCGGCCGGGGAGTATGCGATGGCTGTGGATCAACTCCCGGGTCAGGTGCGGGAGTTCGCGGGATACCTGAACAAGCTGATGACCAAGCTCGACCAGGGCGCCGGTTGGTGCGCCGTCTTCTGGCAGCGGGATCCCGAGGGTATGCGCGCGTGCCTGGACGGTCTGGAAGTGCCGCCCTGGGACGTCGTGGAAGCGCTGATGCACGACCTCGAAACCGCGTACGGACCCGCCGCGGCCGCCCAGGAGACCCAGCGGGCCCGCGCGCTGCACCGCGCCTCGCTCGCCGCGTACGACTCCCGGCCCGGTGGCCGTCACGCCCTTGGCGACCGGCTCGACGTCATGCTCCGCGAACAGCGCTACGCCGCCGACCGTACCGCCGACCTGACCCGCAGGCTCCAGGCGGCCACCAGCCAGGAGGAGGCCGACTCCCTCCGCCTGGACCTGGCCTGGGCCCACAACGACCACGAACGCGCCAGTGCCCGCTGCGCGGAATTGCGCACCCGCATCGAGAACGCCGACCGCCGCGCCCCGCACCACCCCGTGCGGGGCGCGGCGCGCGTCGAGGAGGATGCCGTCGGGGACGTCCGCCGCGTACCGTCGGCGGGGGAGCGGGCGGACGACCGTCGCCCCGTATCCACCCCCGCCCCCACCGCCACACCCACCCCAGCCCCCGAATCCGAGCCCGATCCCGGCCCCCGGGACCACGCCCCGGAATCCACCGCCCAGGAGTTCCCCGCACCCGCCCCCGCGGCGACCAAGCAGCGTGCCAAGCGCCGCCCCCGAGGGGGTGCCCGTTTCGCCGGGGCGGTGGAGGTCGAGGAGGCACCGCCCGTGGTCGAGCCCGCGGCCGAGTCCAAGACGGAGCCGAGCGGGGGCCGCAAGGGGATGATTCCCCGGGGTGCCCGGTACGCCGGGGCCGGGGAGCCGGCCGAGGCCGTGGCACCGCAGCAACCGCAGGCGCGTCAGGCGTTGGACGACGAGGCGCGGCAGGAGGTCGCCGGGACCGTGCACCGGCTGGTGAGGTTGCGCCGGGAAGGCCGCAGCGGGGAGGCGCACGCCCTCCTCGTGGAGGTCGCGCACTGGCCCGCCGCCCGTTTCCCGCTGCTCGCGGCCGAGTTGCACCGCGCGGGGCTGGACGCCGACTGGGCGACCCTGCTGTGGGAGGCCGGGTCGTTGCCCGCCGACCGGCTGGTCGCGGTCGCGGACGCCCTGAACGCGGTCGGTCGCGCCGCGGACGGGGAGCAGATGCTGCGGCAGGGCGTCACGAGGCCCGCCGAGGAGATCGGCGAGGCGGTGCTCGGCTTCGTCGCGCAGGGGCGTGATCGGGAGGCGCGTGCGCTGCTCGACGTCTATGTGCGCGTGCGTACGCCGGAGGAGGCGGCGCGGAGCGTGGAGGCCCATCCTCGGCGGCTCGCGCCCCTCGTTCTGGCGGCGGCGCGCGGTGTCTCGCAGGAACGCCACCGAGACGTCACCCACGCCCTACGAGTCCAGGGCCTCACCTGACCCCACCCCCACCCCCACCCCCACCCCCGACGCCACCCGTTCCCGCTGTCCCCCTGCCCCCTGCCTCACCGGTCCGGACGCCGATCCGATGTACCGCCCGGAAGGTGTCGCGCCGATGCCGCCGACGCCCTGGACGCCCAACTCCGCCCGCCTTCGTGCCCGCCTGTCCGCGGTGGTTCCCCTCCCACCCGACACCCCCGCCCCACCAGCCCGCAGCCGGGCCGCCGTCGCCGGTGCGTCCGGTTCCAGGTGCGAAACGCAGGTGTAATCACCCACTGGAGTGCGAAACGTGATCGACTCGGCCGGTTGACGACGATGGTCTTGCCCAGCCCGTCGACGGGGCTTAGTTTCAAGCCTCTACGGCCTGCTTCTACGGGCGTAGAGGCTCTCTGACGTCCCTGTCGAAGGAGCAGCTGACATGACCAACGTCGTACGCGCCGCCCTGGTCCAGGCCACCTGGACCGGAGACACCGCGTCCATGGTCGACAAGCACATCGAGCACGCCCGCGAGGCGGCCCGGCAGGGCGCGAAGGTGATCGGCTTCCAGGAACTCTTCAACGCGCCCTACTTCTGCCAGGTCCAGGAACCGGAGCACTACGCCTGGGCGGAACCCGTGCCCGACGGCCCCACCGTGACCCGCATGCGGGAGCTGGCCCGCGAGACCGGCATGGTGATCGTCGTCCCCGTCTTCGAGGTCGAGCAGTCCGGGTTCTACTACAACACCGCCGCCGTGATCGACGCCGACGGCAGCTACCTCGGCAAGTACCGCAAGCACCACATCCCCCAGGTCAAGGGGTTCTGGGAGAAGTACTACTTCAAGCCCGGGAACCTCGGCTGGCCGGTGTTCGAGACGGCCGTCGGCAAGGTGGGCGTCTACATCTGCTACGACCGCCACTTCCCGGAGGGCTGGCGCCAGCTCGGCCTGAACGGCGCCCAGCTCGTCTACAACCCGTCGGCCACCCACCGCGGCCTCTCCGCCCACCTCTGGCAGCTGGAACAGCCGGCCGCGGCCGTCGCCAACGAGTACTTCGTCGCCGCGATCAACCGCGTCGGGCGGGAGGAGTACGGGGACAACGACTTCTACGGCACCTCCTACTTCGTGGACCCGCGCGGCAAGTTCGTGGGCGAGGTCGCGAGCGACCAGGGCGAGGAACTCGTCGTCCGGGACCTCGACTTCGACCTCATCGAGGACGTACGACAGCAGTGGGCGTTCTACCGGGACCGCCGGCCCGACGCGTACGAAGGACTCGTACAGCCCTGACGTGGGCACGTACAGCCGTGACACTCGCAGAACCCGTACAGCAGTGAAAGGAGTGGTGCAGCCGTGACCGACGAACTGCTCGGACGCCACAAGGCCGTACTGCCCGACTGGCTCGCGCTCTACTACGCGGACCCGCTGGAGATCACGCACGGCGAGGGGCGCCACGTCTGGGACGCCGCCGGCACCAAGTACCTCGACTTCTTCGGCGGCATCCTCACCACGATGACGGCGCACGCCCTGCCCGAGGTCACCAAGGCGGTGAGCGAGCAGGCCGGGCGGATCATCCACTCCTCGACGCTCTACCTCAACCGGCCGATGGTCGAACTCGCCGAGCGGATCGCGCAGATGTCCGGCATCCCGGACGCCCGCGTCTTCTTCACCACCTCCGGCACCGAGGCCAACGACACCGCCCTGATGCTGGCCACGACGTACCGCGGCAGCAACCAGATCCTGGCGATGCGCAACAGCTACCACGGCCGCTCCTTCAGCGCGGTCGGCATCACCGGCAACAAGGGCTGGTCCCCGACCTCGCTGTCCCCGCTGCAGACGCTGTACGTGCACGGCGGCGTCCGCACCCGCGGCCCGTACGCCGACCTGAGCGACGCCGACTTCATCACGGCCTGCGTCGCAGACCTGGAGGACCTGCTCGGCCACGGCCGCCCGCCGGCCGCGCTGATCGCCGAACCGATCCAGGGCGTCGGCGGCTTCACCTCACCGCCCGACGGCCTGTACGCGGCCTTCCGCGAGGTGCTCCAGCGGCACGGCGTGCTGTGGATCGCCGACGAGGTGCAGACCGGCTGGGGCCGCACCGGCGACAACTTCTGGGGCTGGCAGGCGCACGGCCAGAACGGGCCGCCGGACATCCTGACCTTCGCCAAGGGCATCGGCAACGGCATGTCCATCGGCGGTGTCGTCGCACGCTCCGAGGTCATGAACTGCCTCGACAGCAACTCGATCTCGACCTTCGGCGGCACCCAGATCACCATGGCCGCCGGCCTCGCCAACCTCAACTACCTGGTCGAGCACGACCTCCAGGGCAACGCCCGCCGCGTCGGCGGGCTGCTCATCGAGCGGCTGCGGGCGATCACCGCGCAGATCCCGGCGGTCAAGGAGGTACGCGGCCGGGGCCTCATGATCGGCATCGAGCTGGTGAAGCCCGGCACCGAGGAGGCCAACCCCGAGGCCGCGGCCGCCGTTCTCGAAGCGGCCCGCCGGGAGGGCCTGTTGATCGGCAAGGGCGGCGGCCACAACACCAGCGCGCTGCGCATCGCGCCCCCGCTGTCGCTGACCGTCGCCGAGGCCGAGGAGGGCGCCGACGCCCTCGAACGGGCTCTGAGGAGCATCCAGTAGCACCAGAGGAACAGATCTGAGGAACATCGCCATGACCACCACCTCGGCCACCGCTCCGGAACCCGCCCTGTCGGTACGCCAGGTCCTCGCCCTGGACCGGGTCCTCGCCGGAGAGCCCGAGGTGGTGGCCGGGGCCGGTCACCTCGACCGGCCCGTGCGCTGGGTGCACGTGGCGGAGGCGCCCGACGTCGGCGTGATGCTCAGCGGCGGCGAGATGGTCCTCACCACCGGGGTCCTGCTCGCCGGCGACGAGGACGCCCAGGCCGAGTACATCCGCTCGCTGTACCGGTCCGAGGCCGCCGCGGTGGTCCTCGGCCTCGGGCGGGCCTTCCCGACACCGCCCGACGTGATGCGGCGGGCGGCGGAGCGGTGCGGTCTGCCCATGGTCGTGCTGCACCGGCCGTTCCCCTTCGCCGACCTGACCGAGGAGGTCCAGTCCCGACTGGTACGGCGGAAGTTCGCGGCCGTGAGCCTGTCCGAGGCCGTCCGCACCACCCTGACCGGGCTCATCACCGCGGGCGCCCCGCTGCAACGGCTGCTCGACGAGATCGCCCAGCACGCGGGCTGTCCGCTCGTCGTCACCAACCTCGCCCACCGGGTCCTCGCCACGGCGGGGGAGCGGTCGGCGGTCGACGACGTGCTGCGCGACTGGGAACGCATCTCCCGCCAGGCGGGCGGCACCCAGGGCGACGGCTGGGTCCGGGCCGAGCTGGGCGGGCGCGGGGAACGCTGGGGGCAGATCGTGCTGTGCGGCTACCGGGGCGACATCGCCACCGGGCGGCTGCTCGCCGACCGGGCCGCCGAAGCGCTCGTTCTCCACCGGATGCTCGGCGGCGCGGCACACTCCTGGGAGGAGCAGTCCGCGCAGAGCCTGCTGACGGACCTCGTCTCCGGGGTCGTACCGGCCCGGCAACTGCTGCCCAGGGCGCGGGCGGCAGGGCTGCCCGTCAATCGCCGTACCTTCGTGCCGCTCGTCGTACCCGACGGTGGACCGGCCCAACTCGACCGCGTGTTGCGGATGTTGGGGCTCCCCGGGCTCGTCGCCGAGCTCGCGGAGGGGGCCACCGCCGTACTCCTCAGCCTGGCCCGGGACCAGGACGCGACCGCGCTCACCGCGCACTTCGCGGCCCGGCTGCGGTCGGAGTCCGGGGTGCGGACAACGGTCGTGGCCGCCGCCGAGGCGCGCACCACGTGGGAGGACGTGCCGGGCGGGCTGCGCGAGGCACGGCACGTGGCGGACGCCGTCGCCCAGTCCGCCGCGACCGGGCTGGACCTCCCCGTCGTCGTACGCCTCCGCGACGTCCATCTGCGCGGCCTGATCCGGCTGTTGCGCGACGACCCGCACGTCCAGGCATTCGCCGAGCGGGAGTTGGACGGGCTGCTGTGCGGCGACGGACACGCCGAACAGGATCTGCTGCCCGTGCTGCGGACCTATCTGGCGACCGGCCGGAACAAGTCGCACACCGCGCAGCTGCACCATGTGAGCCGGCCCGCGCTGTACCGCCGGCTGGAAGCCATAGAGGCCCGCCTCGGTGTGGACCTCGACGACTTCGAACAGGCCGCCTCCGTCCACATCGCCCTGCTCGCGCACGACGCGCAACAGGGCTGAAACATGCCGGGACCTGCGAAAACAGCGGTGAAACATGCGCCCACGAAGAGGTGACACGGTGGAACGGAGAAGGCCCGCAGACGTGACACCGTGCAACTCAAACCGGCTTCGCGGACTTCCTACTCTCGCTGCACACCGAGTGACCGGAGGTCCCGATGAGCAGAGTCATCCGCGCAGCCATCTTCCAGACGGCCTGGACCGGCGACAAGGAGTCGATGATCCAGGTCCACGAGCAGGCGGCCCGCGACGCGGCGGCCCAGGGCGCGCAGGTCATGTGCTTCCAGGAGCTGTTCTACGGGCCCTACTTCTGCCAGGTCCAGGACAAGGCGTTCTACGAGTACGCGGAAGCGATCCCCGACGGCCCGATCGTCAAGCGCTTCCAGGCGCTCGCCAAGGAACTCGGCCTGGTCCTCGTGCTGCCGATGTACGAGGAGGAGCAGCCGGGGGTCCTCTACAACACCGCCGCCGTGATCGACGCGGACGGCAAGTACCTCGGCAAGTACCGCAAGCACCACATCCCTCAAGTCCCCGGATTCTGGGAGAAGTTCTACTTCCGCCCCGGCAACGCGGGCTGGCCGGTCTTCGACACCGCCGTGGGGAAGATCGGCGTCTACATCTGCTACGACCGGCATTTCCCGGAGGGCTGGCGTGCGCTCGGCCTCGGCGGCGCCGAGATCGTCTTCAACCCCTCGGCCACCTCGCGCGGCCTGTCCCGCTACCTCTGGCAGCTGGAGCAGCCGGCGTCGGCCGTCGCCAACGAGTACTTCATCGGCGCCATCAACCGGGTGGGTGTCGAGGAACTCGGCGACAACGACTTCTACGGCACCTCCTACTTCGTGGACCCCGAGGCCCAGTTCGTCGGCGAGGTCGCGAGCGACAAGGAGACCGAACTCGTCGTACGGGACCTGGACCTGGCCAAGCTCCGCGAGGTCCGCGACCGCTGGCAGTTCTTCCGCGACCGCCGACCGGACGCGTACGGCCCGCTGACGGCGCCGTAAGCAGCGAGGTCCAGCACCCCCGTGCCCCAAAGGGGCGCGGGGAACTGCGCGACCAGCCACGAACGACCGGCACTTTCCCGACAACCGAACGGAGCGTGACCGAATGAGCGGCCGTACTCTGATCCGCGGCGGTCTCGTCATCACCGCGTCAGACGAACTGCATGCCGACGTCCTGATCGAAGACGGCCGAGTCGCCGCTCTGGCGGCAAGTGGCACATCCGCCGCGGAGGCCTGGACCGCCGACCGAACCCTCGACGCCACGGGCAAGTACGTGATCCCCGGCGGCGTGGACGCCCACACCCACATGGAGTTGCCCTTCGGCGGCACCTTCGCCTCCGACACCTTCGAGACCGGCACCCGCGCCGCCGCCTGGGGCGGTACGACGACGATCGTCGACTTCGCCGTACAGAGCGTCGGCCACACCCTCCGCGAGGGCCTCGACGCCTGGCACGCCAAGGCGGAGGGCAACTGCGCGATCGACTACGGCTTCCACATGATCGTGTCGGACGTGAACCAGGACACGCTCAAGGAGATGGACCTGCTGGTGCAGGAGGGCGTCACTTCCTTCAAGCAGTTCATGGCCTACCCGGGCGTCTTCTACAGCGACGACGGCCAGATCCTGCGCGCCATGCAGCGCTCCGCCGAGAACGGCGGCCTGATCATGATGCACGCGGAGAACGGCATCGCGATCGACGTACTGGTCGAACAGGCCCTGGCCCGCGGCGAGACCGACCCCCGCTACCACGGGGAGGTCCGCAAGGCCCTGCTGGAGGCCGAGGCCACCCACCGCGCCATCAAGCTCGCCCAGGTCGCGGGCGCCCCCCTGTACGTCGTGCACGTCTCGGCGATGGAGGCAGTCGCCGAGCTGGCCCGCGCACGGGACGAGGGGCTCAACGTCTTCGGCGAGACCTGCCCGCAGTATCTGTTCCTGTCCACGGACAACCTCGCGGAGCCGGACTTCGAGGGCTCCAAGTACGTGTGCAGCACGCCCCTGCGGCCGCGCGAGCACCAGGCCAAGCTGTGGCAGGGCCTGCGCACCAACGACCTCCAGGCGGTCTCCACGGACCACTGCCCCTTCTGCTTCGTCGGGCAGAAGGAACTCGGCCGCGGCGACTTCTCCAAGATCCCCAACGGCCTGCCGGGCGTCGAGAACCGGATGGACCTCCTCCACCAGGCGGTCGTCGACGGGCACATCTCGCGCCGCCGCTGGATCGAGATCGCCTGCGCGACCCCGGCCCGGATGTTCGGCATGTACCCGAAGAAGGGCACCATCGCGCCGGGCGCCGACGCCGACATCGTCATCTACGACCCGCACGCCGAGCAGGTCATGTCCGCCCGGACCCACCACATGAACGTCGACTACTCGGCGTACGAGGGCAAGCACACCACCGGCCGGGTCGAGACGGTCCTCTCGCGCGGCGAACTCGTCATCACCGAGCGGGAGTACACCGGGCACGCCGGGCACGGCGCCTACACCCCCCGCTCCACCTGTCAGTACCTCAACTAGGAGTGGAGCAGATGGACTTCGGACTCGTCCTGCAGACCGACCCGCCGGCCTCGCGTGTCATCGAGCTGATGAAGCGCGCCGAGGACAACGGCTTCACGTACGGCTGGACCTTCGACTCCGCCGTGCTGTGGCAGGAGCCGTTCGTGATCTACAGCCAGATCCTGTCCAGCACCACGAAACTGACGGTCGGCCCGATGGTCACCAACCCGGGCACCCGCACCTGGGAGGTCACCGCCTCGACCTTCGCCACCCTCAACGACATGTTCGGCAACCGCACGGTCTGCGGCATCGGCCGCGGCGACTCGGCGATGCGGGTCGCGGGCCGCAAGCCCAACACGCTGGCCCGGATCAGCGAGGCGATGAAGGTCATCCGCTCGCTGGGCAGCGGGGGAGAGGCCGACCTCGGCGGTACGGTCATCAGCTTCCCCTGGATCAAGGAGGGCGCCGAACTTCCGGTCTGGATGGCCGCGTACGGCCCCAAGGCCCTGAAGATGACCGGTGAGGAGGCCGACGGCTTCATCCTCCAGCTCTCCGACCTCTACCTCACCGAGTACATGGTCAAGGCGGTCAAGGACGCGGCCGTCGCCGCCGGGCGCGACCCGTCCGAGGTGAAGATCTGCGTGGCCGCGCCCGCCTACGTCACCGAGGACGACTCGCCCGAGGCGCTGGCCCATGCCCGCGAACAGTGCCGATGGTTCGGCGGGATGGTCGGCAACCACGTCGCCGACCTGGTGTCCAAGTACGGCGAGCACTCCGCGGCCGTACCGGAGGAGCTGACGGACTACATCAAGGCGCGCGAGGGGTACGACTACTCCCACCACGGCCGCGCCGACAACCCCGACACCCAGTTCGTGCCCGACGAGATCGTGGACCGCTTCTGCGTCATCGGCACCCCCGCCATGCACATCGAGAAGCTGAACGCGCTGCGGGCCCTCGGCGTGGACCAGTTCGCCGTCTACGACATGCACGACGCGCAGGAGAGGGTGATCGACACCTACGGCTCGACGGTCATCCCGGCGGTCAACGGCTAGACCCGGCTTCCCTGCGGTCACCGGCCGACCCGGCTTCCCGGAAGGCCCCGCCGACTGCAAGAATCCGGCCACCCCGACAACCGGAATCAACCGCTCCGATCTGCTTCTTCACCCTCCCCCCGCCCCTCCCCCGAGACCCCCCACACCTTGTCTCCTGTCCTTCCGCCGTCCCGGAAGGGCAGGGCCCAAGGCCTCCGCACGGCCTTTCTTCCCGTCCCGCCTTCCTGATTGGCCTGCCCATGACCGACATAGCTCCCACGGGGTCGCCGACGGCCCCGTCCGCCGACCTGTCCGGCCGGATCGAGCTGGCGCCCGGGGACTTCCCCGCCGAAAGCCCCTTCGCCAACGAGGACCTGCGCCCCGTACCCGTCTCCGAGCGCAAGTGGACGACGTACAACTTCGCGGCGCTGTGGATCTCCATGGCCCACTGCATCCCCAGCTGGACCCTGGCCTCCGGCCTGGTCGCCCTCGGTATGGACTGGAAGCAGGCCGTCTTCACCATCGCCCTCGCCAACGTCATCGTGCTGCTGCCGATGCTGGCCACCGGGCACGCCGGCCCCAAGTACGGCATCCCCTTCCCGGTGCTGGCCCGCGCCTCCTTCGGTCTGCGCGGCGCCAACATCCCGGCGATGATCCGTGCCGCCGTGGCCTGCGGCTGGTTCGGCATCCAGACCTGGATCGGCGGCTCCGGGATATTCGCCCTCGGCTCCAAGCTCACCGGCGGTGAGTGGGAGAGCGCGGGGAAGATCGCGGGCAACCCGTGGCCGCTGTGGCTCTGCTTCATCCTCTTCTGGGCCCTGCAGATAGCGATCATCTACCGCGGCATGGACTTCCTGCGGCACTTCGAGAACTGGGCCGCGCCGTTCGTGATCGTCGGCGCGTTCGTGCTGCTGGTCTGGATCGCGGTCAAGGCCGACGGCTTCGGCGCGCTGCTCGACCAGCCCTCCAAGCTCGGCTGGGGCCCCGACTTCTGGCCGGTCTTCTTCCCCTCGTTGATGGGAATGATCGGCTTCTGGGCAACTTTGTCCCTGAACATCCCTGACTTCACCCGTTTCGGTGCCAGTCAGAAGGCGCAGACCTGGGGCCAGTCCCTGGGCCTGCCCACCACGATGACGCTCTTCGCGATCCTCGCCGTCCTGGTCACCTCCGGCTCCGAGGTCGTCTACGGCGAGGCCATCTGGGACCCGGTCACACTGGCGGCCAAGGCCGACAACGTCTTCGGTCTCCTCTTCGCCCTGATCACCGTGCTCGTCGCCACCATCTCCGTGAACATCGCCGCCAACGTGGTCTCACCGGCGTACGACCTGGCGAACCTCGCCCCGAAGCTCATCAACTTCCGTACGGGCGCGCTCATCACGGGTGTCGTCGGCATCCTGATCTTCCCGTGGAAGCTGATCTCCACGCCCGAGTTCTACATCTTCACCTGGCTCGGCGTGGTCGGCGGTCTGCTCGGCACCGTCGCCGGCATCCTCATCGCCGACTACTGGATCGTCCGCCGTACCGTCCTGCACCTGGCGGACCTGTACACGCCGGGCGGACGCTACTGGTACGCCTCCGGCTGGAACTGGCGGGCCATAGCGGCCTTCGTGGTCGGCGGTGTGCTCGCGGTCGGCGGCTCGTACTCGACCGTCTCCGAGGACGGCGTCTCCTCGGGGCCGTTCCCGCACGACGGCCTGATCCCGTTCCTCAAGCCGCTCGCCGACTACGG
Source organism: Streptomyces sp. 11x1 (assembly GCF_032598905.1). Classification (NCBI taxonomy): domain Bacteria; kingdom Bacillati; phylum Actinomycetota; class Actinomycetes; order Kitasatosporales; family Streptomycetaceae; genus Streptomyces; species Streptomyces sp. 11x1. The sequence goes on along the minus strand of NZ_CP122458.1, from coordinate 1,927,097 downwards.
CTGGGCGGTGGGCCTGGGCACGTCGATGCTGCTGTACGTGGTGCTGATGGCCGGTGAGCGGGAGAAGGTCCGGACCGACAGGGAGCGGGTGTCCGTCTGACGGGCCCGTGCTCGCGGCGGCGGCCGGCGCCGGGGAGACGCCCTACTGGGAGTCCTCCAGCACGGCCGCCGCCTCCTTCGCAACCTTGATGGCACCCTTGTTGATCTCGTCCGTGCCGGGCGCCTTGCGCGACTCGAAGTCGCTGCCGTTGTAGGTGACGACCACCAGGGCGTTGGACATCCGGACGTACACCACACCCTCCCGGGTCTGCTGCTTGTCCTCCGTGGTGAGGTTCACCACGGAGTACGCCTCGTCGCCGAGACCGGGCACGGCGCCGCCGCCGCTCTTCTCCGTGGTGCGCGTCCTGTAGGCGCTTTCGGCCTTGTCGTCCGACTGCTGGACTTCGTACGAGACATCCAGCCAGCGGTAGTCGAAGCCCTTGAGCGCGTTCCACGAGCAGGTGCGGCGCACGGACTCGTTGGTCGACGCGATCTCCTTGCCGGCCGTCTTCGCGCCGGGAACAAGTGCTTTGACCGTTTTCTCCGTGACGCCGGAGCAGGGCGAGGGCGCCTTCTCGTACGTCTTGGTCACCGTCGCCGTCGACGGCGCGGACTCGTCGGTCGAGACGGGGCCCGACGCCGTGTCCCGCGCGGTGTCCTCCCCGGCCGGGCTCGCGGACAGCGGACCGGACGCCAACGCCCAGCCCGCGACGGCGAGTACGGCGACCGGCATCAGTCGCGCGGTGAGGGCGAGCGGCAGAGGGAGATCACGCACAGCGCACTTCTCGGGGTCGAGGCGGCGGTACCGCCGGGCGATGGGGTACGCCAGTGTCACACGACTGCCTGTGGGACGAAAGTGCGAACTCGCTCCGTGCACACCCGGTGACAGGGTCCCCGCGCGTGCGGAGTCACGGCGTCCCGTGCGGAGTCACGGCCTCCGCGCCCTCGTCCGTGTCAGGATCGGACCATGATCCCGATACGCGGCCGTACGGCCTCCCGCGCGCTCGTGGTGGTGGCGCTGACCCTGGCCGTCGGCGGCTGCGGACTCTCCGAGGAACTCGACCGCGAGCGTGACCCGGACCGTGCCGGGCCCACGGCCGCGGCCTCGTCGGCGGGGACGGAAGCCCCCGGTGGACCGGGTCTCCCGGCGCCTTCCGAGGCGCTTGAGGGCGAGTTGGGGGCGGATCCGACGGGGGACACCTCGCCCGGCACGACGGCCGGCTGCCCGAGCTCCGGGGTGCGTATGCTGCCCGGCCTCGTGGAGGCGGCGATGGGGTTGCGGGCGATGGGCGTGACCCTCACCAACTGCGGCGAGAAGACGTACACCGTCAAGGGCTACCCGTCGATCCAGCTGCTCGACGCAGAAGGCGAGCCCCACGACGGCGTACGTGTCCTCCAGGGCCCCCAGGACGTCACCACAGCCGTGCCCGACCTCGGTCCGCACCAAGTCACCCTGAAACCGGGCGAGTCCGCCGGGACCACACTGGTCTGGCGCAACACGGTCACCGAGGCGGACGCACCGGCCGTGAACGCCCAAACCCTGCGCATCGCCCCGCTCCCCGGCCGCCCCGCGGAGGTCCTCACCCCCGACGGCGGCCTCGACCTGGGCAACACGGGCCGCCTCGGCGCGACGGCCTGGACGAAATTCGCCCCTGACTTCTAACCGTTTGCGCGTACTCCACGGTGATCAGCACCCTGGCACCATGAGCCGGTCACCGTACGACACCGAGCCCCGACTCCCGTCCCTGCCCGAGGAGATCCTCGCCTACTACGAGCGCGGAGGAGAGCTCACCCGCCTCCGGGAGGGCGCCGGTCGGCTGGAGTTCTGGCGCACCAGGGACCTCCTCCGCCGACTGCTGCCCGGGGCGCCCGCGCGCGTGCTCGACGTCGGCGGCGGTACGGGGATCCACGCCGAGTGGCTCGCCGGGGACGGCCACCGGGTCGAGGTCGTCGACCCCGTTCCGCTGCACGTGGAACGGTCCGGGCGGCTGCCCGGGGTCACCGCCCGGCTCGGGGACGCCCGCGCGCTGCCCGCCGAGGACGCCGCACACGACGTCGTGCTGCTCCTCGGTCCGCTGTACCACCTGCCCGAACGGCCCGACCGGGTACGGGCGTTGGCCGAGGCCCGGCGCGCGGTGCGGCCCGGCGGTGTGGTGGTCGCGGCCACGATCAACCGCTTCGCCGGCCTCAACGACAGCCTCAGGCAGGGGAACTACTTCATCCCCGAGCGCCGCGAGCGCACCGACGCCGTGTCGGATCACGGCAGGCACCGGTACTCGCCGGCCGACCCCGACTTCACCACCGCCTACTTCGCCGATCCCGCGGACGTGCCGGGCGAGTTCGCCGAGGCCGGCCTCGCGCCCGACGGACAGTACGGCGTCGAGGGCGTCGCCTGGCTGATGGGCGGGGTGGAGGAGTGGCTGGACGACCCGGAGCGCCGGGAGGCCGTACTGGCGGCGACCCGGCGCATCGAGGCGGAGCCGTCGCTGCTGGGGGCGAGCGGACATGTGCTGACCGTGGGGCGGAGGCCGGGAGAGGATCTGGAGGGCGGCCACTGCTGAACCGCGGTGCGCCGCCCGCTGCGTACGATCACCGAACGCCCGCCGCGCAGTGAGGAGTCCGCCCGTGTTCACCACTCGACCGACGCTCCAGGGGACCTTCGGCATGGTGTCCTCCACGCACTGGCTCGCCTCGCAGTCGGCGATGGCCGTGCTGGAGGACGGCGGCAACGCGTTCGACGCGGCCGTGGCGGCGGGCTTCGTCCTGCACGTCGTCGAACCCCACCTCAACGGCCCGGCGGGCGAGGTGCCCATCCTGCTCGCCCCGGCCGGCGGCGAGGTCCGGGTGCTGTGCGGACAGGGCGTGGCACCCGCCGGGGCGACCGCCGCGCACTACCGGGGGCTCGGCCTCGAACTCGTCCCCGGCACCGGCCCCCTGGCCGCCGCCGTGCCGGGCGCCTTCGACGCGTGGATGCTCCTCCTGCGGGACCACGGCACCAAGGACCTCGCCGACGTCCTGAAGTACGCCATCGGGTACGCGGAGGACGGACACGCGCCCGTGGAGAACGTGGGGGCGACCGTCGAGGCCGTGCGGGACCTCTTCGAGAAGGAGTGGCTGTCGTCGGCGGAGGTGTACCTGCCGGACGGGCGGGCGCCCCGGCCCGGCGAACTGTTCCGCAACCCCGCCCTGGCCGCGACCTGGCGGCGGCTGCTCGCGGAGGTCGAGGGGGCCGGGGACCGGGAGGCCCGGATCGAGGCGGCGCGCGCGGTGTGGCGCTCCGGCTTCGTCGCCGAGGCCCTCGTCCGCCAGGCCGGCCGGCCCACCCTCGACACCAGCGGCGAACGGCACACCGGCACGCTCACCCTGGCCGACCTGGCCGCCTGGTCCGCGACCTACGAGGCGCCGGCGACGTACGACTGGAACGGCTGGACCCTGTGCAAGGCGGGCCCTTGGAGCCAGGGCCCGGTCCTCCTCCAGCAACTCGCCCTGCTGCCGCGCGACCTGCCCCCGTACGGGTCCGCCGAGTACGTGCACCTCCTCGTCGAGGGCTGCAAGCTCGCCATGGCGGACCGGGAGGCCTGGTACGGGGATGCGGCGCCGGTGCCGCTCGCCGAGCTGCTGTCCGACGAGTACAACACCGCGCGGCGGGCGCTCGTCGGCGACACGGCGTCGTACGGCCTGCTGCCGGGCGCCCCGGGCGGCCGTACCCCGCGACTGAGCGCGCACGCGCGCGTGGTGGCCACCGAGGAGCCGGGCTTCAGCGCGCTGGGTGTGGGCGAGCCCACGGTCGCAAGCGGGCTCGGGGGTGTCGGCGAGCCCACCGTGGCCAAGAGCCCCCGGTCGCCGGTGCCGGGGGAGCCGGAGGTCGCGGCGGACGGCGGCACCCGGGGCGACACCTGCCACCTCGATGTCGTCGACCGTTGGGGCAACATGGTCGCGGCCACGCCCAGCGGCGGCTGGCTGCAGTCCAACCCGGTGGTGCCCGAGCTGGGCTTCCCGCTCGGCACCCGGCTGCAGATGGCCTGGCTGGACGAGGGCCTGCCCAACTCCCTCACGCCGGGCCGACGCCCGCGCACCACGCTCACCCCGTCGCTCGCGCTGCGCGACGGGGTGCCCGTCATGGCCTTCGGCACGCCCGGCGGCGACCAGCAGGACCAGTGGCAGCTGCACTTCTTCCTCGCCGTCGCCCTCCGTCCGCACGTGCGCGGCGGCCTCGACCTCCAGGGCGCGATCGACGCCCCGAACTGGCACAACGACAGCTTCCCCGGCTCGTTCTACCCGCGCGGCATGCGCCCCGGCAGCGTCACCGTCGAGTCCCGGACGCCCCCGGCGGTCGTCGAGGAACTGCGCCGGCGCGGCCATGACGTCGTCGTCGGCGAGGCCTGGTCCGAGGGCCGGCTGTGCGCGGTGGCACGCGACCCGGAGACCGGGGTGCTGTCGGCGGCGGCGAACCCGCGCGGCATGCAGGGATACGCGGTCGGGCGCTGAGCCGGGGCGCCTCCTCCCGCTTCCGGGGGCTCCGGCCGGCACCGGGAATTCACGGCGATTCCATGCTGAATGCCCCGAACGGGTGGGGATTGTCAGTGCCGCGTGCTGTCATGGAGACATGATCGAAGACAACGAAACCATCGACGAGTTTCTCGCCCGACACGCCTCGGACGTCGAGGAAGCGATCCGCAAGGCCGCCGCCACGGAGATCATGCCGCGCTTCCGGCAGCTCGCCGCGCACGAGGTCGACCAGAAGAGCGGCCCGCACGACCTGGTGACCGACGCCGACCGCAAAGCCGAGGCGTACCTCACGGAGGCGCTCCCTGCGCTGCTGCCCGGATCGGTCGTGGTGGGCGAGGAGGCGGTGCACGCCAACCCCGCGTCGTACGAGGCGCTCCAGGGGCAGGCACCGGTCTGGATCGTCGACCCGGTGGACGGCACCCGGCAGTTCGTGCGCGGCGAGCCCGGGTTCTGCACGCTGGTCGCCCTCGCCCAGGGTGGGGTCCTGCTCGCCTCCTGGACGTACGCTCCCGCGCTCGACCGGCTCGCCGTGGCGATCCGCGGCCAGGGGGCCACGCTCGACGGTGAGCCGCTGCGTGCCGGAGCGCCCGCCCCCGGCCGCGACCTCGACATAGCCACCTCCCACCCGGACTACACCACCGAGGACCAGAAGCGGGCCCTGCTCGGCCTCTGGACCGACGGGGTGTCCCCGCGTGCCTGCGGCTCGGCCGGGCTGGAGTACCTCGCCATCGCCCGGGGCGACTTGGACGCGGTCGCCTTCAGCTGGGAAGCGGCGTGGGACCACGCGGCCGGCCTCCTGCTGGTCGAGGAGGCGGGCGGCGCCCACCTCACCCTGGCCGGCGAGCCCTTCCGCATCACGGGCGGCAACACCCTGCCGTTCACCGCGGCCCGGGACGCGGCCACGGCCCGCCGCGTGGCGAATCTGCTGGCGGCCGGGGCCTGAAGAGGGGGCCCGGGCCGGCGCGGGGGACAGCCCGCCGGGAACGGGGCACGCGCGCCGGGCCGTGTGGCGGCCCGGGGTGCGGAGGACGGCATGCGGCGGCACGGGGTGCGGAGGACTGCGCGCGGTCCGGCGTGCGAGTCGGCCGGGCGTGGGGTCACCCCTGACCGGTGCTGTCGGTGCCGCGGCATATCCTGAGCGCAGGTGTTGCCGTCGGCGGGAGCCCGTCGGCACGGCCTGCTGGTCATCGGCCGACGACGAAGGGGTCCGGACGTGCCGTCGATGCTCGACGCGGTGGTGGTGGGGGCGGGGCCGAACGGCCTGACGGCCGCCGTGGAGCTGGCCCGCCGCGGCTTCTCCGTGGCCCTGTTCGAGGCGAAGGACACCGTGGGAGGGGGCGCCCGCACCGCGGAGCTGACCCTGCCCGGCTTCCACCACGACCCCTGCTCGGCCGCCCACCCGCTCGGCGTCAACTCGCCCGCGTTCAAGGCGATGCCGCTCCACCGCTACGGCCTGGAGTGGCTGCACGCCGACCTCCCGATGGCGCACCCCTTCCTCGACGGCTCGGCGGCCGTGCTGTCCCGCTCGGTGGGGGAGACGGCCGCCTCGTTCGGGCCGCGTGACGCGGGCGCGTACCGCAGACTGGTCGAGCCCTTCCTGCCCAAGTGGGACACGCTCGCCCGGGACTTCATGTCGCTGCCGCTCTCCGCGCTGCCCCGCGACCCGGTCGGTCTCGCCCGCTTCGGCCTCGTCGGCCTGCCGCCCTCGACCTGGCTGATGCGCCGCTTCAAGGACGAGAAGGCCCAGGCGCTCTTCGCCGGACTCGTCGCCCATGTCATCGCTCCGCTCGGCGGCCTCGCCACCGGCGCCGTCGGCCTGGTCTTCGCCCTGGCCGCGCACGCCGCCGGCTGGCCGGTCGCCCGGGGAGGCTCGCAGGCCATCTCCGACGCGCTCGCCGCCTACCTGAAGGACCTCGGCGGCACCGTCCACACCGACTACGAGGTCAAACGCCTCGACGACCTGCCGCCGGCCCGCGCCTACGTCTTCGACACCTCACCCACCGCGCTGGCCCGGATCGCGGGCTTCGGCGGCCACTACGACGCGTACCGCTACGGCGCGAGCGTCTTCAAGCTCGACTACGCCCTGGACGGCCCCGTGCCGTGGACTGCCGAGGAGGCGCGCCTCGCCGGTACCGTCCAGGTCGGGGCGAGCAGGGCCGAGATCGGCGCGGCGCTCGACGCGGCCTCCCGTCAGGGCCGCGCGCCCGACCGGCCCTTCCTGATCACCGTCCAGCCCAGCCTGGTGGACCCCGGCCGGGCCCCTGAGGGCAAGCACGTCTTCTGGGCCTACGGTCACGTCCCCAACGGCTGGACGGGCGACCTGACGGACGCCGTCGAGCGTCAACTGGAGCGTTTCGCCCCGGGCTTCCGCGACCGTGTGCTCGCCCGCGCCACCGCCGGCCCGCCCGAACTCGCCGCGCACAACGCGAACTACGTGGGCGGCGACATCGCCTGCGGCGCCGCCTCCGGCCTCCAACTGCTGCTGCGCCCCAGGCTCTCGCTCCGCCCGTACGGGACCCCGCACCCGGCCGTGTTCATCTGCTCCTCCGCGACCCCGCCGGGACCCGGGGTGCACGGCATGTCGGGCCACAACGCGGCCAAGGCGGTCTGGCGGAGACTGCGGCAGGAACCCTGAGTCCACCGGCGCTCTTGCCCGCACCCCGGCCAACATCAATCGGGCACGCGCACTGCGCGGAGGGCCGGACCGTGCTGGGGTGCGTCCGCCTCGTCGCCCCGCGTCTGCTGAACGTGCAGATCGAGGACATGCGGCGTGGCGTGCACCAGCATCTCGAACTCGGCACCGGAGAGATCGACTTCCCACCCGTGGTCGCTGTCCTCCAGGGCCTCGACCACCGAGGACCGGTCTCCGTGGAGATCCAGCGCGGTTCCCTCGACGCCCCCGAAGTGGCCCGCCGCCCGCTCGACTTCCTGCGCGGCGACGGCCTGACCCGACCACGCCGGAAACCGCCCGACCCCACCTAACCACCTCTCTCGTCCCTCACCTCCGGCGTTCTTCGCCCCTGGTGTCCCTCACGCTCCAGGCCGCCAACCGCGCCTGTCCGTCTTCGCCGACCCCGACACCCTGGACGTGCGCCGCGGTGCCTCCGGCCATCTGGCCTTCGGCCACGGACTGCACCGGTGCATCGGCCGGTCCCTGGCCCGCGCGGAACTCCAGGTCGGCCTGCCCGTGCTCTTCGCCGTCTGCCGGGCCTGCGCCCGACCGCACCGCCGGAGGACTTCGCGCCGACGATGACCACGGTCCACGGGGTGCGGTCGCTGCCGGTCGGCTGGTAGGCCGTCGCGAACGAGGCGTGCCGCCCACCACGGAGTGCGCCGGAAATGGAGGGCTCGCGTGTCCCGTCGGCTGGTATAGAGGCGGGCATGACGACCATCACCCTCGTCCGGGGCGACATCACCCGGCAGTCCGTCGACGCCATCGTCAACGCCGCGAACTCCTCCCTCCTCGGTGGGGGAGGAGTGGACGGCGCCATCCACCGGCGCGGCGGCCCCGCCATCCTGGCCGACTGCCGCAAGCTCCGCGCCTCCCAGTACGGCAGAGGCCTCCCCACCGGCCAGGCCGTCGCCACCACGGCGGGCGACCTGGACGCGCGCTGGGTCATCCACACCGTCGGACCCGTCCACAGCCAGAGCCTCGACCGCTCCGCCCTGCTCGCTTCCTGCTACCGCGAGTCCCTCCGCGTCGCCGACGAGTTGGGAGCCCGGACCGTCGCCTTCCCGGCCGTCTCCGCCGGCGTCTACGGCTGGCCCATGGCGGACGCCGCCCGTATCGCCGTGGAGACGGTCCGCACCACCGAGACCTCGGTCGAGGAGGTCAGGTTCGTCCTCTTCGACGACGAGGCATACCAGGCGTTCGCCGAACAGACGGGCTGACACCGGCGCGCAGCGGGACGCGGCACGGCTGTCGCTCTCCCGCACTCTGACGGACGAACAGCGCGACCGACTCGAACGGAGTCGTACGGAGGGGTCGTTCGAGGGAATCACGCTGGTCAGGGTGGTCGGCGTGGTCGATCGGCGGGTCCGTCCGGGGCGCTGTGCTCGGTTGCGGCGCCTCGTGGCGCCTCCCACCGTGAGCGCAAGGACAGCTCTTCGAAAGGAACGTGCATGCGCGCCCTCGTCTCCCGTGCTCTTCTCCTGTCGCCTCTGGTCTGCGGGGCACTGGTCTTCGGGCCGGTCGGCACCGCCACCGCGGCCGTCGACGCGGGCCGAACCGCCTCCGACCGTGCCGCTTCCCGGGCCGCCGCGGTCCCCGAACCCGATCTGGACGCCTTCTTCGACTCGTTGGAGAAGGAGATCGACGCCCTCGTGGCGAAGGAGGGGGCGGAGGCGGACGCCATCGTCGACAAGGAGATCGCCGACATGGAGACGCTCCTCGACAAGCTCGAGAGCGACTTGGACGCGCTGCTGGCGGACCTCGACGCCGACACGGACGCGGCCGCGGAGGCGGCGGGCACGGTCACGGAGACCGACGCCGTCGGCATCGACGTGGACGAGCTGCTGGGCCAGCTGGACCTGCTCGACCGCATGGACCAGAACGACGTGCTCGCCCCGTTGCTGGACGAGATGACCACCATCGCCGAGCTGGACGCCGACCAGCTGAACACCACCGAGGCGGCCCGGCACGTCGCGGCGCTCAGGACCGCCCACGCCACCGTGCAGCAGCGGTTGCAGAAGATCGAGGCGGCGGCCCCGACCGGCTCAGACCGCGCCGCCGCGGCGAAGGCCGACCCGGTCGCGGATCTGCCGGCCGCCCTCCAGGCCGCGGTCGACGCCTTGCTGAAGGCGCTGACCTCGCTCGACCTGGGCGCGGTCCTGGGGGCAGTGACCGGTCTGCTCGCCCCGGTCCTCGGTGTCGTCACCGGTCTCCTGCAGCCGGTGCTCGGCCTGGTCACCGGTCTGCTCGGCGGTCTGCTCGGCGGCTTGCCCGCCACGACGCTCCCGGCGATTCCCTCGACGTGACGGACGGCCCGGACACTCGCCTCGGGCACCCGTCCCGGCCACCGGCCGGGGCGGGTGCCGTGTTGTTTGCCCGGTGCTGCGTCCCGATTGCCCGGTGCTGCGTGCTGTCAGCCCGGTGGTGGGAGGTGCCGGTCGCCGCCCGGTGGGCTCAGTCCCCTTCCGGCGCGTCGCTGAGCCCCAGCCGCAGGTGCTCGACGTGGTAGACGGCCTGGTCCAGCAGCTCGGCGACATGGTGGTCGTGCAGCGCGTACACCACGGAACGGCCCCGGCGCTCGCCGACGACCAGGCCGAGGTTGCGCAGCAGACGCAGCTGGTGGGAGCAGGCGGACTGTTCCATCCCGACCTCGGCGGCCAACTCGGTGGCCGGGAGCGGCCCTTCGCGCAGCCTGGCCAGGATCAGCAGGCGGGACGGGGTGGAGAGGGCCTGGAGGGTGGTGGCCACCTTGGCGACGTTGGCCGCGTCCAGACGCACACGAGGGGTGGCGTCCTGCGCTGAGGTGACGGCTCCATGACCCATGGCGAGTATCTTACCCATCGCACATGAAGGCATGAATGAGTCTTCATGTGTTCCTGTATGGTGGCCCGCGTGTCTGCCACCCTCACCCCCACCCCGGTCCGCCGTCCGTCCGCGTCGACGGCCCCCCGCCGCCGCACCCGCGTCCTCGCCCTTCCCGAGGCCCGCTGGGCGCTGGCGTCCACCCTCGCCTTCCTGCTCGCGTTCCCGCTGGACCTGGCCGGAGGCTCCGCCTGGCTGCACGGCCCGCTCTACGCGATCGCCTACGTGGCCGGCGGCTGGGAGCCCGCCCTCGAAGGGCTGCGGGCACTGCGCGAGAAGAGCCTCGACGTCGACCTGCTGATGATCGTGGCGGCGCTGGGCGCGGCCGCGATCGGCCAGGTCCTCGACGGGGCCCTGCTGATCGTCATCTTCGCCACCTCCGGTGCCCTGGAGGCCCTCGCCACCGCCCGCACCGCCGACTCCGTACGGGGTCTGCTCGACCTCGCGCCCACCACGGCCACCCGCCTGTCGCCGGACGGCACCGCCGAGGAGACCGTGCCGACGGACCGGCTCGCCGTCGGTGACGTGGTGCTGGTCCGCCCCGGCGAGCGCATCGGTGCCGACGGGCTGGTCCTTGCGGGGGAGAGCGAGGCTGACCAGGCCACCATCACCGGGGAACCGCTGCCGGTCCCCAAGGCCCCGGGCGACGAGGTCTTCGCGGGCACCCTCAACGGCACGGGAGCGCTGCGCGTCCGCGTCGCGCGTGACCCGGCCGACTCCGTGATCGCCCGCATCGTGAGCCTGGTCGAGGAGGCCTCCCGCACCAAGGCGCCGACCCAGCTCTTCATCGAGAAGGTCGAACAGCGGTACGCCGCCGGTGTCGTCGTCGCCACCCTCGCCGTCTTCGGCGTCCCCCTGGCCTTCGGCGAGGACCTCACGGCCGCGCTGCTCCGCGCCATGACCTTCATGATCGTCGCCTCGCCCTGCGCGGTGGTCCTCGCCACCATGCCGCCGCTGCTCTCCGCCATCGCCAACGCCGGCCGCCACGGCGTCCTTGTGAAGTCCGCCGTCGCGATGGAGCGGCTGGGCGAGATCGACGCCGTCGCGCTCGACAAGACCGGCACCCTCACCGAGGGCACGCCCGAGGTCGTCGCCGTACGACCGCTGCCGGGCTCCGGGCTCGACGAGGACGGACTGCTGGCGCTGGCCGCGGCCGCCGAGTACCCGAGCGAACACCCGCTGGCCCGCGCGGTGGTGGCCGCCGCCGGGTCGCGGGGACTGCGGGTGGCCGCCGCCGAGGACTTCGTGGCCACGCCGGGCCGAGGCGTCCGGGCGACCGTCGAGGGACAGGCGGTGACCGTGGGGCGGGCGGGGGAGCACGGCGGCGACGGCGACGAGGCCGCCGTGGACGCAGCGGTCGCCCCGGGGACGACCGTTCTCGTCGAGCGGGACGGGGCCGCCGTCGGAACGCTCACCCTGGCCGACCGGTTGCGCCACGACGCGCCCGCCGCGGTGGGCGCACTGACCGTCCTGACCGCTGGGTCGCCGGTCCTGCTCACCGGGGACAACGCCCGTGCCGCTGCCCAGGTCGCGGCGGACACCGGCATCGACGACGTGCGGGCCGAGCTGTTGCCGCAGGGCAAGGTGGAGGCCGTGCGGGAGCTGCAGGGCGGGGGCGCGCGGATCCTGTTCGTCGGGGACGGGGTCAACGACGCGCCCGCGCTCGCCGCCGCGCACGCCGGTGTCGCCATGGGCCGGGCCGGCTCCGATCTCGCGCTGGAGACCGCGGACGCGGTGGTGGTGCGCGACGAGCTGGGCGCGATCCCGGCGGTGGTGCGGCTGTCGCGGGCGGCCCGGCGGCTGGTGGTGCAGAACCTGGTGATCGCGGGGGTCTGCATCGCGGTGCTGGTGGTGTGGGACCTGGTCGGTCATCTGCCGCTGCCCCTCGGGGTGGCGGGACACGAGGGGTCCACGGTGCTGGTGGGGTTGAACGGCCTGCGGTTGCTGCGGGAAGCCGCGTGGCGGAGGGCCGCGGGGGCCTGAGAGGGAGGGGCGTCCCGTCGCGCGGCGGCTGCGGGTGCGTCGTGGCCGTTCGCGCAGTTCCCCGTGCCCCTTGAGGACGGCATGGGCTTGCGGAGGTCGCAGGCCACCCCACGCCGATGTCGGATTTCCGCCAGCCCTGCCCCCTCTCCCTCCCCGATGCTTGAGTCATGCGGAACGGGATGCACGCGGATACGGAACGGTGTGTGCGGGCCGTGCGGTCGAAGGACGCGCGGTTCGACGGATGGTTCTTCACGGCGGTGGTGACCACGCGGATCTACTGCCGGCCCAGCTGCCCGGTGGTACCGCCCAAGGCGGAGAACATGACCTTCTACCCGAGTGCGGCGGCCTGTCAGCAGGCCGGGTTCCGGGCCTGCAAGCGGTGCCGGCCGGACACGAGCCCGGGGTCACCGGAGTGGGACCAGCGGGCGGACCTCGTGGCGCGGGCGATGCGGCTGGTCGGGGACGGCGTCGTGGACCGGGAGGGCGTGCCGGGACTGGCACGGCGGCTCGGCTACAGCGCCCGGCAGGTCGAGCGGCAACTGCTGGCCGAGCTGGGCGCGGGCCCGCTGGCCCTCGCCCGGGCGCAGCGGGCGCAGACCGCGCGGCTGCTGATCGAGACGACCGCGCTGCCGATGGCGGAGATCGCGTTCGCCGCCGGGTTCGGGTCGATCCGGACGTTCAACGACACCGTCCGGGAGGTCTTCGCGCTGGCGCCCGGCGCCCTGCGCGAGCGGGCGACGCGGTCGGCCCGGCAGCGCTCCGACTCCGCCAGCACATCAGGGGCGTTGAGCCTCCGGCTGCCGTTCCGGGCCCCGCTCAACCCCGACAACCTCCTCGGACACCTCGCCGCGACCGCCGTACCCGGGGTGGAGGAGTGGCGCGACGGCGCGTACCGGCGCACGCTCCGGCTGCCGTACGGTCACGGCGTCGTCGCCCTCACGCCGGAGCCCGACCACATCGCCTGCCGGCTCTCCCTCGGTGATCTGCGGGACCTGCCCGTCGCCATCAGCCGCTGTCGCCGCATGCTCGATCTGGACGCCGACCCGGTCGCCGTCGACGAGCAACTGCGCACCGATCCCGTGTTCGCGCCGCTGGTGGACAAAGCACCGGGGCGCCGGGTGCCACGGACCGTCGACGAGGCCGAGTTCGCCGTACGGGCGGTGCTCGGCCAGCAGATCTCCACGGCCGCCGCCCGGACCCACGCGGCCCGGCTGGTGGTCGCGCACGGTGAACCGGTCGACGACCCGGAAGGGGGCCTCACCCATCTCTTCCCGTCCCCCGAGTCGCTGGCGGCCGTCGATCCCGAGACCCTCGCGATGCCGCGCACCCGACGGACCACCTTCACCACCCTGGTCGGGCAACTCGCCGACGGAACACTGCACCTGGGCGTCGACAGCGACTGGGCCGAGACCCGTGCCCGGCTCCTCGCGCTGCCCGGTTTCGGTCCCTGGACCGTCGAGGTCATCGCCATGCGCGCGCTCGGCGACCCGGACGCCTTCCTCGCCGGGGACCTCGGCATCCGGCGCGCGGCACGGGAGTTGGGCCTGCCGGCCACCCCGGCGGCCCTCGCCGCCCGGGCCGAGGTCTGGCGGCCGTGGCGGGCGTACGCGGTCCAGTACCTCTGGGCGACGGACAGCCACCCCATCAACTTTCTTCCTGTATAGGACAGTTCATGCAGCAGCAGAAGCGGCACACCGTCGTCGACAGCCCCTACGGCCCCCTGACCCTCGTCGCCGACGACGGTGCCCTGTGCGGCCTCTACATGACCGAACAACGCCATCGCCCGCCGCAGGAGAGCTTCGGCGCACGCGACGACACGGCCTTCGCCGAACCCCGGGAACAGCTGGAGGCCTATTTCGCGGGCGAGTTGAAGGTGTTCACTCTCGAACTCCGGCTGCGGGGAACCCCGTTCCAACGCCAGGTCTGGGAGCAGCTCGCCCGGATCCCCTACGGCGAGACCCGTTCGTACGGCGAACTCGCGGGCGCCCTGGGCAATCCCAAGGCATCCCGCGCGGTCGGTCTGGCCAACGGCAAGAACCCCGTGGGCATCATCGTCCCCTGCCACCGTGTGGTCGGCTCCGACGGCAGCCTCACCGGATACGGCGGCGGCACGGAGCGCAAGCAGCGCCTGCTGGACTTCGAACGGGGCGCGGCCCTCTTCTGAGGGGCCCGGCCCCGGGCCTGTCAGTCGCTCGCCGCGCGGATCTCCCGCAGCACCTCCGGCAGCGCCGCCCCGATCGGCTCCCGTACGATCTCGTCCGCCCGCTCGTCGTACGGGGTCGGCTCGGCGTTGACGATGATCAGACGGGCCCCGTGGTCGGCGGCGACGCCCGCGAGCCCGGCGGCGGGCTGCACCTGGAGACTGCTGCCGACGGCGATGAAGATCTGGCAGGCCTTGCTGATCGCGACGGCCTCGCCGAGGACCACCGGGTCGAGGCGCTGGCCGAACATGACGGTGGCGGACTTCAGCACGCCCCCGCACTTCAGGCACGGCGGGTCGTCCTCACCGGCCTCGACCCGGGCGAGCGCGTCCTCCATCGGCATCCGGGCGTGGCACCCGACACACACCACGGACCGCGCGGAGCCGTGCAGTTCCAGGACCTTGCGGGCGGGCATCCCGGCCAGCTGGTGCAGCCCGTCCACGTTCTGCGTGATCACCCGCACCGGCACCCCGGACCGCTCCAGCTCCGCCACCGCCCGGTGCGCCACGTTCGGCTCGGCCTGGAGTGTCCGGTTCCGCCGCCGCATCTGCCACGAACGCCGGCGGATCTCCGGATCACCCATGTAGTACTCGTACGTCACCAGCTTCTCGGCCTCCGGATCGCGCCGCCACAGTCCGTTGGGGCCCCGGTAGTCGGGGATGCCGGAGTCGGTGGAGATGCCTGCGCCACTGAGGAGGGCGACGAGGGGCTTGTTCATGGGGCGAGCGTAGGTCGGCCCAGCGGCCGGGGCGAGCGGATATCGGCGTGGCGGGTCAGGGGGCGGGCAGGCCGTAGGTGCGGTCGTAGTGCTGGGCGACCAGGACACCGCTGTGGTCGCAGGCGAGCTGCCAGTCGTTGACGCCGGTCTCCACGCCGTCCGTGAAGTTCCACAGGAGCCGGCCCTTGGCGGCGCCGATCGCGTAGAAGCCGTTCTTGTTCTTGTAGGCGGGGACGTAGACCGCCTCGGGGCCCGCCGTGATCGGCTGGTCGATGTTGAGGCGGGGGGTGGGGCAGAACCAACGGCGGGCGCCGGTGCCGGCGTTGAACGCGTACACACCGGCCGGGTCCGTGCCGGTGACGTAGACGGTGTTGCCGTAGCCGCCGAGGGACGCGAACATGCCGCGCTCGGGCTTGACCCGCCAGCGGAGTCTGCCGCTGCCGAGGTCCAGGGCCTTGAGCTCCTGGCCGATGGCGAACACCGTGCGGTTGATCACGGCGAGCCCGGGCCGCAGGTCGTAGCCGACCGGGTACCGCCACAGGACGCCGGAGCTGTCGGTGTCCCGGACCGTGACGTTGCGCAGTCCGTCGGCGTAGACGAAGTAGCCGGGGAGGATGACCGGCGCCAGCTTGATGCCGACGTCCTCCGGGCTGATGGGGATGACCTCGGCGCGGCGGGCCGCGAAATCCACGCCGAACACCGCCTCCGTGGACGTCGCCACGCCCTGCTCGTCGGAGTCGCGCCGGAGCCGCACGCCGATGATGGAGACGGCTTGGTCGTCGGTGGCGCCGAGCAGGGTGGTGAAGCGGAAGTCCGGCCCGAAGTCGATGGTGAAGCGTTCCGTTCCGTCGACCGGGTCGACCCCGATCACGGTCGCCCCCTCACCGAGCGCGATCGCGGCGTCGAAGGCCAGCAGGGCCGGGGTGGGCGACTGACTGATGCCCTCGTAGACCCACTTGGGCCGGGTGCCGTCCTTGAGGTCCAGGCAGACCAGGTCACCCGGCCGGGTCTTCACCAGGGCCGTGCCGTCCTTGAAGGCGGCGGGCGCCTGGAGCAGCGGGGCGCTCCGGTAGGTCCACAGCGGCTTCGGGGCCGGACCCGCGGGCTCCGTGGACGACACCGTCGGCTTGTTGCGGCTGAGCACCAGGCCGGCGCCGACCGCGGCCGCGGCGGAACCCGCCGACACGGTGAGGACGGTGCGCCGGGACGGACCGGAGCGCGGTACGGCACGGCGGTGCCCGGCGGCGCGGTACGGCTCGGGCTCGTCGGGAGCGGCACCGGGCTCCGCGCCGTCGACGGCCCCGCTGTGCCCGCCGTCCCCGTCGGCCGACGACACCTCGGCCGCCCGGCCCCCGGAGCCGTCGTACAGGCCGCCGGAGCCGCCGGACGCGCGCGTCGACGCGGCGTCCGCGATGCCCGGCGCTTCCTCCCGCTCGAAGTCGTACGTGGCCGGTTCCTGCCGCGTGTCGTACACGGCCCGGTCGGGTCGCGGCGTGTAGGCGTGACGTTCCTGCTGGAAGTCGTACGCGTCCTGCTTCCGTTCGGTCTCGGTGGAGCGGAAGGAGACCGACCCGTTCGGCCCGGTCTCCAGGGTCTGCACCGCCGCCGCGCGGAGGGCGACCGAGGAGGCCACCGACGGGGGCAGCCAGCCGTCGGCCGCCAGTTGCTCCACACCGCCGGGCGCGCAGGCGGCGGCCAGCTTGTCCGGGGTGATCCGCAGCCGGGGGTCCTTGGTGAGACAGAGGTTGATGATCTTGTCGAGGGGTTCGGGCACACCGGTCAGATCCGGTGCGCTGTGCACCACCTGGTACAGGAGCGTGGCCGCCGCGCTGCCGCTGAACGGGGCGTGCCCGGACGCGGCGAACGTGAGCACCGAGCCCAGCGAGAAGACGTCCCCCTCGGGGCCCAGCGGCTCGCCCGTGGCCTGCTCGGGGCACATGTACTCGAAGGAGCCGAAGAGCGCGCCGGAGCGGGTGAGGTCGTAGCCGTCGCTCGCCCGGACGATGCCGAAGTCGATCACGCGCGGACCGTCGGCGGCGAGCAGCACGTTGGAGGGCTTCAGGTCGCGGTGCACCAGTCCGGCCGCCTGCACCGAGATCAGGGCCTCGGCGATTCCGGCGCCCAGCACGAGCACCGACTCCACCGGCAGGGGCCCGTGCGCGGCGACCGCCTCGGCCAGGGTGGGCCCGGCGATGTAGTCGGTGGCCAGCCAGGGGGTGGGGGCCTCGGGGTCGGCGTCCACCACGGGCGCGGTGTATCTGCCGCCGACCGCCCCCGCGGCCTCCACCTCGCGGCGGAAGCGGATACGGAAGTTCTTGTCCCCCATCAGCTCGGGCCGGATGGCCTTCACCGCGACGGTCCGCCCCTGCGGGGAGCGCGCCAGATAGACCCGCCCCATCCCTCCTGCGCCGAGCCGTGCCACGAGACGGTAGGGACCTAGCTCCTCGGGATCGTCTGAGCCCAGTGGTTCCATGACCTCAGCTGCCTGTTCGGTGAGGACGGGCGAGAAACGGCCCGCAGGTGGGGGGGAGACCGACTGCCCCGGGCGGCTCCCGGTGACCGTTCCCCCAAAGGCTCCGGATCTCCCGGCGCCACGGCCCGCGCCCGGGCCGCCGGTCACGGGTGTCCCGAGTGCTGCCCCGGCCACCGAACGGGGCGACGAGGCGCGATCGCTCGGACGGGGCTGACGTCAGCCTAGATGCTGGAGTGACGAACGGGCAGCGTTTTCAGCCAGCACTTTAAACTTCCATTAAGTGGAAGGTTCACCCACTTCACGTTCTGTGCAAGGCAAGTTGACGCGATGTCAACTGACTCCTGTCAACGGCGGACGGTGACCGAGCGACCCCGCGGTGGCCGATTCTCGACGGTTCAGGCCACCCGCTCGCCGTTCTCCAGCTCGACCGCCCCCGTGCCCTCCGCCAGCGCGTCGAGGGCGGCCAGCACCCGTCGGCCGAGCGGTCTCAGGAGATACCCGGGCAGTTCGGCGCGCGGGACGAGCCGCCACGACAGCAACTCCTCCTCCTGCAACCGGATCCGCTTCAGATCGTCCTCGTCGAGCACCCCGCCGTCGTACACATACGCGACCAGCGGCGGCCGTCCCGCCCCGCGCACCCAGTCCACGGCGAGCAGCCGCCCCGGCTCCACGTCCAGCCCGATCTCCTCCAGGGTCTCGCGCCGCGCCCCCTGCCTCGGGCTCTCGCCGTCGTCCGACTCGATCGTCCCGCCCGGAAGCGCCCATCCCTCACGGTAGTTGGGCTCGACGAGCAGAACGCGCCCCTCGGCGTCACGGAAGATCGCGGCGGCACCGGCGAGGATACGGGGCAGGCTCGCGATGTACGCGGCGAAGTCCTGAGCGGTCATCCGCCCAGGGTAGACGGCCCGCGACGGCGGGAAATCGGCGCTCGGGGAGCGGAAGGACCGGCGCTCAGGGGCCGAATGCCTCGGCCAATCGCACCGTGCGCTGCGCGAGTTCGCTGATGCGCACCCCGTCGAAGCCGAACACGGCGCTGCGCACGGTGTCCTCCAACGGGTCCTTCCAGCGCTCCGGGATCGCCGCCGCCCCGCACAGCACACCCGCCACCGAACCGGCGGTGGCCCCGTTGGAGTCGGTGTCCAGGCCGCCTCGGACGGTCAGCGCGAGGGTGCGGGTGAAGTCGCCCTCGCCGTAGAGCAGCCCGGCCGTGAGCACGGCGGCGTTCGGCACCACGTGGATCCAGCCGAGCCCGGACGTCTCCTCGCCCACCGTCGTGAGCGTCTCCTCCCAGGCCAGTCCGGCCTCGTACAGCGACACCACCCGCCGCACCGTCCGCGCCAGCCGGCTGCTCGCCGGGACCACCGCCAGCGCCTCGTCCAGCGCGGCCCGCGCCCCCGGCGCCGTGAATGCCGCCGCGATCAGCGCCGCCGCCCACATCGACCCGTACACGCCGTTGCCGGTGTGCGACAGCACCGCGTCGCGCCGGGCCAGCGAGGCAGCGCGCCGGGGCAGGCCGGGGGAGGTCCAGCCGAAGACGTCGGCGCGGATCAGGGCGCCGATCCACTCCTGGTACGGGTTGTCGTAGGTTGCCGTCAGCGGCGGCTTCAGCCCGTTCGCGAGGTTCCGGTACGCCACCCGCTCCGCCGTGAACGTCTGGAGGTACGGCAGCCGCAGCAGCCACAGGTCACCGAGCTGCTCGGTGCTGAAATCGAAGCCGTGCGTCTCCAGCAGGTGCAGCCCGAGGATCGCGTAGTCCACGTCGTCGTCGCGGCAGCTGCCGTGGATCCGCCCGCGCACGCACTCGCGCCACTCCGGCCGCAGCGCGAGCCCGTCGCTCTCAGTGGGCGGTTCCGGGAGGTAGTCGGTGAGCGGCAGGGCACCGGCCAGCCGTAGATAGCGGTCGATGCGCGCCCGTGTCCACACCTCCCCCTGCTCCACCGGCTTCCCGAGCATGTTCCCCGCGATCCGGCCCAGCCAGCCCCCGAGCACACGGTCGGCGAGCTCGGCGCCGACCGGGGGCGCGAGGGAGGTGGTGGTCGTGGGCGTCATGTCCGAAGGTCTACCCGATTCCGCCCGATTCCGCGCACGCCGGCCCGGCGGGGCTCGCGCGGCGTCCGCCCGTGGTGTCCGCCCGGCGCCGTCCGGCGGACGGTCTTCGGTGGACGGTGTTCGGTGGGCGGGACGGGGCATGACGTACCGGGACCGGGGCGGTTAGGGTCACAGCGGCGCGACTGCCTTGACGTGCGCAAGGCCCGACGAGCGAGGGGAACGCAAGGTGGCGAACGCCGCGATGGACGGGATCGACACGTCCGGCGACAGGGACATGCCTGGCGACACAGGCACGGACACGGCCGACGGCACGGGCACGGCCGCCCCGCGGGTGCTGATTGCCGCGGACAAGTTCAAGGGCACGCTGACGGCCGTCCAGGTCGCCGAGCGGGTCACGGCGGGCCTGCGCCGGGTCCTGCCCGACCTGGAGGTCGAGGCGCTGCCGGTCGCCGACGGCGGCGACGGCACGGTGGCCGCGGCGGTCGCGGCCGGTTTCGAACGCCGCGAGGTACGGGTCGCGGGGCCGCTCGGTGAGCCCGTCACCGCCGCCTACGCGCTGCGCGGTGACACGGCCGTCGTGGAGATGGCCGAGGCGAGCGGCCTGCAACGGCTCCCCGCCGGGGTCTTCGCACCGCTCACGGCCTCCACGTACGGCTCCGGGGAGCTCTTGCGCGCCGCGCTCGACGCGGGCGCCCGCACGATCGTGTTCGGCGTCGGCGGCAGCGCCACGACGGACGGCGGCGCCGGCATGCTGGCCGCGCTCGGCGCGCGCTTCCTGGACGCGGCGGGGGAGCCCGTCGGGCCCGGCGGCGGAGGCCTGCGCGACCTGGTGACGGCGGACCTGTCGGGCCTCGACGAGCGGCTCACGTCGGTCGACCTCGTCCTGGCCAGCGATGTCGACAACCCGCTGACGGGCCCGAAGGGCGCCCCGGCCGTGTACGGCCCGCAGAAGGGCGCGAGCCCCGAGGACGTGGCGGCGCTGGACGCGGCCCTGACGCACTTCGCGGCCGTCCTGGAGAAGACGGTCGGGCCGCGCGCCGCCGAGCACGCCCTCGCCCCGGGCGCGGGCGCCGCGGGCGGCATCGGCTACGGCGCCCTCGTCCTCGGTGCCCGCTTCCGGCCCGGCATCGAGGTGATGCTCGACGTGCTGGGCTTCGCGGCGGCGCTGTCGAAGGCCACGCTCGTCATCACCGGCGAGGGCTCCCTCGACGAGCAGACCCTGCACGGCAAGGCCCCGGCGGGGGTCGCGGCGGCCGCCCGCGCCGCCGACAAGGAGGTCGTGGCGGTCTGCGGACGCCTGGCCCTGCCACCGGAGGCCCTGGGCCGGGCCGGCATCCGCAGGGCATACCCCCTGACGGAGGCCGAGCCGGACGTGGAGCGGTGCCTGGCGGATCCGGGGCCGATCCTGGAACGGGTGGCCGAGGGGATCGGCCGGGACTTCCTGACCTGACGGCTAGGGCATCGGGATCAGATTGCCGTCCAGTTCCCTGAAGTAGCTGCCGCTGCCGAGGCCCTCGACCTTGCCGTTCTTGAGCCAGTGCTTCGAGAAGCGGTGGATGGCCTCGGCGGTGGTCTCCCAGACGAGCGAGTGACCCGAACCCTCGAAGCAGAACATCAGCTTCTTCGACCCCGCGATGGCCTTGTACAGGGCCGGCACGGAGAAGTTCAGATCGTCCGGCATCGGCGTCGGAGTGTTGGCCGTCCGGTCGTTCTGTCCGTAGAGGATGAGCACGGGTACACGGCCACCGAGCACGTACTTGTTCTGGTGCATGAGCGGCACGGTGTGGTTGTTCCAGCCCCACCAGTAGGTGTTGCGGTATCGCAGGACGCCCTCCGGCTCGCCGCCGTTCACCCTGCGGCCCCACTTGCTGCCTTCGTGGTCGTCCCGCATACAGGCCTCCCACGCCAGTTCGTCGATGCCGGGCTCCCAGAGGGCGGCGGGACCGCTCAGCGAGGCCTTGAACCCCGACTTGCTGGCGACGTGCATCGGGAAACCGGGCCGAGGCAGCTGCGCGGCCTCGGCCGGACGCCCGAAGGGTTCGTCGACCTGCTCCGACCAGCGCCCCTTCGGCGGGAACATCGGGGCGAGCAGGAAGAGGCTCCTGACGTCGTCGGGGTTCTGGAGCGCGTAGGGGCCCATCACGAACGCGGCCGCGGACCAGCCCACGAAGTGGATCGGCTTGTCCGCGTCGGGACGGCTCCTGATGAAGTCGACGACCGTCTTCACCTCGGCCCATTCGCTCTCCGAGTTGCCCAGCTGGTAGGGGTACGGGGGTGGCGGAGTGCACGGTTCCGGCAGGGGGTTGGGGACGAGCACCGGCGCCTGCTGGGCGGGATTGGCGTTGCACGGCACGTCCATCATCGGGCGGGGTGACCGTCCGGAGCCCTGGAGGTCCATGATGAAGACGTCGAAGCCGGCCTTCGCCAGTTCCTGTGCCCAGCTGTACCGGATCGGGTTGTCACCGGGCACCGGTGCGAGGTCGAAGCCGGGGAGTGCCGGCACGCTCCTGCCGTGCAGCATCAGCACGGTCGCGCGCTCGTGCCCGTGCGTGGCCCTGTACTCGCGGACGGGCAGCTCCACCTCGATGTCCTCGTTCGCCGGGATCTTCGAGACGTGCCTCACCCTGTGCTCTTCGAGTTCGTACGAGGTCATGCTCTTCTCCTGACGCTTGACGCTCGAAAGGGATCAAATAATGTGAAATCCCCCCTCTCCACCGTCCGCCTCTTCCTCACCCGCAGCAACTGGAGCCCCACGCGAGGTAGTTGACCCCTCAAGGGCAACCCCGACGCCCTTGAACGCGAAACGGGTGTGGCCCGAGCCGTATCGGCTCGGGCCACACCCCTCAGTGCTGGAGCGGAGCGTCAGGGCAGCTGGGTCGCCCGCGCCTCGCGCCGGTTGTCGCGGAAGTTGTTCACCCGGCGGGCCGTGGCGAACAGCGGGATGACCGCGCCCATGACGAGCTGCAGCGCGCAGCCGGTCTGGAGGAGGAGCTGGCCGCCGGGGGCGTCGAAGGCCCAGGCCGCCAGGAGGCCCATCGCGAGGACGATCCAGGTGAGCACCGCGCCCGCGAGGGGACCCCGCGGCTTCGGGTACTCGACGCGGCTCACCATCAGCCACGCGACACCGACGATGGCCAGGAGCGTCGCCACGAAGGGCAGCTCCAGCAGCACGATCGAGATGACCGTCAGCGCGCCGAACGGCGACGGCATGCCCTGGAAGGTGCCGTCCTTCACCGTCACGCAGGAGAATCTCGCGAGCCTCAGCACCACGGCCAGCAGCACGACGATCGCCCCCACCGCCGCCACCCGCTGGTGCGCGTCGTCCGCGACCATGCCGTAGACGAGGACGAAGTACGCCGGCGCGAGGCCGAAGCTGATGAGGTCGGAGAGGTTGTCCAGCTCCGCGCCCATCGGCGAGGAGCGGAGCTTGCGCGCCACCAGCCCGTCGAACAGGTCGAAGATCGCCGCGCACAGCATCAGGATCACGGCCGTGGCCGCGCTGTGCCGGGCCATGCCCGACTCCTGGCTACCGGTGAGGTGCGGGATCAGGATGCCCGTGGTGGTGAAGTACACCGCCATGAAGCCGCACGTGGCGTTGCCGAGGGTGAGCGTGTCCGCTATCGACAGGCGGAGCGACAGCGGCATCTCCTCCGCGTCGTCCTCGACCTCGTCGACTTCGGGCACCCAGCCCGTCGCGGCCGTCTGGCCGGGTTGGGTCTCCGGATCAATCACGGTCAATGCGAGTCACCCCAGCCACGGTCTTCTGGCCCACCTCGACGTCGATCTCCACACCCTCGGGCAGGTAGATGTCGACGCGGGAGCCGAAGCGGATCAGCCCGATCCGGTCACCCTGCTCGACCTTGGTGCCCTCGGGGATGTACGGAACGATACGGCGAGCCACGGCGCCGGCGATCTGGATCATCTCGATGTCACCGAGTTCGGTGTCGAAGTGCCAGACGACGCGCTCGTTGTTCTCGCTCTCCTTGTTGAACGCCGGTACGAACCCACCCGGGATGTGCTCCACGGACGTCACCGTGCCGGAGAGCGGCGCGCGGTTGACGTGGACGTTGAGCGGGCTCATGAAGATCGCGACGCGGGTGCGGCCGTCCTTCCACGGCATGATGCTCTGCACCACCCCGTCGGCGGGCGAGATGACCCGGCCCTGGGCGATCTCACGCTCGGGGTCGCGGAAGAACCACAGCATGCCCGCCGCCAGCGCGGTGGCGGGTACGGCCACGGCCCGGGCAGCGCCGGAGCGGCGCGAACGGGCGAGGCTGAGTGCTGCGGTGGCGACGGTCGGGAGAAGCCACGGCGATGCTCCGCGCGCAAGACGTACGCCTGCCAGGCTGTCGCGTGGTGCAGAGGTTTGGCTGTGGGGCATGGATGACCTTCGTAGCGGATGATGCCGCGCGGTGACTGGGGACGGCGGCTTTCACGGGATCGTACCGGTCGCGGACCGCAACTGGGCAAGCCAGGAAGCCGAGTCGACGGCCGAAGAGTGCTGACGGGGTGTGATCTTCTTCTCGAAGAAAACACCCCGAACCAGACATCCGACCCCGGACCGAACGCGTACTAGCCCTGGAATCGATACTCTTCGAGCAGTCGACGACCGATGATCATTTTCTGGATTTCGGCGGTACCTTCACCGATCAGCAGCATCGGCGCCTCGCGGTAGAGACGCTCGATCTCGTACTCCTTGGAGAAGCCGTAACCGCCGTGGATCCGGAAAGCGTCCTCGACGACTTCTTTGCAGTATTCGGAGGCGAGGTACTTCGCCATCCCTGCTTCGAGGTCGTTTCGTTCGCCCGAGTCCTTTTTGCGTGCTGCGTTGACCATCATCGCATGCGCGGCCTCGACCTTGGTAGCCATCTCGGCCAGCTTGAACTGGATCGCCTGGTGCTGGGCGATCTGCTTGCCGAAAGTGTGGCGCTGCTGGGCGTACTGGACACCGAGTTCGAATGCACGCTGAGCGACACCGCAGCCACGTGCGGCCACATTCACCCGGCCGACCTCGACGCCGTCCATCATTTGGTAAAATCCCCGGCCGGTGGTGCCGCCGAGTACACGATTGGCCGGAATGCGCAGTCCGTCCATGATGAGCTCGGTCGTGTCGACGCCCTTGTAGCCCATCTTGTCGATCTTCCCGGGAATGGTGAGGCCCGGGCGGACCTCTCCGAAGCCGGGCTCCTTCTCGACGAGGAAGGTCGTCATCGACTTGTGGGGCGCCGTGCCCTCGGGGTGTCCTTCGTCACTTCGGACGAGTACGGCGACGAGTGTTGACGTTCCGCCGTTCGTGAGCCACATCTTCTGACCGTTCAGGACATACTCGTCGCCGTCCTTGACCGCCTTCGATGTGATCGCCGACACATCGGAACCGAGCCCCGGCTCCGACATCGAGAAGGCGCCGCGGACGTCACCGGCCGCCATCCTCGGCAGGAAGTGGTCCTTCTGCTCCTGCGTGCCGTGCTGCTTGAGCATGTACGCCACGATGAAGTGCGTGTTGATGATCCCGGACACGGACATCCAGCCCCGGGCGATCTCCTCCACGCACAGCGCGTACGTGAGGAGGGACTCGCCCAGACCGCCGTACTCCTCGGGGATCATCAGGCCGAACAGGCCCAGCTCCTTGAGCCCGTCGACGATCTGCTGCGGGTACTCGTCCCGGTGCTCCAGCTCGGTCGCGACCGGGATGATCTCCTTGTCCACGAAGTCACGGACGGTGGAGAGGATCTCCCGCTGGACATCCGTGAGGCCGTGGGTCTGGGCGAGTCGTGCCATGGCTACTTCTCCTGCTCCCTGAGCTCGGGGCGGCCCGGCTGCTCGCCGCCGCGCTCCTTGATGTAGGTCTCGGTGGGCACCATGACCTTGCGACGGAACACACAGACCAGCGTGCCGTCCTGCTTGTAGCCCTTGGTCTCCACGTACACGATGCCGCGGTCGTTCTTCGACTTCGACGGCCACTTGTCGAGCACGGTCGTCTGGCCGTAGATCGTGTCGCCGTGGAAGGTCGGCGCCACGTGCCGCAGCGACTCGATCTCCAGGTTGGCGATCGCCTTGCCGGAGACGTCCGGCACGGACATGCCCAGCAGCAGCGAGTAGACGTAGTTCCCGACCACCACGTTCTTGCCGAAGTCCGTCGTCCTCTCGGCGTAGTTGACGTCCATGTGGAGCGGGTGGTGGTTCATGGTGAGGAGACAGAAGAGGTGGTCGTCGTACTCCGTGACCGTCTTCCCGGGCCAGTGCTTGTACACCGCCCCGACCTCGAACTCCTCGTAGGTGCGTCCGAACTGCATCGCGCTCAGGCCTCCGGGATCTCGAACTTGCTGGTGCGCTGCATGCCGGCGGCGCGCCCCTTGCCGGAGATGACCAGCGCCATCTTGCGGCTGGCCTCGTCGATCATCTCGTCGCCGAGCATCGCCGAGCCCTTCTTGCCGCCCGCCTCGGAGGTGTAGTAGTCGTACGCGTCCAGGATCAGCTCGGCGTGGTCGTAGTCCTCCTGCGAGGGCGAGAAGATCTCGTTCGACGCCTCGACCTGACCGGGGTGCAGCACCCACTTGCCGTCGAAACCGAGGGCCGCGGCTCGCTGGGCGACCTCACGGTAGCCGTCGATGTTGCGGATCTGCAGGTAGGGGCCGTCGATCGCCTGGAGGTTGTTGGCGCGGGCGGCCATCAGGATCTTCATCAGGATGTAGTGGTAGGCGTCCGCCGGGTAACCGGGCGGCTGCTCGCCCACGACCAGTGACTTCATGTTGATCGAGGCCATGAAGTCGGCCGGGCCGAAGATGATCGTCTCCACGCGCTGGGAGGCCGTGGCGATCTCGTTGACGTTGTTCAGGCCCTGCGCGTTCTCGATCTGTGCCTCGATGCCGATCTTGCCGACCTCGAAGCCCATCGTCTTCTCGATCTGGGTCAAAAGCAGATCGAGGGCGACGACCTGCTGGGCCGTCTGCACCTTCGGCAGCATGATGCAGTCGAGGTTCTGGCCGGCGCCCTCGACGACGGTCACGACATCGCGGTACGTCCACTCCGTCGTCCAGTCGTTCACGCGCACGACCCGCGTCTTGCCGGTCCAGTCGCCCTCGTTGAGGAACTTCACGATGGTGTGCCGAGCCTCGGGCTTGGCGAGCGGGGCGCAGGCGTCCTCCAGGTCGAGGAAGACCTGGTCCGCCGGGAGGCCCTGGGCCTTCTCCAGGAAGCGCGGGTTGCTTCCCGGCACTGCGAGGCAGGAGCGCCGCGGGCGAAGGCGGTTCACCTGAGGAACAGGGCTGGTCATGCGAGGACCTCCGTGCTGATGGGGGGGTTGAGCTTGTTCGCTTTGCGGATCTCGTCGACGATACGGCCGATGATCCCGGTGATGTCGAAGTCCTTCGGGGTGAACACCGCGGCCACTCCGGCGGCCCTGAGCCGGTCCGCGTCGGCGTTCGGGATGATCCCGCCGGCGATCACCGGGATGTCGCCGGCCCCCGCCTCCCGCAGCCGCTCCAGCACGTCCGGGACCAGTTGGGCGTGCGAGCCGGAGAGGATGGAGAGCCCGACCGCGTGCACGTCCTCGGCGAGGGACGCGTCCACGATCTGCTCCGGGGTGAGCCGGATGCCCTGGTAGACCACCTCGAAGCCCGCGTCACGGGCCCGCACGGCGATCTGCTCGGCCCCGTTGGAGTGCCCGTCAAGGCCGGGCTTGCCGACCAGGAAGCGGAGCTTGCCGACGCCCAGGTCCCGCGCCGTCAGGTCCACCTTGCGGCGGACCTCCGCCATGGCCGAGCCCTCCTCGGCGGAGACGGCCACCGGAGCCGACGAGACACCGGTCGGCGCCCGGAACTCGCCGAACACCTCGCGCAGGGCCCCGGCCCACTCGCCGGTCGTCACCCCGGCGCGGGCGCACTCCAGGGTGGCCTCCATGAGGTTGTCGGTGCCCTTCGCGGCCTCCTTCAGCCGCTCCAGCGCCTTGCACGGGCGCGGGTGGTTGAAGGGTGGCTGGTAACGGGTGTCGCGCCAGTTCCGGAGCGACTCGATCACCCGCGCCTCGACCGCCGGGTCGACCGTCTGGATGGCCGCGTCCAGGTCGGCGGTCAGCGGGTTCGGCTCCGTCGACTCGTAGATGTTGACGCCGACGATCTTCTCCTCGCCGGACTCGATCCGGGCCCGGCGCTCGGCGTGCGAGGAGACCAGCTGCGACTTCAGGTAGCCGGACTCGACGGCGGACATCGCGCCGCCCATCTCCTGGATCCGCTCGATCTCGGCGAAGGACTCCTCGACCAGCTCGGCCACCTTCGCCTCGATGACATGGGAGCCCTCGAAGATGTCCTCGTACTCCAGCAGGTCGCTCTCGTGCGCCAGCACCTGCTGGATGCGCAGCGACCACTGCTGGTCCCAGGGCCGGGGCAGGCCCAGCGCCTCGTTCCAGGCCGGCAGCTGCACCGCCCTGGCCCGTGCGTCCTTGGAGAGCGTCACGGCCAGCATCTCCAGCACGATCCGCTGGACGTTGTTCTCCGGCTGCGCCTCGGTCAGCCCGAGAGAGTTGACCTGGACGCCGTACCGGAAGCGCCGCTGCTTGGGGTTCTCGATGCCGTACCGCTCGCGGGTGATCCGGTCCCAGATGCGGCCGAAGGCCCGCATCTTGCACATCTCCTCGACGAAGCGGACGCCCGCGTTCACGAAGAAGGAGATGCGTGCGACGACCTCACCCATGCGCTCCTCGGGCACCTGGCCGGAGTCGCGCACGGCGTCGAGGACCGCGATCGCCGTGGACATCGCGTACGCGATCTCCTGCACCGGCGTGGCCCCTGCCTCCTGCAGGTGGTAGCTGCAGATGTTGATCGGGTTCCACTTCGGGATGTGGGAGACCGTGTACGCGATCATGTCCGTCGTCAGCCGGAGCGAGGGTCCCGGCGGGAACACATGGGTGCCCCGCGACAGGTACTCCTTGACGATGTCGTTCTGGGTCGTGCCCTGGAGCCGGGTGATGTCCGCGCCCTGCTCCTCGGCGACGACCTGGTAGAGCGCCAGCAGCCACATGGCGGTGGCGTTGATCGTCATCGAGGTGTTCATCTGCTCCAGGGGGATGTCCTGGAACAGCCTGCGCATGTCACCGAGATGGGCCACCGGGACGCCGACCCGGCCGACCTCGCCGCGGGCGAGGATGTGGTCGGAGTCGTAGCCGGTCTGGGTCGGCAGGTCGAAGGCGACCGACAGACCCGTCTGCCCCTTGGCGAGGTTGCGCCGGTACAGCTCGTTGGACGCCTCGGCCGTGGAGTGACCGGCGTATGTGCGCATCAGCCACGGCCGGTCCTTTTCCTTTTGCGCCGGAGGCGCAGTGCGCTGTGTGCCGGTGTCGACGTTCCTCAGCCCGCGACCGCTTCGCTCCCTTGTCTTCGTCTCTTTCGACACCGGCGCGCACTGCGCCTCCGGCGCGGCCTCCCGCTTGCCGCCATCGGCGGGCTGACGCTCACTCATCTTGGACCTCAGATGTTCCGGAAGCGGTTGATGGCGTCGATGTGCTGGGCGCGCTTGGCGTGGTCGCGCACACCGAGGCCCTCCTCGGGGGCGAGCGCGAGGACGCCGACCTTGCCCTGGTGGAGGTTGCGGTGCACGTCGTACGCGGCCTGCCCGGTCTCCTCCAGGGAGTAGACCTTCGACAGCGTCGGGTGGATCTTGCCCTTGGCGATCAGGCGGTTGGCCTCCCAGGCCTCGCGGTAGTTTGCGAAGTGGGAGCCGATGATCCGCTTCAGTGACATCCACAGGTAGCGGTTGTCGTACTCGTGCATGTAGCCCGAGGTGGAGGCGCAGGTGGTGATGGTGCCGCCCTTGCGGGTGACGAAGACGCTGGCACCGAAGGTCTCGCGGCCCGGGTGCTCGAAGACGATGTCGATGTCCTCGCCGCCGGTCAGCTCGCGGATGCGCTTGCCGAAGCGCTTCCACTCCTTGGGGTCCTGGGTCTGCTCGTCCTTCCAGAACTTGTAGCCCTCGGCGTTGCGGTCGATGATCGCGTCGGCGCCCATGGCCCGGCAGATGCCGGCCTTCTGCTCGCTGGAGACGACACAGATCGGGTTGGCGCCGCCGGCCAGCGCGAACTGCGTGGCGTAGGAGCCGAGTCCGCCGCTGGCGCCCCAGATCAGCACGTTGTCGCCCTGCTTCATGGCGGCGCCGTTGCGGGAGACCAGCTGCCGGTACGCGGTGGAGTTCACCAGACCCGGTGCGGCGGCCTCCTCCCAGCTGAGGTGGTCGGGCTTCGGCATCAGCTGGTTGGACTTGACGAGCGCGATCTCGGCGAGGCCGCCGAAGTTGGTCTCGAAGCCCCAGATCCGCTGCTCGGGGTCGAGCATCGTGTCGTTGTGGCCGTCGGAGGACTCCAGCTCGACGGAGAGGCAGTGCGCGACGACCTCGTCACCGGGCTTCCAGGAGTTGACTCCGGGGCCGGTGCGCAGCACGACGCCCGCGAGGTCGGAGCCGATGATGTGGTACGGCAGGTCGTGACGCTTGGCCAGCTCGCTGGTGCGGCCGTAGCGCTCCAGGAACCCGAAGGTCGACAGCGGCTCGAAGATCGAGGTCCACACGGAGTTGTAGTTGACCGAGGAGGCCATGACGGCCACCAGGGCCTCGCCGGGGCCGAGCTCGGGCACCGGGACCTCGTCCAGGTGGATCGACTTGCGCGGGTCCTTCTCACGGGTCGTCATGCCCGCGAACATCTCCGTCTCGTCCTTGTGCACGGTGATCGCGCGGTACGACTCGGGGAGCGGCAGAGCGGCGAAGTCGGCGGACGTGGAGTCCGGCGACTGGATCGCGTCCAGGATGTCCTTCACGGTGGTGCCTCCGGCGACGAGCGTCCTCGCGGGAAGACGCTGTTGAGGGTTACGTCGGGTGCTGCTGCTGGGTGGTGATGCCGTCGGTTCGGCGGAGGTGGTGCTTCGGCGGCGCTGTGTGTGGCGCGGAGGGTTGCCTGTGACGCAGGCGTCCGGGCGCGCGGACCGAGGTCTGCGGGGACAGTCGGCGTACGGGGTTCATCCGCACTCCGGCCGCCCGGACTCCTTCAACGTATGGCACGCCGTGTCACCTCGCAAGGCACCGAGTGCCAGAAAGTTCGCTCAGGTGAAATCTTTACGCAACACCTGAGCGATGATCGATCAGGTGGGGGTGGAAAAAGGCCTCTGACGTGCCAAAACGGCCACCCCGGGGGGTGGCCGTTCTCACAGTTACCGTTGAGTAGATCGAGGTTTCGAGCGCGGTTCCGGAACGGATCAGCGGTCGCGGAGCGCCTCTTCGATGGTCCGCATGACCTCGTCGAGCGGGGCGTCGGTGCGGGCGACGGTCACCAGGACCTCGCCGTGCGTGGACGTCGTCGCGGCGGCCGGCTCGGGCGCCAGGGTGCGGCCCGCGCCGATGCCCGTGCCGAAGGTCTTGCGGACGATGGCGAAGGCGTGGTCGAGCTGGGTCTCGACGTCGCCCTGTCCGCCGGATCTGAGCCACCGCCGCAGCACGTGGTTGTGCGCGGTGACCACGGCGGACGCGGCCACCTCGGCGAGCAGCGGGTCGTCGTTGCCGGCGTCGTGGTGGGCGTGCTCGTCGAAGTGGCCCAGCAGATAGCGGGTGAAGAGGCGCTCGTAGCGGGCCACGGAGGCGATCTCCGCCTCCCGGAGGGTGGGGACCTCACGGGTCAGCTTGTAGCGGGCGACCGAGATCTCCGGCCGGGCCGCGTACATCTTCATGACCTCCTTGATCCCGCGGCACACCGTGTCGAGCGGATGCTCGTGCGGGGGCGCCGCGTTGAGCACCGCCTCGGCGCGGATCAGGGTGTCGTCGTGGTCCGGGAAGATCGCCTCTTCCTTGGAGCGGAAGTGGCGGAAGAAGGTGCGGCGGGCGACCCCGGCCGCCGCCGCGATCTCGTCGACGGTGGTCGCCTCGTACCCCTTGGTCGAGAACAGCTCCATGGCCGCGGCCGCCAGTTCCCTGCGCATCTTCAGGCGTTGGGCGGCGGCACGACTTCCCGCGGCGCTCTCCGGAGCGTCGGGCGCAGCTGGTGTACGTGAGGACTTGGCGGGCTGGGACATGCCCCGAACGTACTGCATCCGTGCAGGAGAGTGCGCGTGAGCGGCCATCGTTCCGCCCGGCCGGGACCGGGGTGGGACCAGGTCGGCGGCCGGGGCGGCGGGGGAGGGGCCGGGCACGGAGACGGCGGACCGGGACGCCGAGGGGCGGCTGCCCGGGCCGAGCAGACCGCCCCAGTCCGCCTCGGCCGCCGGGCCGACGGAACGGCTCGGACCGACCGCCGACTTGCCGGCACGGCTTGTGCCGGCCGTCGACGGTGCGGGAGGGCCTGTGCCGGCCGCCGGCGTTGCGGGACGGTTTGCAGCCGTCGGCCGAGGCTCCGGTCCGGGATCCGCCGGGCGGCGCCCCGGCCCGGTCCTTGTCGTCGGCCCGTCCGAGGGCGCGCCGGTCGGCGCCGGGGACGCCCGGTCCGTCGCCGCCGGGCCCGGTCGGCGGGCCGACGACAAGGATGCGGGGCCCCCGGCCGTGCCGAGCTCGTCGCCCGTCCCGTCAGCGCTTGGCATATTCGCGGAAGCCGCGGCCCGTCTTGCGGCCGAGGCAGCCCGCGGCCACCAGGTGCTCGAGAAGCGGCGCCGGGGCCAGTCCCGGGTCGCGGAACTCGCGGTGCAGCACCTTCTCGATGGCCAGCGAGACATCCAGCCCGACCACGTCCAACAGCTCGAACGGGCCCATCGGGTAGCCGCCGCCCAGCTTCATGGCCGCGTCGATGTCGTCCAGCGTCGCGTAGTGCTCCTGCACCATCTTGATCGCGTTGTTCAGGTACGGGAACAGCAGCGCGTTCACGATGAACCCGGCCCGGTCGCCGCAGTCCACCGGGTGCTTGCGGACCTTCGCGCACAGCTCGCGGACCGTGGCGTGCACGTCGTCGGCCGTCAGCACCGTACGGACCACCTCGACCAGCTTCATCGCCGGCGCCGGGTTGAAGAAGTGCATCCCGATCACGTCCTGCGGACGTGAGGTGGCGCGGGCGCAGGCGACGACCGGCAACGAGGAGGTGGTCGTGGCGAGGATCGCGCCCGGCTTGCAGACCTTGTCGAAGGTCGCGAACAGCTGCCGCTTGACCTCCAGGTCCTCGGCCACCGCCTCCAGCGCCAGATCGACATCGGCGAAGGCGTCGTAGGAGCCGGCCGGAGTGATCCGGTCCAGGGTCTCGGCGGCGGCCTCGACCGTCATACGCCCCTTGTCGACGGAGCGGGCCAGCGACTTGCCGATCCGCGCCTTCGCGGCCTGCGCCTTCTCCTCGCTGCGGGCGGCGAGCACGACCTCGTACCCGGCCTTCGCGAACACCTCGGCGATCCCGGACGCCATGGTGCCGGAGCCCGCGACACCGACCGAGCGGACGGTGCGCCCGGCGACCGTGGCGACCCCGTCCCGCGGCGTCAGTGCGTCCGGCACGACCGTGGCGGATCCGGGCGCCTCGTAGGAGTAGAAGCCGCGCCCCGACTTGCGGCCGGTCAGGCCCGCCTCGCTGAGCTGGCGGAGGATGGGCGCCGGTGCGTGCAGCCGGTCGTGCGAGGCCGCGTACATGGCCTCCAGGACCGTGCGCGCGGTGTCGACGCCGATGAGGTCCAGCAGCGCCAGGGGGCCCATCGGCAGCCCGCAGCCGAGCCGCATGGCCGCGTCGATGTCCTCGCGGGAGGCGTACTTGGCCTCGTACATCGCGGCGGCCTGGTTGAGGTACCCGAACAGCAGCCCGTCGGCGACGAAACCGGGCCGGTCGCCCACCGCGACCGGCTCCTTGCCCAGGTCGAGGGCGAGATCCGTGACGGCCGCGACGGCCTGCGGCGCGGTCAGCACCGAGGAGACGACCTCGACCAGCTTCATGGCGGGCGCCGGGTTGAAGAAGTGCAGACCGAGGACCCGCTCCGGACGCGCCGACTCCGCCGCCAGCCGGGTCACCGACAGGGCGTTGGTGCCGGTGGCGAGCACGGCCTCCGGCCGCACGATCGCGTCGAGTTCACGGAAGACCTGCTGCTTGATCTCGTACGACTCCGGGACCACCTCGATCACCAGGTCGGCGTCGGCCGCGGCCTGGAGGTCGGTGAAGGTGCGGAAGCGGGCGAGGGCGTCACCGCGCTCCCGCTCGGTGATCCGCCCACGGGTCACGGCGCGCTCGGTCGCGGCCTCCAGGGCCGCGACGGCACGCGCGCCGGCGGCCTCGCTGATGTCGATGCCGACGACCTCGCGGCCGGCCCGGGTCAGCACCTCGGCGATACCGGTGCCCATGGTGCCGAGACCGACCACAGCGATCGTCTGGAACGGGGATTGCGCGGACAGGGGGGACAGCGACGAGTCGGAAAGGGGAGTGGCCATCGCGGGACTCCAGGAATGAGGGTGACGACTGAGGGAAGCGCCGCGGATACGCGAAGAGCGCGCAAGCGGCGCGTGGGGCGCGGGTGTTGGTGATGCCGGGCTGATGAACGCACACGCCCGGTGCCGTCGCCACGGGGCGTGCACACGCCCGGGGAACGGCTGAACCGACCGGCCCTGTCCCGAGGCTGAGCCGTACTGGTACGCGGACATCGAAACTCCGGGTACCGAACCGACTGTGCTCGCGACGGCTGCGTCACCAAACCGTCGAGAGCGAACACGAGTGGGTAACTCGCTCGTCTGAGCTTAACCGGTGGGTAACGAGCGCGCCAGCCCTCGTGTTTGTGACGTACGTCCCGAAGGGTGTTCGCGAAGCGCGTTCACGCCCGTACGCTCGGTCGCATGGACGAAGAGTTGCGATCACTCACGGAGCGTGTGCGGGGCGAGTCGGGAGGCTCGGCGGAATGGGAGCGGCTCGTCACGACCGAGTCCACGGACGAGTTGGCGGCGGTGCTCACCGAACCGGGGCAGCCGCTGTGGGCGCGGGAGTTGGCGGCGTTCAGGCTGGGGGTGGCGGGGGACCGCCGGGCCTTCGAGGCGCTGGTCCTGCTCCTCAACCACCGCGATCCCCCGCGGTGCGCCTCCGCCGCGTACGCGCTGGCCCGGCTCGGCGACCCGCGCACCGCGCGGGCGGCCGCCGCCCTCGCGACGAACGAACTCCGGGTCGCCTATGCCCTGCACCCCGTGCGGTTGCTCGTCGAGCTCCGGGCGCCCGAGGCGGTGCCGGCGCTGATCACCACGCTGCGGCGCCGCCTCGGTCCGCACGACCCCTACCGCCGGGTGGCCTTGGCCTGTGTGGAGGGGCTGGGGGCGTTGGGGGACAGCAGGGCCGAGCCCGTCCTGAAGGACGCCCTCGCCCATCCGAGGCTCGCGGAGGCGGCGGTGCGGGCGCTGACGCGAATTCCCCGCCAGCGGTAGCGCTCCGCTCTCAGGGCCGTGGTTCGGCTGCGGGTCGGTGACGGGCCGTGGTTCGGCTGCGGGTGCGTGGGGGTTCTCGCGCAGTTCCCCGCGCCCCTCAGCGGTGTCGTGCGTAACGAACCTCGGGAACTTCCACCCCCTCCACCTCGAAGGGCTCCTCCATGCCGTCCGGCGT
This sequence comes from Streptomyces sp. 11x1, assembly GCF_032598905.1. Classification (NCBI taxonomy): domain Bacteria; kingdom Bacillati; phylum Actinomycetota; class Actinomycetes; order Kitasatosporales; family Streptomycetaceae; genus Streptomyces; species Streptomyces sp. 11x1. The sequence continues at coordinate 1,892,087 of NZ_CP122458.1, read as the reverse complement.
GAAGCCGTGGTGTTCGTAGAAGCGGCGGGCCCGGACGTTGTCCTTCAGCACCCACAGGAGCATCCGGTCGTGGCCGACGGCCTCGCAGCGTTCGGCGCACGTGCGCAGAAGCGCCGCGCCGACCCCGCCGCCCCAGTGGCCGGGGTGGACGTAGAGCGCGTACAACTCGGCGTCCTCGGTACGGACTTCGCCGTCGCGGTAGGGGCCGTACGCCGCCCAGCCGACGATTTCGCCGGCCCGCTCGGCGACCAGGTTCACCACAGGGTTGCCGGGCTTCAGGAGCAGCTCGCGCCGTCGTTCCGCGTCCTCGGTCACCCGCATCGCGTCGAGGTACGACCGGGGTACGAGCCCGGCGTACGCGGTCCGCCAGCCCGCCACCCGTATCTCCGCCACGGGACGGCAGTCGGCCGGCGTCATTTCACGGACGCCGAGGTCATGGGGGGTGTCGTTCATGACGGCACCCTAGGCGGGGCGGCCGTGGGAGTCCCGTGGTTTTCGGCGGGCCACTCCCACGGCCGGGGCTCAGCCGCGGAAGCCCAGCAGGCCGTGCAGCGTCGAGCCCCGGGACGAGGCGGACGCGGCCCGCTTGCTCAGGGGCTTGGGGTCGGGGAGCTTCGCACAGACGGCGTCGACCTCGCCCGTGCCGCGCGGCACCCTGCCGTCGGTCAGGTACGCCGCCAGGTGCTTGTCCAGACAGGTGTTGCCGCTCAGCGAGATGCCGTGGTTCCCGCCGCCCTGCTCGACCACCAGGCTGGAGTTCCGCAGCAGCTGGTGCGTGGCGACCCCGCCCTCGTACGGGGTCGCTGCGTCGTCCGTCGCCTGGAGGATCAGGACGGGCGGCAGCGCGGTGTTGGAGACGTCCACCGGATCCAGGGCCTCGGTCGGCCAGAACGCGCAGGGCGCGTTGTACCAGGCGTTGTTCCAGGTCATGAAGGGCGCCTTCTCGTACGCCGTCCAGTTGTCGTCGCGCCACTCGGCCCAGTCGCGCGGCCAGCGTGCGTCGCGGCACTGCACCGAGGTGTAGACGCTGTAGCCGTTGTCACCGGCCGCGTCCACGGCGCCGAAGTTCTCGTAGGCCTCGACCAGAGGGTCGTCGTTCTTCTTCTTCGCGTAGGCGGCGAACGCCTCGGCGAGATGGGGCCAGTAGCCGTCGTAGTAGCCGCCGGGCATGAAGGTGTCCTCCAGCTCGGAGGGGCCCACCTTGCCGTCCGCGGGTCTGCGGGCCAGCGCCGCCCGCATGGCGTACCACTTGGCCTCGATCTTCTCCGGGTCGGTTCCGAGCCGGTACGTCTTGTCGTTCTTGGCGATCCACGCCATCAGTGCCCGGTGGCGGTCGTTGAACGCGTGGTCCTGGCGGAGGTTGTCGTCGTACCAGACGCCCGACGGGTCGACGACGGAGTCCAGCACCGCGCGCCGCACCCGGTGTGGGAACAGCTTGGCGTAGACGGCGCCCAGATAGGTGCCGTACGAGTACCCGAAGTAGTTGATCTTCTTGGCGCCGAGGGCCGCGCGGATGGCGTCCATGTCCTTGACCGAGCTGACCGTGTCGATGAACGGCAGCACGTCCGCGTACTTCTTCGCGCAGGCGTCGGCGAAGGCCTTGGCGCGCTTGAGGTTGGCCCGCTCGGTCTGCGCGTCGGCCGGCAGGGAGTCGGGGCGCACCGGCCCGAAATGTCCGGGTCGGCAGTCGAGTGCGGGCTTGCTGGCGCCGACGCCGCGGGGGTCGAAGCCGATGACGTCGTACTGCGCCGCCACCTTCTTCGGCAGCGAGGACGCGACGAATCCGGCCAGGGTGCGGCCGCTGCCGCCGGGGCCGCCCGGATTGACCACCAGGGGACCCTGGTACTTCTTCGCGGTGTGCGGGACGCGGGACAGGGCGAGCGTGATCTTCCTGCCGTCCGGCTCGCCGTGGTTCAACGGCACTTTCAGGGTGGTGCACTGGAGCGTCGGATAGTCGCCTGTGGCGCACTTCTTCCAGGCGAGCTTCGCCGTCGGAGCGGCGGCGAGGGCGCCACTCGCGCCGGCCGGGACCGCCGTGACCATTCCGGCCAGCACGGCGGCGGCACCGCACAGAGCGGCTGCGCGTTTCTTCATCAGTCAGGCCTCCCAGGACGGAGGAACGCGGGCCGTGCAGACCACGGCCTTCGTCGCATGGTCCCGGAGCGGGCCTCCGAAGGAACTCGTGCCGGTGAGAGTTGACCCGATCGGGGCGCTGGAAGCGCCCGGATGCCCTGAGGGAGGGTCAGAGCAGCGTCAGCTGTGTCGGTTCCGGGTCCCGTACCGGTTCCGGTGCGACCGGCTCGCGCGCGGGTGCCCGTCGCGGCAGCTCCGCGCGCCGGGGTCCCATGCCGTACTCCTGGGCCAGCTCGTGGACCTGACGGGTGATCTGCCGCTGGTACCACTTGGGGGCGTAGGCGCCCTCCGCGTACAGCAGCTCGTACCGCCGTACGAGATGGGGGTGGTGGCGTTCCAGCCAGGCCATGTACCACTCGCGGGCGCCGGGCCGCAGATGCAGCACCAGGGGGGTCACCGAGGTGGCGCCGGAGGCGGCGATCGCCCGCACGGTGGCGCGCAGCCGGTCGGGGTGGTCGCTGAGGAAGGGGAGCACGGGGGCCATCAGCACCCCGCAGCCGATGCCGACGTCGGTGAAGGCCCGCACCACGTCGAGTCGGCGCTCGGGGGCGGGCGTGCCCGGCTCGACCGTGCGCCACAGCTCGGGGTCGGTGAAGCCGACGGAGACCGAGATGCCGACCTCGGTGACCTCCGCGGCCTGTCGGATCACATCCAGGTCGCGCAGGATCAGCGTGCCCTTCGTCAGGATCGAGAAGGGGTTCGCGTGATCGCGCAGGGCGGCGATGATGCCCGGCATCAGACGGTAGCGGCCCTCGGCGCGCTGGTAGCAGTCCACGTTGGTGCCCATGGCGATGTGCTCGCCGTGCCAGCGCGGTGAGGCGAGCTGCCGGCGCAGCAGGTCGGGGGCGTTGATCTTCACCACGATCTGGGAGTCGAAGTCGAGGCCCGTGTCGAGGTCCAGATAGCTGTGCGTCTTGCGGGCGAAGCAGTAGACGCACGCGTGCGTGCAGCCCCGGTACGGGTTCACCGTCCATTCGAACGGCATCCGCGAGGCGCCCGGCACCCGGTTCACGATCGTCCTGGCCCGGACCTCGTGGAAGGTCATGCCGCGGAACTCGGGAGTGTCGAAGGTGCGGCTCGTCACCATGTCCGCGCCGAACAGCGCGGCGTCCCGGGCCGTGACGGGGTTCTCGGCCAGATGGTCCCAGCGCATGGACGCCTCCTCGGTTGCCCTCGCCCCAGAATAGAACACATGTTCCCTTGATCGTGCGAACTGGTTTTCGAACATCGTGTGGAGGTCTCGTCGGGGGCCCTCGGGCCGTCCGCTCCGGGCCCTTGACGCGGTCCGCTACGGGGCCCCGGGGCCGTCCGCCCCGGGCCCTTCGGGCGCCCCGATTTGGGCCCTCCGGCCGGGGGGTGGTTGGCTTTCCGCACATCCCCGAGTTACCAAGTGCTGGAGGAAGTGCAATGGCGCAGGTCGAGGCCACGACCGAACGAGTCGTAGCGGCGGACGCGGAAACGGTGTTCGACACCCTGGCCGAGTACAACGGCGCGCGCGAGAAGCTGATGCCGCAGCACTTCAGCGAGTACGAGGTGCGCGAGGGCGGCGACGGCGAGGGCACCCTCGTCCACTGGAAGCTCCAGGCCACCAGCAAGCGTGTCCGCGACTGCCTCCTGGAGGTCACCGAGCCCTCGGACGGCGAGCTCGTCGAGAAGGACCGCAATTCCTCCATGGTCACCGTCTGGCGGGTGACCCCGGCCGGTGAGGGCAGCTCCCGCGTCGTCGTCACCACCACCTGGCAGGGCGCCGGCGGCATCGGCGGCTTCTTCGAGAAGACCTTCGCCCCCAAGGGCCTCGCCCGGATCTACGACGCCCTGCTCGCCAACCTCGCCGCCGAGGTGGAGAAGTAGCACGCAATGCGCGGTGCGCCCGGCCCAACGGGCGACCGCCCGGGGCGCGTTGGAGTCCTCACCGGTTCGAGTGGATCTCCTTGGCGCTCCCCGGAATGCCGTAACTCGCCGCACTTGCCGACAGTTGCCGCTTGACGCGGGAATTGTGCGGTAAGTGCGACGAGGGGAGCGGTACGCATGGGCGCGACCACACTGGTGAAGGACGAGCCGACCACCACACCCGCTCCACCGCCACCGGCGGACGGGCCTGCCCGACTCGGCCCGCACCGCGTCCGGATGGTCTTCTCCGCCCTGCTGCTCGTCCTGCTCCTCGCCGCGCTGGAGCAGATGGTCGTCGCCACCGCCCTCCCCGAGATCGTCGGGGAGCTGCACGGCGCGGACCGACTGTCCTGGCCGATCACGGCCTATCTGCTCACCGCCACCGTCACCCTCCCCGTCTACGGCAGGCTCGGTGAACTCCACGGCCGCAAGGGCGTCCTGCAGTGCGCGCTCACGGTCTTCGTGGCCGGCTCCGCGCTCGCCGGGTTCTCCCGGACCATGGACCAGCTCATCGCGTTCCGCGCGCTCCAGGGCGTCGGCGCGGGCGGCCTCATGATCGGCGTGCAGGCGATCATGGCCGACATCCTGCCGACCCGGAACCGGGGGCGCTGGCTGGGCCTGGTGGGCGCCGTCTTCGGCCTCGCCTCCGTCGCGGGCCCGCTCCTGGGCGGCGTGCTCACGGATCACGTCGGCTGGCGGTGGTGCTTCCACCTCAACGTGCCCGTCGGGCTCCTCGCGCTGGCCGTCGTCACCTTCGCGCTGAGACTGCCGCCGTCCACGGCCAAGGGGCGCCTCGACGTCGTGGGGGCGGTGCTGCTGGCCACCGCCTCGACCTGCGCCGTCCTGCTGGCCGGTTGGGGCGGCACCACCTACGCCTGGACCTCGCGGCCCGTCCTCGGCCTCGCCGCCGGCGCGGTCGCCGCCACCGTGCTCTTCCTGGTCGCCGAGCGGTTCGCGCCCCAACCCCTCATCCCCCTACGGCTGTTCAGGGACCCGGTCTTCGTCGTCACCGGCCTGGTGGGGATCGCCATCGGCATCGCCCTCTTCTGCGCCGCCGGTTACCTGCCGACCCAGCTGCGGATGGTGGGCGGGATCTCCGCCACCGAGGCCGGGGTGCTCATGCTGCCGATGACCGCCGGCATCGTCGGCGCGTCCGTGGTCTCCGGCCGGCTCATCGACCGCACCGGCCACTACCGGACCTACCCCGTCCTCGGCTGCGCCCTGGCCGCGCTCGGCGTGTGGCTGCTGTCCCGTCCGGGGACGGACGCGTCCCGGCTCCAGTTCGGCATCTGGACCGCCGTCCTCGGCGCGGGCATCGGCATGGTGATGCCGGTCCTGATCCTCGCCGTGCAGAACTCCGTGCGCCCCGCCGACATCGGGCCCGCCACCGCGGCCGGCAACTACCTCCGGCAGGTCGGCGGCGGCGTGGGCGTGGCCGCCTTCGGCGCGCTCCTCACCGCCCGGCTGACCGACCGCCTCCCCCAGCGCCCGGGCGCCGTGCTCCCCGACCCCGGCTCGCTCACCCCGGACCTCGTCCACACCCTGCCGCACCCCCTGCGGGAGGCCTACGTCCAGGCGTACGCGGACGCCATGCCGGGGATCTTCCTGTACCTCACGCCGGTGCTCGTCCTCGGGCTCCTCGTCGCCTGCTTCCTCAAGGAGAGGACACCGGTGCCCGTCGACGAGGTGCCCGCCGACCCGGCCCCCGAGCCCGAGCCCACGGACACGCCCCCCGTCCAGATCCCGCAGGCCCGTTCGCCGTACGTCCCCGGCGTCGCCGTCCCCGTCCGCGGCACGGTCCGGCTCTCCGACGGCAGGGTCGTGACCCGGGCCGCGCTCACCCTCATCGACGCCGGGGGCCGGCAGGCCGGGCGCGGCGGCAGCGGCGACGACGGGCGATACGCGCTGTCCACCCCGGGGCCGGGCGCGTACGTGCTGATCGCGGCCGCCGGGGGCCACCAGCCGCAGGCCGTGAGCGTCACCGTCGGGGAGGGGCCCGTCGAGGTCGACATCGTGCTCGGCGGCGCGGGCCGCCTGGCCGGGACGGTACGCACGGCGGACGGCCGGACGGTGAGCGACGCGACCGTCACGCTCACCGACGTCCACGGCGAGGTCGTCGTGACGACCCGCAGCGGGGAGTGGGGCGAGTACCTCGTCACGGAGCTGGTCGCGGGCGAGTACACCCTCGCGGCGGGTGCCCACTCCTACCGGCCGGCCGCGCTGCCCGTCACCGTCCGGGCCGCCCGCGAGACACGCCAGGACATCGAGCTCGCCGGGGGCGCCGTCCTGCGGGGCACGGTCCGCGCCGGGGCCGGCCGGCCGGTGGAGGACGCGCGCGTGACCCTCCTCGACGCCGCCGGGAACGTCGTCGACACGGCGACCACCGGCATCGACGGGACCTTCCGGTTCGTCGACCTGTCCTGCGGCGAGTACACGGTCATCGCCACCGGCTATCCACCCGTCGCGACGGTGCTCCAGGTCGCCTCCGGCTCCAGGACGGAACAGGACCTCCACCTCGGCCACGCGGACTGAGGTGCCGGCACTCGGGGGCGCGCGGACCATCGTGCGCCGCCCGTGTGGCCTGCGCGTGCGCCGGAGGCTCCCAGGGAGCAATTTGCGTATTGCCACACATCGCAACGCTACGCAGCCGTACGGTAGTGGGGGCGGCGCAGATCTTGCGAGCCATGGGAAGAAAGGGCCTTGGCCATGGACCGTGGCACCGACACGGGCGCGACTACCGGCCTCGTAGCCGGTGACGAGACGCCGGAACACGCCGCCGTCGGCCGGATTCCCCTGGCCGTCGTCGTGGTCGACCGCGCCGGGCTCGTGTCGCACTGGAGCTCCGGCGCACGCCGGCTCTTCGGCACGACCAAGGACGAAGCGGTGGGCCACCCCGCCCTCGACCTGCTGCCCGTCTCCGGCGCCCTCCCCGACGAGGACGACATCCTGCTCCGCGTGGCCGACGGCGCGTACGACGTCCTCGGCCACGACCTGGAGACCTCGCTCGACGGGCAGCTCTCCTACCCGGCGGCCGGCCGCGCCCGGCTCACCGTGCCCGGCCGCGGCAGGATCGACGTCCTGTGGTGGGCGTACCCCCTGGTCGGCCCCGGCCGGGAACGGCTGCTGGTGCTGGCCGCCGACGCGGAGACCCTGCGGCGCGAGGACGGGGCGGACGTCGCCGTCGAGCGCATCGCCCCTGGATTCGCCCTGCACACCGACTTCCCCGGTGCCGAGGAACTCGCCCGCAGGCTCCCCGAGATCCTGCCCAGCATGAGCGTCGGCGAGGGCGCCCGCATCGTCGCCCAGGTTCTCGAACTCGGTTATCCGGTACTGGAGTTCAGCCAGAACAACCGGGTGCCCGTCACCCCTGACTGGGGCGTGCCCCGGCGCGCGGGGCGACGGGCCCGCCGGGAACGGGCCGCGCGCGCCGTCGCACAGGGGCTGACGGTGCCGGAGGACGCGCCGGACGAGGGCGAGGACCTCGAACACGCGGCCGTGCGCGAGCGTCTGGAGTTCCTCAACGAGGTCAGCGGGCGCATCGGCACCTCCCTCGACCTCTCCCGGACCATCGTCGAGGTCAGCAGGGCGGTCGTGCCCCGCTTCACCGACGTCGCCGGCACCTATCTGCGCGAACAGGTCGTCGCCGGCGAGGGGTTCCCGGATGGGGTGCCCGACACGACGACCATGTGGCACCGGGTGGCCGTGGAGCACACGGACGAGCCGGGTCGCTGGGACGACGTCGTGCCCGTCGGCGAGGCCATGCCGTTCCCGGCGCACACCCCGTTCTTCCAGTGCATGACCACCGGCGAGCCCGTCCTCGTCCCGCGCATCACCGAGCAGATGGGGCACGCGATCGCCGCGCAGTTCGAGAAGCGCGACATCCGGCCGCTGATCACGGGCCGCTCCATGCTGGTCGTGCCCCTGAAGGCCCGCAACGTCGTCCTCGGCTTCATGATCCTGCTGCGCCACCCGGAGCGCGAGGTCTTCGACGACATGGACCGCGTGACCGGCGCCGAACTCGCCGCCCGGGCCGGCCTCGTCCTCGACAACGCCCGGATGTACACCTACCAGGAGAACGTCGCCGAGACGCTCCAGGACAGCATGCTCCCGCAGATCGAGGCCCACATGACGGGCTGCGACATCGCCACCCGCTATCTGCCGGGCACCCTGCTCGGGCGGGTCGGCGGCGACTGGTTCGACTCGGTGAAGCTGCCGGGCGCCCGCACCGCGCTGGTCGTCGGCGACGTGATGGGGCACGGCCTCAACTCGGCCGCGATGATGGGCCAGTTGCGCACGGCCGTGCAGACCATGGCTGCCCTCGATCTGCCGCCCGCGCAGCTCCTGCGCAACCTCGACGACCTCGCCCAGCGCCTCGGCGAGCACTATCTCGCGACCTGCCTCTACGCCGTCTACGACCCCATCGCGAGCGAACTGCACCTCGCCAACGCGGGCCACATCCCACCCGTGCTGGTCCGCGCGGCGGACGGCCGCAGCGAACTGCTCGACCTGCCCACGGGCGCGCCGATCGGCGTCGGCGGGGTGGCGTTCGAGGCGGTACGCGTGCGCGTGGAGCCGGGTGACCGGCTCGTGATGTGTACCGACGGGCTGGTCGAGATGCGCGGCGAGGACATCGGCGTGGGCCTCGCGACGCTCTGCGAGTCCGCCGCCCACCCGGCCGCCTCCATGGACGACGCCTGCGACACGATCATCCGCGCCCTCAACACACGCGGCGGCCGAAAGGACGACGTCGCCCTGCTGATGGCGCGGCTGAGCGGCATCGAGCCCGAGGACGTCGCCGAGTGGCGTCTCGCCCCCGACCCGGTCGAGGCGGCCCGCGCTCGCGCCGCCGTCCGCGAACAGCTGTCCGTCTGGGGCCTCGACGCCCTCACGGACACCACCGCGCTCCTGGCCGGCGAACTCGTCACCAACGCCGTACGGCACGCGCGTGGGCGCCGGATCGAACTGCGTCTGGTCCGTGGCGACACCCTGCTGTGCGAGGTCTACGACGACGATCCGACGCTGCCGACCCTGCTCAGCGCGGCACCGACGGACGAGTTCGGCCGTGGACTGCGTGTCCTGACCGCCCTGGCCCGCGAGTGGGGGACCAGCCGGACGGGCGCGGGCAAGACCGTGTGGTTCGAACTGACCCTGCCGAGGCGGCGCGCGTGATCCGAACGCGGGGTGAAGGTACGCGCACGGCGCTTGTCTCCGGCTGCCGGGCAGGGTAGACCGATCTGGGCCGTCACAGCGGCGGCCGTGTCGCTGGTCGGGGGTAGGGCATGAGTGTGACGAGTCGGTACCGGGACGCCTGGGAGGGGTTCTGGCGGGAGGCCTCCGACGAACCGGGCGCCGTCTTCTGGGACGCGGGGCCCGAGCGGACCGCGGCCGTTCATCTGGCGCTCTTCGAGCCCTACCTGACCGCGGCGGACCTCCCCCTGGTCGACCTGGGCTGCGGCAACGGCACCCAGACCCGCTTCCTGGCCGACCGCTTCCCCCGCGTCATCGGCGTCGACCTCTCCGGCGCCGCCCTCGACCGGGCCCGCGCGGCCGACCCGGACGGCCGGGCCGCCTACCGTGTGCTCGACGCGGCCGACAAGACGGACGCCGAAGCCCTCCACGCCGACCTCGGCGACGCCAACGTCTATGTGCGCGGCGTCCTCCACCAGTGCGAGCCCGACGACCGCCAGCGACTCGTGGACACCGTTGCCACGCTGCTGGGCGAACGCGGCCGGGTCTGCCTCGTCGAACTGGCCGAGGCCGCGAAGCCCGTTCTCATGGGCCTCGCGGCCGACCCGGCCGGTCCTCCCGCCAAGCTCGCCCCGATCTTCCGGCACGGCATCGCCCCCGGCGAGGTCACCGACGCCGCGGTCCCCAAGTACCTGCGTGCCGCCGGTCTCACCGTGGTGGCCAGCGGTGAACTCCCGCTGGCCACCACGGAACACACCGCGGACGGCACCCGCCTCGAACTGCCGTCCAGGTGGTACGTGGCCGGCCGCACGGCCTGAGGCCGGGCGTCGCGGGCGGACGGCGAGGTGACGACAGGCCCCGGTCCACGCCTCGGTGGGCCGGGCCGGTGAGAGTTATCCACAGGTCTGCCACGGATCGTCGTGAGCGCGTACGGTTCGAGCCATGAAGATCCTCATCAGCGCCGACATGGAGGGCGCCACCGGTGTCACCTGGCCGGCCGACGTGCTGCCGGGGACACAGCAGTGGGAGCGGTGCCGTTCGATGTTCACCTCGGACGTGAACGCCGCCGTGCTCGGGTTCCTCGACGGCGGGGCCGACGAGGTGCTGATCAACGAGGCGCACTGGACGATGCGCAACCTGCTGCTGGAGGAGCTGGACGAGCGCGCCCAGATGCTCACCGGCCGCCACAAGGCGCTGTCCATGGTGGAGGGCGTGCAGCACGGGGACGTGGACGGCATCGCGTTCGTGGGCTATCACGCGGGCGCCGGGATGGAGGGCGTCCTCGCCCACACCTACCTGGCGAACTCCATCACCGGGGTGTGGGTGAACGACGAACGGGCCAGCGAAGGCCTGCTCAACTCGCATGTGGTGGCCGAGTACGGGGTACCGGTGGTGCTGGTGACCGGCGACGACGTGGCGTGCGAGGACGCCCTGGGCTATGCGCCCGAGGCGCTCAAAGTGGCGGTCAAGGACCATGTGTCGCGGTACGCGGCGGTGTGCCGCACCCCGGCGAGAACGGCCGCGGACATCCGCGCGGCGGCGAAGGAGGCCGCGGCGCTCGCCGTACGGCACGAACCGGTCAGGGGCGGCCCGTTCACCGTGGCGCTGGAGTTCGACGCCGAGCATCTGGCGATGGCCGCGACCGTGGTGCCCGGGGTGGTCCGTACCGGTGAACGCAAGGTCGCGTACACCAGCCCGACGATGTACGAGGGAATCCGCACCTTCAAGGCGGTCACCACGATCGTCTCGGCCGCGGTGGAGGAGACATATGGCTGAGCAGACGGCACCCGTGGACCAGCGGGCGCTGGACGAGGTGGTCCGGTTCACCTCCGACCTCATCCGCATCGACACCACCAACCGTGGCGGCGGGGACTGCCGGGAGCGGCCGGCCGCCGAGTACGCCGCCGCGCTGCTGGCCGAGGCGGGCCTGGAGCCCACACTGCTGGAGCGCACCGAGGGCCGGACCAACGTGGTGGCGCGGATCGAGGGCACCGACCCGTCGGCGGACGCCCTGCTGGTCCACGGTCATCTGGACGTCGTGCCCGCCCAGGCCGCCGACTGGACCGTGCACCCGTTCTCCGGGGAGATCCGCGACGGTGTGGTCTGGGGGCGGGGCGCGGTCGACATGAAGAACATGGACGCGATGATCCTCGCCGTCGTACGCCAGTGGGCGCGCACCGGCGTGCGCCCCCGCCGGGACCTCGTGATCGCGTTCACCGCCGACGAGGAGGCGAGCGCCGAGGACGGCTCCGGGTTCCTCGCCGACCGGCACGCCGCTCTCTTCGAGGGCTGCACCGAGGGCATCAGCGAATCGGGGGCCTTCACCTTCCACGACGGCGGCGGCCGGCAGATCTATCCGATCGCGGCGGGGGAGCGCGGCACCGGCTGGCTGAAGCTCACCGCACGCGGCCGGGCCGGCCACGGCTCCAAGGTGAACCGGGCCAACGCCGTGACCCGGCTGGCGGCGGCCGTCGCCCGGATCGGCGCCCACGAGTGGCCCCTGCGGCTCACCCCGACCGTCCGCGCCGCCCTCACCGAACTCGCCGCGCTGTACGGCGTCGAGGCCGACCTCGACGGCCCGGGCGGCGTCGACCGGCTGCTCGACAAGCTCGGCCCGGCCGCCGCCCTGGTCGAGGCGACCGTCCGCAACAGCGCCAACCCGACCATGCTGGACGCCGGTTACAAGATCAACGTGATCCCGGGGGAGGCCGCCGCACGTGTGGACGGACGGTATCTGCCCGGCGGCGAGGACGAGTTCCGGGAGACCCTCGACCTGCTCACCGGACCGGACGTGGAGTGGGAGTACGAACACCGGGAGGTGGCGCTCCAGGCGCCGGTGGACTCCACCACGTACGCGCGGATGCGGGCAGCCGTCGAGGAGTTCGCGCCCGAAGGGCACGTGGTGCCGTACTGCATGCCGGGCGGCACCGACGCCAAGCAGTTCTCGCGGCTCGGCATCACCGGCTACGGCTTCTCGCCGCTGAAGCTTCCCGAGGGCTTCGACTACGCGGCGCTCTTCCACGGCGTCGACGAGCGCGTCCCCGTGGAGGCGCTCCACTTCGGCGTCCGTGTGCTCGACCGCTTCCTGCGGACGGCCTGACCGATGAGACTCGGGGGACGAAGGGACATGGGGGACAAGGTGCAGACCCTGGCGTACGGTTCGTGGCCCTCGCCGATCGACGCGGCGCTCGCCGCCGCGCACGACGGGCATCCCGAGTTCGTGGGCTTCGTCGGCGACGAGGCCTGGTGGACCGAGCCACGGCCCGCCGAGGGCGGCCGGCGCACCCTGGTGCGGCGCACGGCCGACGGCACGGAGGAGTCGGTCCTGTCGGCCCCGTGGAACGTGCGCAGCCGCGTCATGGAGTACGGCGGGCAGCCCTGGACCGCGGTCCCGCGGGACACCGGCCACCTCGTGGTCTTCGCGAACTTCGCCGACCAGCGCCTCTACGGGTTCGAACCGGGCGGCGAGCCCCGCCCGCTCACCCCGGTGTCGCCGGTCGGCGGCGGCCTGCGCTGGGTGGACCCGAGACCGCACCCGGAGCGGGACGAGGTGTGGTGCGTCCTGGAGGAGTTCACCGGCGAGGGGCCCACCGACGTCCGCCGGGTCGTCGCCGCCGTACCGCTGGACGGCTCGGCGGCCGAGGACCGGGGTGAAGTACGGGAACTCACCGACGACAGCCGGCGGTTCGTCACCTGCCCCCGGCTCTCGCCCGACGGCCACCGTGCCGCCTGGCTCGCCTGGGACCACCCCAGGATGCCCTGGGACGGCACGTCGCTGCTGGTCGCCGAGGTGACCGAGGACGGCCTGCTCGGCACGCCCCGGACCGTCGCGGGCGGCCCGGAGGCGTCCGTCGCCCAGGTCGACTGGGCCGCCGACGGCACCCTCGTGTACTCCAGCGACACCACCGGCTACTGGAACCTCTACCGCCTCGACCCCGACGGCGGCGACCGCACGGCCCTGTGTGCCCGGGAGGAGGAGTTCGGCGGCCCGCTGTGGAAGGTCGGCTGGCGCTGGTTCGCGCTGCTGGAGGGCGGGCTGGTCGCCGTGATCCACGGGCGGGGCGCCACCGCGCTCGGCGTCCTCGACCTGGAGACCGGCCAGGTCGTGGACGCGGCCGGACCATGGACGGAGTTCGCGCCCTCGCTCGCCGTGCGCGGCGGCCGGGTCCTCGGCATCGGCGCCAGCCCCCGCAGCGCCTACGAGGTGGTCGAACTGGACGCGGCCACCGGCGACGCCCGGGTGGTCGGAGCCGTGCACGACGACCCGGTGGACCCCTCCTACTACCCCGAACCCCAGATCCGCAGCTTCCTCGGCCCCGCCGGACGCGAGATCCACGCCCACGTCTACCCGCCCCACAACCCCGGCGCCGTCGCCTTCAGCACCGAGCTGCCGCCCTACGTCGTCTGGGCCCACGGCGGGCCCACCAGCCGCGCGCCGCTGGTCCTGGACCTCGCGATCGCCTACTTCACCTCACGCGGCATCGGCGTCGCCGAGGTCAACTACGGCGGGTCCACCGGATACGGACGGGAGTACCGCAACCGGCTGCGCGAACAGTGGGGCGTCGTCGACGTCGAGGACTGCGCGGCCGTCGCGCTCGCCCTCGCCGACGAAGGCACCGCCGACCGGACCAGGCTGGCCATCAGGGGCGGCAGCGCGGGCGGCTGGACCGCCGCCGTGTCCCTCACCGCGACCGATGTATACGCCTGCGGAACCATCCTGTACCCCATCCTCGACCTCGCGAACTGGGGTTCGGGGGAGACGCACGACTTCGAATCCCAGTATCTGGAGACTCTAGTGGGTCCCCTGACCGAGGAGCCGATGCGGTACGCGGAGCGGTCGCCCACCGAGCACGCCGACCGGATCAAGGCGCCGTTCCTACTGCTCCAGGGCCTCGACGACGTGATCTGCCCGCCCGCGCAGTGCGAGCGGTTCCTCGCCCGGCTGGACGGGCGGCGGGTGCCGCACGCCTACCTCGCCTTCGAGGGGGAGGGGCACGGCTTCCGGCGGGCGGAGACGATGGTGCGGGCCCTGGAGGCGGAGCTTTCGCTGTACGCGCGGGTCTTCGGGTTGAATCCTCCGGGTATCCCAACTCTGGAGCTCGCCAAGTGACACCCGTGATACCAGTGACACCCGTGACATCAGTGACGCCGCTGACCAGACCGGCTCGCCTCGTCCCCGGCGCCCGGGTGGCCGTCGTCGCGCCCAGCGGACCGGTCGCCGAGGAACGGCTCAGCGCCGGGCTGGACCTGCTGCGCGGCTGGGACCTCGACCCCGTCGTCGCACCCCACGCATTGGACCGGCACCCCGAGTTCTCCTACCTCGCGGGCACGGATGCCGACCGGGCCGCCGACTTCCAGAGCGCCTGGTGCGACCCCTCCGTGTCCGCCGTGCTGTGCGCCCGCGGCGGCTACGGCGTCCAGCGGATGGCCGACCTGCTCGACTGGGACGCGATCCGGGCCGCGGGCCCCAAGACACTCGTCGGGTTCAGCGACATCACGGCGCTGCACGAGGCGTTCGCCACCCGCGCCGGACTGGTCACCCTGCACGGCCCCATGGCCGCGGGGGTCGACTTCCTGAAGAACACCCGGGCCCAGGAACATCTGCGTGCCACCCTGTTCTCCCCCGAGTCGGTCCGCACGATCCGGGCCGTCGAAGGCAGTGCCGCCCTCGTACCGGGCCGGGCGCGGGGCGTGCTCCTCGGCGGTTGCCTCTGTCTGCTCGCGGCCGAGCTGGGCAGTCCCCACGCCCGGCCATCCGCCCGGGGCGCGCTGCTCTGCCTGGAGGACGTCGGCGAGGAGACCTATCGCCTCGACCGCTATCTCACCCAGCTCCTGCGCGCGGGCTGGCTCGACGGGGTCGTCGGCATCGTCCTCGGCTCCTGGGCGGAGTGCGAACCGTACGAGAAGGTGCGGGCACTGCTCGTCGACCGGATCGGCGGGGCCGGGGTACCGGTGGTGGAGGAGTTCGGTTTCGGACACGGGGAAGGGGCACTGACGATCCCCTTCGGGGTGACGGCGGAGCTGGACGCGGAGGCGGGGACGCTGACGCTGGACGAGCCGGCGCTGATCTGACGACCCGCGCCGCCCCCGGCCGACTGCCCGACGCCTCTCCCACCAGGCGCGTCTGGGGCGCCCCCGTCATTCTGGAGGTATGAGCGCGAAGAAAACGCCACGAGTCGGGACGCACGGGCGGAAGCGATGGAGCGAGACGCTGACCCCCGGCCGGGTCGTCGTGGGCCTGCTCGCCGTCCTCGCGCTCGTCTTCGTCTTCCAGAACACCCAGAGCACCGAGATCCAGCTGCTGGTCTCCGAGGTCACCATGCCCCTGTGGCTGGCGCTCCTCGGGACGGGCCTGGTCGGAGCGGTGTGCGGGGCCTACTTCATGAGACGCCACAGGTGATACCCGCCCCGACGTACCGTGGCGGGGTGTCCGAGAACGTTCGTCATCTCATCGAAGGCCCCCGCGTCGTGATCCGGCGCTTCACACCCGAGGACGGTCCCGAGTTCGTCCAACGGGTGCGGGAGAGCGGGGAGCTGCACCGGCCGTGGCTGTTCCCCCCGGCGACCGAGGCCGCGTACCGCGCCTACGCGGGACGGCTGATCGAGGATCCGACCAAGGCCGGGTTCCTGGTGTGCGAGAGGGACGGCGGGGGCATCGCCGGCTTCATCAACATCAACAACATCGTGGAGGGCGGCTTCCAGAGCGGCGCCCTCGGCTACGGCGCCTTCGCCCACGCCGCCGGGCGGGGCCTGATGGGGGAGGGGCTCGCGCTGGTCGTGGAGTACGCGTTCACCTTCATGGGGCTGCACCGGCTGGAGATCAACGTGCAGCCCCAGAACGCCGCCTCCATCGCCCTCGCCCGGCGGTGCGGGTTCCGGCTGGAGGGGTTCTCACCGGACTTCCTGTTCATCGACGGTGCTTGGCGGGACCACCAGAGGTGGGCGCTCACCACGGAGATGGAGCGCCCGGCGCCGGGCGGGGGCCGCCTGCCGGAATGATCCGTTCCCGTCCCGGTGGGCGACCCCGTCGCGCAGGATGGGAGCCATGCGGAACATCGTCGTCGTGGACGCTCCCTCCAACCTCGGCCTGCGGCCGCCCGCCCCGGGAACCGTGCCCGGCTGCCACAAGCTCGCCGGCGCGCTGCGCGAACAGGGCATCGTGCGGCGACTCGCGCGCTGGAGGGCGGGGTGGTCGTGCCGCCGCGCTACGACCGGGGCGACTGGCAGGAGGGCGACGGTGTCTTCAACGCCGGGGCGATCGCCTCGTACACGCGCAGGCCGGCCGACCGGATCGAGCGGCACGTCCGGGCCGGTGAGCTGCCCGTCGTCCTCGGCGGGGACTGTTCGATCCAGCTCGGCGCCGCGCTCGCGCTGCGCCGGATCGGGCGGTACGGGCTGGTCGCCGTCGACGCCTCCGCCGATTTCCGGCACCCGGGGAACTCCGACCGGGTCGGGGCGGCCGGCGGCGAGGAGCTGGCGCTCGCCACGGGGCGCGGCCAGCCGGACCTGACCGATCTGGAAGGGCTCGGGCCCTATCTGCGCGACGAGGACGTACGGGTCTTCGGCATCCGGGACGCGTTCGAGGACGACCGCACCGAGCCGGCCGCCCTGCAGATCCCCGTCGTGACCGTCGGCGAGCTGCGCACCCAGGGCCTGCTGCGAAAGTGGCGCGTGCCGTGCGACGCCCGGCACGCACTCTCGCCGAACCGCCCGAACTGGACGGCTTCTGGGTCCACCTGGACGACGACGTCCTCGACCCGTCCGTCATGCCGGCCGTCCACAGCCCCGACCCCGACGGGCTCCTCCCCGACGAACTGACCGCGCTGCTCCGCCCGTTGGTCAGCTCACCGCACTGCGTGGGCCTCAACGTCACCATCTACGACCCGGATCTGGACCCCGACGGCACGGCGGGCGCGCTGCTCACGGACCTCGTGGTGGCCGCGTTCGCCGCCTGAGGCTCACCCGGCCGCCCGGCGGTCCGCGTACTCGTAGACCGAGCCGTCGGGGTGGACCGCGATCAGATTGCGGCCGACGGGGGTCGGGACGGGGCCGGCCAGCACCTGGGCGCCGGAGGCGGTGAGGACCCGGTTCGCCTCGTCGACGTCCTCGACCGCGATGGTCGCGGCGACCTTGCGCAGGACCTCCAGCTCCGCCTCCGGGCCGCTCATCAGCAGGAAGCAGCCGACGGCTGCGACCTGGACGCCACCGCGTTCGAAGCGCATCGCCGGTCCGCCCGAGAGTCTCTCGTAGAACGGGACCGCTGCTTCCAGGTCGTCGACGCAGATGCGGAGCGTGGTGCCGAGAATCTCCATGGTGCAGAGCCTAGTTGGGGATCCGCCCCCGGCGCATGCCGCGTTACCGGCCCGCGTTACGCGGGCACGGGCAGGGGTACCCGGGCGCAATGGACCGCTTGGATCATCTCGAACATCTGGACAAGCACCTGGTCGACGAGCTGGCGCTGGTGGCCCGCGAGACCATCCGCGACGAGCTGCGGCAGCAGACCCGCAAGCAGCGCCGCAAGGCCGCGCTGTACGCCGCGTCCGGGGCACTCGCCCTCTACGCGGGTGCCGCCCTCGCGCTGGCCCTCGGGCTGGCCCTGTCGCTGGGCCTGCCGGACTGGGCCGCCGCGCTGATCACGGCCGTGATGCTCGGTGTGGCGGCGTATGTGCTGCGAAGCGCGGCGCGTCCCTCGGCGTCCCGGCCGACGGCCGAGCACGAGGGCGAGATCGCCGGGGGCCGTGACCGGGTGGTCGGCGGCACGGCGCCGGGGATGCCCCCGGGCAGTGCGGGGCCGGCCGGATATCCGCCGGTGCCGCCCGTCGCACCCGGCGGCGCGACCGGTGCGCCGCCCCCGGCCGGTGTCGACCCCGAGGACCCGCGTCACCGGTAGCGGTGAGCGGAGGAAAGAGCAGGAAGAGCAGGAAGAGCAGGAAAGCCGAGCAGAAAAGAGAGCAGCCGAAGGAGCGGGGCCCGGACGGCAAGGACGTTCCGGGCCCCGCTCCTTGCGCACGTGCACTCGGCCCAGACGATGGGGAGAGGGAAACACCATCTGGGCCGAGAACTCGGGGGCGGTGCGGATCAGCGCTGGAGTTGCGGCAGCACCTTCGTGCGGTAGAAGTCGAAGAAGCCACGCTGGTCGGGGCCGACCTGGCTGACGTACACACGGTCGAAGCCCGCGTCGGCGAAGGCGGTCAGCTCGGCGACGTGCTCGTCGACGTCGTCGCCGCACACCGTGTTCTCGCCGACCATCTGTTCGGTGACCAGCGGCTCCAGCTGTTCGAAGAGGCTGGGCGGGGGCAGGATCTGCCCCATCTCGCCGGGCAGCAGCTGGCTCGACCGCAGGTGGCGGACGAGCCGGACCGCGGCGTCCCGGTCGGGGCCCCAGCACACCTTCGTGCCGCCGCTGACGGGGTTCGCGCCCCCGCCGCCCTGCGGTACTCGATCAGCTCGGCGGGACCGAACTCCTCGGTCGCCAGGAAGTATCCGTACTCGGGCATGGGGGTACCTCCGCGACAGGTGCGCTCGGGGCGGGCCGGTTCGCGGTCCGAGTACCCGTGGATCACGGCGGAAACCCGCGCACGATCGGGCGGACCTCCGGTTTGGGCCCGTGGACCAGGGGGACGCGGAAGGTTCGTACGCACGCGACCCGCCGGAGGCGAACCGTGAGTCGACCCCGCATCGTGATCGTCGGTGCCGGTTTCGCCGGCTACCGGACGGCCCGCACCCTCGCGCGGCTGACCCGGAACAAGGCCGACATCACCCTGCTGAACCCGACCGACTACTTCCTGTATCTGCCCCTGCTGCCCCAGGTCGCCGCCGGCATCCTGGAACCACGCCGGGTCACCGTCTCCCTCACCGGCACCCTGCCCCATGTGCGGCTGGTGCTGGGTGAGGCCGACGACATCGACCTCGACGCGCGCACCGTGCGCTACTCGGATCCCGAGGGCGGCGTCGGCACCCTCACCTACGACCGGCTGGTGCTCGCGGCCGGCAGCGTCAACAAGCTGCTGCCCATCCCCGGCGTCGCCGAGCACGCCCACGGCTTCCGGGGGCTGCCCGAGGCGCTGTACCTCAGGGACCACGTGACCCGGCAGGTGGAGCTGGCCGCCGGGAGCGAGGACCCCAAGAGCTGCGACGCGCGCTGCACCTTCGTGGTGGTCGGCGCCGGTTACACCGGGACCGAGGTCGCCGCCCATGGCCAGATCTTCACCGACGCGCTGGTGCGCAAGCAACCGCTGCGGGAGGGCATGCGACCGCGCTGGATGCTGCTCGACATCGCCGACCGCGTGCTGCCCGAGATGGACGAGAAGCTGTCGCGGACCGCCGACAAGGTGCTGCGGCAGCGGGGTGTCGACGTGCGGATGGGGACCTCCGTGAAGGAGGCCACACCGAACGGAGTGCTGCTGACCGACGGGGAGTTCGTCGACACCCGCACGCTCGTGTGGTGCGTGGGCGTACGGCCCGATCCGCTCGCCGAGTCGCTGGGGCTGCCGATGGAACGCGGCCGGCTGCTCGTCGAGCCCACGCTGCGGGTGCCGGGCCGGCCGGACGTGTTCGCCTGCGGCGACGCGGCCGCCGTACCCGACCTGACCAAGCCCGGCCAGTACACCCCGATGACCGCCCAACACGCCTGGCGGCAGGGCAAGGTGGCCGCGTACAACGTCGCCGCCTCCCTCGGCCGGGGCGAGCCCGAGCCCTACCGCCACAGCGACCTCGGCTTCGTCGTGGACCTCGGCGGGGTCAAGGCCGCCGCCAACCCGCTCGGCGTACCGCTGTCCGGGCCCCTCGCCGGAGCCGTCGCCCGCGGCTACCACCTTGCCGCCATGCCCGGCAACCGCGTCCGGGTGGCCGCCGACTGGCTCCTGGACGCCGTACTGCCGCGCCAGGGCGTCCAGTTGGGCCTCGTACGGTCCTGGTCCGTCCCCCTGGACACGGCGTCACCGGAGCTGGCCAAGGTGCCCGGCGCCCCCCAGAAGGCGAAGACGGGCGCCGACGAGTCCCCGGCCACGTCACCGGGTCAGGAGCGCGGCCCGGCGTCCGAAATTCCGCCGAAGCCCGCCGAGGGTTCAAAAGGAGAGTCATGAACAGCCGTCAACTCACCGAGCTGGCACAGCAGTTGCGGGTCGACAGCGTCCGCGCTTCGGATGCCGCAGGCTCCGGGCACCCGACGTCGTCCATGTCGGGCGCCGAGCTGATGGCGGTGCTGCTCGCGAAGCATCTGCGGTACGACTTCGAACGCCCCCAGCACCCCGCCAACGACCGGTTCGTGCTGTCCAAGGGGCACGCCTCGCCCCTGCTGTACTCCGCGTACAAGGCGGCGGGCGCGATCAGCGAGACCGAGCTGATGACCTTCCGCAAGCTGGGCAGCCGGCTGGAGGGACACCCCACGCCACGGCGGCTGCCGTGGGTGGAGACGGCCACCGGGTCGCTGGGCCAGGGACTGCCCGTCGGCGTCGGCATCGCGCTGGCCGGGAAGCGGCTGGACCGCACCGGCTACCGGGTGTGGGTGCTGTGCGGCGACAGCGAGCTCGCCGAGGGCTCGGTGTGGGAGGCCGCCGAGCACGCCGCGTACGAGCATCTCGACAATCTGACGGCGATCGTCGACGTCAACCGGCTCGGACAGCGCGGGCCCACCCGGCACGGCCACGACCTGGACGCCTACGCCCGCCGCTTCGCGGCCTTCGGCTGGCACACCATCGAGATCGACGGACACGACGTGGACGCCGTCGACCGCGCCTACGGCGAGGCCGCCTCCACCAAGGGCCAGCCCACCGTGATCCTGGCCCGCACCCTCAAGGGCAAGGGTGTCGAGGCCGTCCAGGACCGGGAGGGCCTGCACGGCAAGCCGCTCAAGGACGCCGACGAGGCGATCGCGGAACTCGGCGGGGTGCGCGACCTCCGCGTCGAGGTCCCTCAGCCGCCGGCCGCCCGGATGCTGCACGCCGTACGCACCGGGCACCTGGAACTGCCGCGCTACGAGACCGGTGACGAGGTCGCCACCCGGGACGCCTACGGGCAGGCCCTCGCCGCGCTCGGCTCCGCCCGCGGGGACGTCGTCGCCCTGGACGGCGAGGTCGGCGACTCCACCCGCTCCGAGTTCTTCGCCAAGGAGCACCCCGACCGCTACTTCGAGTGCTACATCGCCGAACAGCAGCTCGTGGCCGCCTCGGTGGGCCTCGCGGCCCGCGGCTGGGTGCCGTACGCCGCCACGTTCGCGGCGTTTCTCACCCGTGCCCACGACTTCATCCGCATGGCGTCGGTCAGCGGCTCCGGCATCAATCTCGTCGGCTCCCACGCGGGCGTCGCCATCGGCCAGGACGGGCCCTCGCAGATGGGTCTGGAGGACCTGGCGATGATGCGCTCGGTGCACGGCTCCACCGTGCTGTACCCGTGCGACGCCAACCAGACCGCCAAGCTCGTCGGCACCATGGCCGGCCTCGACGGCGTCCGCTACCTGCGCACCTCCAGGGGCGCCTCGCCCGTCCTCTACAGCCCGACCGAGGAGTTCCCGGTCGGCGGCAGCAAGGTGCTGCGTGCCTCGGACACCGACCGGCTGACGGTCGTCGCGGCCGGGGCCACCGTCCACGAGGCCCTCAACGCCGCCGACGCGCTGGACCGCGAGGGCATCCAGGTCCGGGTGATCGACCTCTACTCGGTCAAGCCCGTCGACCGCCGCACCCTGCGGGAGGCCGCCGAACGCACCGGCTGCATCCTCACCGTCGAGGACCACCACGAGGAGGGCGGCCTCGGCGACGCGGTCCTCGACGCCTTCCTCGACGGCCGCCCGGTGCCCCGCCTGGTGCGCCTGGCCGTCCGTACGATGCCGGGCTCGGCCTCGCCCGAGGAGCAGCTGCGCGAGGCGGGGATCGACGCGGAGGCCATCGCGGTGGCCGGACGGCTGCTGGTGGAGCACGCGATCACGCCCTGAGAGGAGCAGGCGATGGGGGACAGCCACACGATGCGGGTCGGTCGCCGTACCGTCGAGATCCACCGGCCGGACAAGGTGCTGTTCCCCGCCGACGGCGGCGGCAAGGAGTACACCAAGGGCGATCTCGTCGCCTACCACCGTGCCGTCGCCCCCTTCATGCTGCCCCATCTGCGCGGGCGCCCGCTGATGCTGGAACGGCACCCCGACGGGCTCGACGGGCCCATGTTCATGCAGAAGAACACCCCCGAGCACTATCCGGACCGGATCGAACGCGTCGAGGTGGCCAAGGAGGGAGGCACGGTCGTCCACCCGGTCTGCGACGACGCGGCCACCCTCGTCTACCTGGCCGACCAGGCCTGCCTCACCCTGCACCGCTGGCTCTCCCGGGCCGGGGACGTCGACCGACCCGACCGGCTCGTCATCGACCTCGACCCGTCGGTGGACGACTTCGCGCAGGTCCGGGAGGCCGCCCGGGACGTACGGGACCTGCGCGACGCGCCCAACCTGCCGTCCGTACCGATGACCACCGGCTCCCGGGGCGTCCACGTCGTCGTACCGCTGAACGGGCACGACGACTTCGACGCGGTGCGCGACTTCGCCCGGGAACTCGCCGGGGAACTCGTCCGCGCCCATCCCGAGCGGCTCACCGTCGAACCCCGCAAGAAGGACCGGGGCGACCGGCTCTACCTCGACATCCAGCGCAACGTCTACGCCCAGACCGCCGTAGCCCCCTACACCGTGCGCGCCCGCCCCGGCGCGCCCGTGGCCACGCCCCTGACCTGGGAACAGCTCGACGCCCCGGCCGTCGACGCCCGCCGATGGACCCTGGCGGACGCCGTCGACCAGGCCCGCACCGACCCCTGGGCGGGAGCCATGAGGCGGGGTCGCGCGCTCGCTCCGGCACGGCGGCTGGCCGCGTTGCGCGGTTGACGGCGCTGCGCGGCTGACCCGAAAAGGTTTGGCCAACGGACGTGTGGCCACTCGGTGTTCGAGGTGGTCATGTCGAACGCATCAAACACATCAAAAACACATAATTCGCCCACAAGGCGTGAATCGGATGAACCTGAAGAGGTGCGGGAATCGGCGGACGAGCGCCCCGGCCCCATGCAGGTGCTGCGTCATGCGCGGACCCAGCTCGCGGAGCTGACCGGCATGGCGCCCGAGTCCGTGTCGTCGTTCGAACAGTCCGAGGACGGCTGGACGCTGGAGGTCGAGGTCCTGGAGGTCGCCAGGGTCCCCGACACGATGAGCCTGCTCGCGAGCTACCGGGTGGAACTCGACCCGCAGGGCGAGCTCACCGGCTATCGGCGTGTCCGCCGTTACGAACGCGGGCGGGCGGACCCACATCGCCCCGGCGGCCGCTAGACGCCGTCCCGCT